>JANNIB010000109.1:0-10347 GCA_031404695.1 Acidobacteriota bacterium
CTTGAAGGCGATGAGGTCCTCGCCGTTGACGGTGCGCTCGAACTGCGGATCGATGACCGCCGTGGGCGTGCGCACGACCGCGTATTCCACGTCTTCGGGCGGGTGCTCGATGACGATATGGAACAAGAAGCGATCGAGCTGCGCTTCCGGCCGCGGATAGGTGCCTTCGAGCTCGATCGGGTTCTGCGTCGCGAAGACGTAGAACGGCTCGTCGAGCGTGTAGGTGCGGCCCTGGATGGTGACGCGGTGCTCCTGCATCGCTTCGAGCAGCGCCGACTGCGTCTTGGGCGGCGTGCGGTTGATCTCGTCGGCCAGCAGGATGTTGGTGAAGATCGGCCCCGGCGAGAACACCATCTGGCGGCGCCCGGTGGCCGGGTCTTCCTGGATGATGTCGGTGCCGGTGATATCCGACGGCATCAGGTCGGGGGTGAACTGGATGCGCGCGAACTTCAGGTCCAGCACCCGCGCCAGGGTGTGGATGAGCAGCGTCTTGGCGAGCCCCGGCACGCCGATGATGAGGCTGTTGCCGCCGACAAACAGCGTGAGCAGCACCTGCTGGAGCACCTCGTCCTGGCCGACGATGAGCTTCTTCAGCTCGTGCTTGATCCGGGCCTGGCCCTGGTTCATGCGATCGGCGAGCGCGATGTCGTCCGGTGCGTTCAGATCCACCTGCGTGTGTGCTGCGTCCACGAATCCTCCACCTATCCGAGCCCCGCCCGAGTCCCGAGACCCGGGCCCCGAGCTCCGCCGTTAATGTGTCATGCCGTACATGATGTAGTTCACGCCGAACTTGTAGGCTTCGTTCGAGAGGTCGATGGGCACCCAGCCGGTGTCAGAGAACTCCCAGTATTCGCCCAGGTCGTTGTTGTAGTTCGCAATCACCTGCAACCGCTTCGACGGGTCGCCGTCTTCGAACAGGCCGTAGAAGATCGGCGTCAGTTCGCCGTAGGGCGAGACGAACGTCGCCGGATCGATTTCGAAGAAGGCGTGAAAGATCGGATGCGTGGCGTCGAGTTTGACGAAGCGCTGCGCCGGCAGCACCCGCCGCATCTGCTCCTCGAAGTTGTACCAGTGCTCCTGGCGGAAGTCGTCGAAGATGAGGAACCCGCCCTTGGCGAGGTAGCGGCGCAGGCCCTCGGCCTCCTCGTCGCTGAGCCGCCAGTAGCCGGGCTCCGACATGTAGGCGACCGGATAGTTGTGCAGCTCAGGGTCGTCGAGCGTGAGCACGGCGCTGTCGTCGAGATGCGGCCGCAGCAGCGTGATCTCGCTCAGGATCTTCATCAGGTGCAGGTCGGCGCGGGGGTAGTCGTGGGCCCACGGCGGCTCCCGCCGGAAGCCGCGGAAGTTGCCGAGCCGCTCGCCCATGTCGTAGCGCAGGCGGACGAACGCGAAGCGGCCGTCGTACGGCACGCGCGTGCTGGCGCCATAGTCGATGCCGCTGCCGCGGCGGCGCTCCTGTTCGCCGCGAAACGGCGACTGGGCGGCGACCACGGCCACGCCCGCCACCGCCAGGGCGAGCCCGGCAAGCACCGCCAGGCGGCGTGTGGCGTTACGAGAGGCCGACGGCACGCCGATACCCCCATTCCGCCGACAGCAGGGCGAGGAGCAGGAGCAGCACGATCGGCGCGTTCCACAGCTCGCGTTCCTCGACCGCCGTGATGCCGCGGCCGGTGTACTTCACGTCTTCGAGCAGCTGGTCGGCGGTTTCAGGGGTGTAGGCGCGACCGCCGGTGTCGTCGGCCAGACGGCGCAGCGCGGCCATCTGGCGGGTGGCCTCGGAGAACTCGGCGTCGCCCGGGCCGGCGTTGACGTGCGCGGTGGACTGCCCGAGCAGCGTGCCGTCGCGCATGGCTTCGACGCGCGCCTCGTACCAGCCGGCGGCGCCGGTGGGCGCCGTGCCGGTGTAGAGGCCGTCGCGCTGCCCGTTCCACGTGAGCGGCACGGTGGTGGCCGCGCCATCGGGGCCGGTGACGCTGGCGGTGACTACCGCGTCGTTGGCGGCGACAAACGACGGGTCGGCCACTTCGACGCTGAGGGTGATGGCGTCGCCCGGATCGACACGATCGGACGCGGTGGTGAGCTCGACCGGATCGGGCACGCCGTCGACCAGCCAGCGCAGGAGCTGCCGGGTGAAGGTCTCGTGCGTCTGGTCTTCGACGCTCATCGAGGCGTGCATCTGCCACAGCCACGAATCCTGCGCCGTGAAGGCCGCCGACTTGCCGCGCCCGTAGCGCTGGAAGGCCAGCACCGGCAGATCGCGCCGTGCGCCGTCGGTGGCGCTGAGGAGCGTCGTCGCGCCCGCCTTCACCGCCTCGATGCTGTTCACGGTCGTCAGATCCGGCAGCTCGGTCCAGCGTGTGGCCGAGGCCTGGTCGGTGGCGGCAATCTGCGACACGGCGTGGCCGCTGCCGGCGCGCGTCGGCCGGATCGCGAGCTTGGTCACGACCGGCTCGGCCGGCGGCGTCATCCGTTGCAGCGTCACCGGGAGGGTGTCGCCGAGCGCGGTGCCGGCGTAGCCGCCCTCGCTGAACGAGCGCGGCCCGCCGATCATCATGAGGCCGCCGCCGCGGGTATCCACGAACTCGGAGAGCATGGCGAGCTGGTCGCCGGTGAAGGCCGCCGCCTCGATGCTGCCGAGCACGATGCCGCGGTATTTGAAGAGTTCGTCGCGCGTCTTCGGGAACCCGCCGATGAGTTCCTCGGGGTCGTCCACTTCGAGGCGCAGGTACTTATTGTCGGCCGTGCGCTGCAGCACCACCAGCTGCATCTGCTTGTCGCCGGTCAGGGCGCGGCGGAGGAACTTCATCTCGAAGCGCGGTTCGCCCTCGAAGTAGAGGATCTTCTCGCGCCGATCGCGCACGTCCACGAGCACGTCGCGGGCATTGTTCTCGGGCAGCAGCTCGCCGGGCTGCGGGGCGACGCGGAAGGTGAAGACGCGCGGCCCGGGCTCGGTCGCGGTGAAGCGCACCCGCACCGTGGTGGGCTGGCCATCGGCGCCCACGGTGAAGGCCTGAGTGCCGGCAATGGTGGCACCGTCGAGGACGTCCATGGTGAGCGACTGGCCGGCGTAGCCGTGCGCCGTGACCACCGCGTCGAGCAGCAGCGTCGTGCCGGCCAGCACGGCCCGCGGCGCGCTGACGCGTCCCACCTGGATGTCCTTCTCGGCGGTGTCGCGGCCGACGCCGATGGCGAACACCGGCACGCCGGCGGCCTTGAGGGCCAGCAGCGCCGGCTCGACGGCATCGCCGGTCGTGTCGGCGCCGTCACTGACCACGACCAGCCCGGCCAACGGCACGCCGGCCAGTTGCCGTCGGGCCTGGTCGAGGGCGGCCGCCAGGCGGGTGTTGCTGCCATCGAAGGTGAGGTCAGTGCCGGCCGGGGCGGCGCTGACGCCGCTCGAAAAGCGCAGCGTGCGCACCGTGAAGCGCTCGCCGAGACCGCGGCGCAGGCCGCGGTCGGCGGCGCCGAACTGCTCCTGCAGCCAGGCGCTGCGCGGCTGGCCGTTCACGTCGGCGATGCGCATGCTGCGCGAGTCGTCGAGCAGCACCGCCACCACGTTCTGATGCGGCACCGCGGCCCGCAGCACCAGCATCGGCCGCAGCAGGCACAGCAGCAGCAGCGCGACCAGCGCCGTGCGCAACGCCGTGAGCACGATGCGGTCGCGGGTCGTCACCCGTCGCGGGGCACGACGGTAGGTGATGACGGTGGCGCCGACGGCGACCACCGCCAACAGCGCGGCAATCGCGACGCCGTCGGGCGGCGCGAGCCGCAGTTCGCCCTGGCCGAAGACGGCCCAGCGGACACCGAGGAGGAGTTGGGAAATCTTGTCGAGCACGGGTCGGCTTTGCGGGCTGGCCCGTGCCGGCCCTTGTCGGGGATTCTATTCCGCTTCGACGCCGGCGCAACCGTTCTGGTCTCACGAGTCTGGGATACGATGCCGCCGGGTCTTTCGAGGGAGCGTGCATGGTGCGTCGGCTGACAGGTGCGGCAATCATCGGAGTGCTCGCGGCAGGCGTCTGGCCGGGCGGCAGTGCGCCCGAGGCGCAGGCCCCGGCCCCCGCCGACCTCGTGCTCGTGAACGGCAAGGTCATCACCGTCAACCCGCGCGACGCCATCGCCGAGGCGGTGGCCATCAACGGCGGCCGCATCGTGGCGGTAGGCACGAGCGCCGAGATCCGCGCGCGGGCGGGCGCCGCCACCCAGGTCGTGGACCTCGGCGGGCGCGCCGTGACCCCCGGCCTCATCGACACGCACGTCCACTTCACCGAGGTGGACGCCCTCTTCAGCATCGATCTGAGCGACTTGAGCATCAGGACGATGAAAGACGTCCAGGCGCGGGTGGCGGCCCAGGTGGCGAAGGTCAAGCCCGGCGAGTGGGTGCTCGGCGACGGCTGGGACGAAGGCAAGCTGGCGGAACGGCGTCACATCACCGCCGCCGACCTCGACGCCGTGGCCCCGAACAACCCGGTATGGCTGGGCAACACCACCGGGCACTACGGTGTGGGCAACACCTATGCCCTGAAGATCGCCGAGATCCGCAAGGGCACCCCCGATCCGCCGGCCGGAACCATCGTCCACAAGGACGACGGGGAGCCCAACGGCGTCGTGCTCGAGAGCGCCCAACAGCTCATCACCCGCCATGTTCCGCCCTTCACGCGTGAGCAGCAGAAGGCCGGACTGGTGAAGATGATCCAGGACTTCAACGCCGAGGGCATGACCGGCGCCAAGGATCCGGGCATGAGCGAGCTGAAGTGGACGCTCTACAACGAGCTGCTGAATGAAGGGGCGCTCGACGTCCGTGTATTCGCGCTGTGGTCCGGCCCGCGCCGCCTCGATCAGGCGGCGGCGGTGCAGGCGCGCGTGAACGCCAACCCGCGCCCGCCCCAGTCGCTCGGCGACGGCATGCTGTTTTCCGGCGGCGTGAAGATGTACATGGACGGCAGCGGCGGCGCCCGCACGGCCTGGATGCACGACGACTGGAACAAGAACCTCACCGACGTCGACAAGGGAAATCCCGGCTATCCGGCCACCCCGCCCGACGAGTACCGGAAGATGGCCACTGACTTCCACAACGCCGGCGTCCACGTCAGCACGCACGCGATTGGCGACAAGGCAATCGACTGGGTGGTCGATACCTACGCCCAGGCGATTGCGGCCCGGCCCACCAAAGGGCTGCGCCACGGCATCATCCACGCCAACACCCCGACCGACCGTGCGATCGACGAGATGGCGCGCCTGCAGCGTGACTACGACGCGGCGTTCCCGGAGGCCTCGGCCGGCTTCATGTGGTGGATCGGCGACACCTACGCCGGCAACTTCGGCAAGACCCGCAACGCGCGGATGAAGCCGCTGGCCACGTGGCTGAAGAAGGGCGTGCGCTGGGGCGGCGGCTCCGATTTCTCGGTGACGCCGTATGCCGCGCGCTACGGTCTGTGGGCGTCGGTGGCGCGCGAGACCCTGAACGGCACCCACGGCCGGACGCCGTTCGGCCTGGACGAAGCGGTGGACGTCCGCAGCGCGCTCAAGTCGTACACGATCTGGGCCGCGCACACGATGTTCCTCGATGACCGCGTCGGCTCGATCGAAGTGGGGAAAGACGCCGACCTCGCCGTGTGGGACCGCGATCCGTACACCGTGCCGACCGCGGCGCTCAAGGACATGAAGGCCGAACTGACGCTGGTGAAGGGCAAGGCGGTCTTTCGCGGCCCGGCGTTCCAGGCCGTGACCCGCGGCCGATGAGCGATCCGCCGCAGCCGGAACCTGCCCCGCCACCACCCGACGCCGCGGTTCCGATCGCGCGGCGGATTGCCGCCAGCCCGGTGTTCTTTCCGCTGTGGCTGCGCGGCCAGCCCGGGCCCCATGCCCGGATGCCGATGGTGGGGTGGTTCGATCCGGGCCAGTTGCTCTCCACCGGCCTCAAGAGCCTGGTCTCGCTGGTCGTCGGTGAGCAGAGCGACCGGCGCATCGTGCAGGCGCTGGCCTCGCGGCGGCAGGAGTATTACGACCACGCCATCCACTACCGCGACGGCGCGCGCGGGCCGCAGCCCGACAAGTCCCGGCCGCGCGACGAGCTGTGGCTCGACTTCGTCTGCGACACCGGCGACGGCTGGAATTCGACCTACGCGGTGGCCTACGCGGCGGCGCAGCGATCGCTGCGCGTGCGCGACGGCGAGGCGACGCGCGACCTGCCGCGTGGCGACGTGCTGGTCTTCGGCGGCGACGAGGTCTATCCAGCACCGAGCCGCCAGGAGTATCAGCGCCGCCTGGTCGCCCCCTACGTGGCGGCCTTCGGCGACGACGAGCCGGCCGAACGTCCACATATGTATGCGGTGCCGGGCAATCACGATTGGTACGACGGCCTGTCGGCGTTCACACGGCTCTTCTGTTCCGACATCGGCGGACGCCGCCTGGCCGGCTGGTGGACGCGTCAGCGACGCAGCTACTTCGTGGTGAAGCTGCCGCACCGATGGTGGCTGGTCGCCAGCGACGGCCAGCTCCAGAGCGACCTCGACGTGCCGCAGATGGAACACTTCCGGGAGATCGCCGACCGGCACATGCAGCCCGGCGACAAGGTGGTGCTGTGCCTGTCGCAGCCGGTCTGGGTCTACGCGCAGAAGTACCGCAACATGGGCCGCGTCTTCGACGAGACCGACCTCATCTTCCTGCGTGAGGAAGTGTTCAAGAAGCGCGGCATCGACGTGAAGGTCTATCTGACCGGCGACCTGCACCACTACCGGCGCCACGAGGAGACCAGTGACTCGGCCGGCGCGGCCGAGCCGGTGCAGAAGATCACGGCCGGCGGTGGCGGCGCCTTCCTGCATCCCACGCACGAAGACGACTTCTCGGTGCTGCGTGAGGAGGCCATCACCGACGACGTCCGGCCGCGCACGTTCGAGGCCCGCGCGACCTATCCAGACACCGCGCAGTCGTCCCGCCTGGCGTGGGGCAATCTGCTGTTCCTCGCCAGGAACCCGCGCTTCGGCGTGGTGCCGGCGACCGTCTATCTGATGACGGCGTGGCTGGTCGGCGCCGCGGCCGGCGGAGCCTCGCCCGCCAATCCGTGGCAGGCGCTCAAGGTCACGGTGGATGCCTTCAGCACGCACCCCGGGCTCGCGCTCTGGTGCGGCAGCATCGTGCTGGCGTTTCTCGCCTTCACCGACACGCACAGCCGGCTGTACCGCGTGCTCGGCGGGGTGCTGCACTCCGGCGCGCACTTCACCGCGATGTTCTATCTGGGCTGGGGCGCGCTGGATCTCGCCGGCCGCTGGTTCCACGCCGCCGGCGTCCTGCGGGCCGGGCTGGCCGGTCTCGGCATCTATGTCGGCGGCTGGATCGTCGGCTCCGTCATCATGGGCGTCTATCTGCTGGTGTCGGTCAACGTCTTCGGCCGCCACAGCGAAGAAGCCTTCAGCGGGCTGCGGATCGAAGACTTCAAGCACTTCCTCCGTCTGCACATAGGCGCCGATGGCCGGCTCACGATCTGGCCCGTGAAGATCGAGCGCGTGCCGCGCCGCTGGCGCGATCGCACCGAAGCCGATCGCACGATGTCGCGGGTGGTGCCCGACGAACCGTTCGCGGCCGCCCTCATCGAGCCGCCGATTCGCATTGGCTGAGGCGGGACGCGCTCAGCATTCGATCACGTTCACCGCGAGGCCGCCGCGCGAGGTTTCCTTGTACTTGGTCTTCATGTCGGCGCCGGTCTCGCGCATGGTCTTGATGACCTGATCGAGCGAGACGAAGTGCGTGCCGTCGCCGCGCAGCGCCATGCGGGCGGCGTTGATGGCTTTCACCGAGGCGATGGCGTTGCGCTCGATGCAAGGGATCTGCACCAGGCCGCCCACCGGGTCGCAGGTCAGCCCGAGATGGTGCTCCATGCCGATCTCGGCCGCGTTCTCGGCTTGTGCGGGCGTGCCGCCCAGCACCGCGCACAGCGCCCCTGCCGCCATCGAGCAGGCCACGCCGACCTCGCCCTGGCAGCCCACCTCGGCGCCCGAGATCGACGCGTTCTCCTTGTAGAGGATGCCGATGGCGGCCGCGGTGAGCAGGAAATCGACGACGCCGCGATCGGTGGCGCCGGGCACGAAGCGCGTGTAGTAGTGCAGCACCGCCGGGATGATGCCGGCGGCGCCGTTGGTCGGCGCCGTCACCACACGGCCGCCGGCGGCGTTCTCTTCGTTGACCGCCAGGGCGTAGAGGTTGACCCAGTCGAGCACCAGCAGCGGATCGGCCGGCCCGGCCGCCGCGGCGGCGAGCTGGCGCTGCAACCCGGCGGCGCGCCGCTTCACGCGGAAGCCGCCCGGCAACACGCCGTCGGTGGCGCAGCCGCGCTCGACACAGGCCTGCATCACCTGCCAGATGCGCAGCAGGCCGGCGTCGATGTCAGCCTCCGCCCGCCAGTGCCGCTCGTTGGCGCGCATCACCTCGGCGATCGACCAGTCATGTCGTTCGCAGAGCGCCAGCAAATCTGCTCCGCTGCGGAACGGATACGGCAGCATGGCCGGGTCGGGGGCGATGCGCTTCTGTGCGGTGCCGTCGGCGGCCACGTCTTCGCTCACGACGAAGCCGCCGCCCACCGAGTAGAACACCCGGTTCGCCAGTTCGGCGCCGGCCTCGTCGAAGGCGATGAAGCGCAGGCCGTTGGCGGGCAGCGGCAGGCGCTCGCGCTTGTTGAAGGTCAGATCGGTCTGCTCGTTGAACAAGACGTCGTGACGGCCGAGCACCTGCAGCCGGCCTTCACGGCGAATGCGCGCCAGGTGGCCGGGGATCGCGTTGACGTCGACGCTGTCGGGCTCGTGGCCCGACAGGCCGAGCAGCACGGCGGTGTCGCTGCCGTGGCCCTTGCCGGTGGCGCCGAGCGACCCGTAGAGCTCCGCGTGGAGACGCCGCGTCTGTGGCATGCGGCCCTCGTCGGCGAGCCTGGAGGCGAACAGACGCGCCGCCCGCATCGGCCCCACCGTGTGCGAACTGGACGGCCCGATGCCGATCTTGAAGAGGTCGAATGCGCTGACAGCCATGACGTGGCAGCGATCATAACGCGCCACCCCAGTGTCCACCGTGACACGGGCGTGTCTGACCAACTTGACCAAGCACATGGGCGGTGGTACCGTTTTCTCATGGCGCGCATGTTGAACCTGTACGAAGCCAAGACACAGCTCTCCGCGCTGGTCGACGACGCGGCGGCGGGCAAGGAGACCATCATCGCCAAAGCTGGCCGGCCGATGGCCAAACTGGTGCCGTTGCGCCCCACAGGGCGTCGCAAGCCAGGCCTGGGCCGCGGCACGGTGTGGATGGCGCCAGACTTCGACGCCCCGCTTCCGGATGACGTCCTGGATGCATTCGACGGCAAGGCGCGCCGTCGTCGATGACCCTGCTGCTGGATACGCACACGGTGCTGTGGTGGCATGACGGAGATGTGCGGCTGTCGCCGGCGGCGCGGCGGGCGGTCGCGGGCGCCGATCTCGTGCTGGTCAGCGCTGCCTCCGCCTGGGAGGTTGCCATCAAGGTCAACCTTGGGAAGCTTCGGCTGCAGACGCCATTCGACGAGATCGTGGCGCGGAATGCGTTCACGGAGCTGGCCGTGACCCTTCGCCATGCCGCAGCGCTTCCCGATGTGACCGTGCGACATCGAGACCCCTTCGACCGCATGCTCGTCGCGCAGGCGCTGGTCGAGCGTGCCACGCTGGTCACGCGCGACACTGCGCTCGGCGCGTACGGGGTGCCGGTGTTGTGGTAGGTCGGCCGGATACGCCCGCGAGGGCACGGGCCACCAGTCGCAACTACACGACTACATCGACCGATACGAACCGTTGCTGAGCGCGCTGGTCTCCGACGAGGCGTTCGACCAGCGCTACCAGTTCCGCAATATCGCCCGGCTGCGGCGGCTGGAGTCGGACATCGGGTTTCTCAGGCTGCCGGGCGGTGGCCCCTGGCTCGCGCAACGCAGCGTGCGTGCGATCGACGGCGCGGCGGTGGCGGGCGCCGCCGCCGCCCTCGACGCGATGCTGACGCTGAGCGGCGACGATCGGTTCGTGCGAGCCCGAGCCATCGCCGAGGGCAACGCGCGCCATAATCTCGGGTATGCGCGCACGATGAACGTGCCGAAGTCTACGCGCCGGGGCCCAATACCTCGCCGCACCGCATCCGCGTGGACTTTCGCCACGATGCCACGCTGGTGCCCGACCGGGCTCGAAGAGCGCTACGTCGCCGATGGCGAGGGACGCGGTACCGCGGTATACCGCAGCTACCGGCGCTTCCAGACGTCGGGACGCCTGGTCCCTCCGCAGCACTGATCGGTCCCGTTCGCCGCTAGCCCCTAGCCGCTAGTCTTTCTGAACTCCGCCTGCACAG
>JANNIB010000110.1:0-22958 GCA_031404695.1 Acidobacteriota bacterium
CATCGCCGTCACCGTGGCGGGCGTCACCTTGCCCGCAGGTCCGCGCACGCCCATCAGCCGCGCGCCGCCGCTGAACATCTCGGGCGCGCCGCACTCGTCGACGACGATGTGCGCTTCGTGGTGGCAGACGACCGCGCCGTAAGGCGGGCAGCACGCCGTGAGCGCCAGAGAGTTGGCGGCGGTGCCGGTGACGACGAGATAGGCGGCGACATCGCACGCGAACACCTCGCGGAGGCGCTGCTCGGCGGCCACCGTCCAGTCGTCGTAGCCGTAGGCGCGCGCGGTGCCGGCGTTGGCGTCGCGGAGTGCCTCGAGAATCGCCTCGTCCACGCCGTGGACGTTGTCGCTGTTGAAGTTCATCCGCTGCAGATTCTGCCACGGCCTGCATACCGGGGTCAGACCCCATTCAGGGCCTGGCCAGACTTCGCGCTTGGACACGGGAGCTGGACCGCGTGTGCGACACTCGCGTCTTCCACGTTCCCCCGAAAGGACTCTCTGACATGGCCCCGACCACGATCGACGTCTCACCCCGCGCCGGCCGCCGCGTGGGGATCGTCCTCCTCCTGGCGATCATCGCCGCCACCGCGTCGTGCGGGTTCCGCACCATCGACACCGGACACGTGGGCGTGACCACGCTCTTCGGCAAACTCACCGGCGAGCAGTTGCCCGAGGGCCTGCATCTGGTGAATCCACTCAAGCGCGTGGCGTCGATGTCGGTGCGCACGCAGGAGATCAAGGAACACGCCGATGTGCCGTCGAGCGAGGGGCTCATCATCGGCCTCGAGACATCGCTCCTTTATCGGCTCGAGCCCGAACGCGCCGCCGAGGTGTTCCAGAAGATCGGCCCGCGCTACGTGGAGATCGTCGTCACCCCGAACCTGCGGTCGGTGATCCGGGCGGTGACCGCCGCGCACACCGCCAATGCGCTCTACAGCGAGGGCCGCGAGGGCGTCGCCCAGCAGATGCTCAATCAGCTCAAGCCGATTCTCGAGGCCCGCGGCGTCATGGTGGAGAACGTCCTGCTGCGCGACATCAAGCTGCCCGACACGCTGCGCGACGCCATCGAGGCCAAGCAGCAGGCCGATCAGCAATCGCAGCAGATGCAGTTCGTGCTGCAGCGCGAGCGCCAGGAAGCCGACCGCAAGCGCATCGAAGCGCAGGGCGTGGCCGACTTTCAGCGCATCGTCTCGACCGGCATCAGCGATCAGCTGCTGCAGTGGAAGGGCATCGAGGCCACCGAGAAGCTGGTCAACAGCCCGAACAGCAAGATTGTCGTCATCGGCAATCCGAAGAACGGCCTGCCGCTCATCCTCGGCCAGTAGCCCATTTGTAACGGGGTCTGTCACGGTCACGAGTTGTAACGGGGTCTGTCACCGTCACTGACAATCCGTGACCGTGACAGACCCCGTTACAAGTGGTGCAGGTTCTACCAGGTCGCGCGGACGCGGTAGCGGAGGGTGGCCTCGGCGCCGGCCGCCACCGGTATGTTGAAGCGGGCGGCGAAGGCCTCCGTCTTCGTCCAGCGATGCGACGACGACTGGATGGTCCAGTCGCCGCCGAGCGGTTCATTGACCTCGACCGTGATCGGCGTGTCCTTGCGATTACGCAGCGTCACCGCATAGGCCAGCTCGTAGGTCGAGTTGCCGCGATCCTGGAAGTCGGTCTGGCGCCGCTCGCAGACGACGTCGAACGCCGAGCCGATCTGCACCGTGAGCGCTTCGTCTTTCGGCGTGTGGTCGATGCGGTCTTCGCCCACGTACTGCACCTGGCCGTTCGGGTCGGTCTGATAGATGCGCACCACGCCGGCGGGCATCGGCAGACCGAGGCTCGACGCCTGATCGTTCTTGAAGTCGTAGAAGACCTTGACGCTGTCCTTGATCGGCGTCCCCGGCGTGTGCCTCGTCCGATAGACCCACTGCTCAGCATCAACGACGTAGCGTTTGGTCACCGGAATGCCGGTGCCGTGCAGAAGCGCGAGCTGTTTGGTCTCGGCATTGGCGATGGTGGTGCGCCGGCCCAGCGTGTAGAGGTGATACTCCGCGAACGCCTGCTCCGTGAGGTCCTGCCGGGACTCGAGCGCCATCGAGGCACGCCCGACGAAGTTCTCGCGGCTGCCTGCGGTCTTCGCCTTGTGCAGATCGCCCGCCACGAGCTGCAGCCTGGCGCGCGTGTAGGCGGTGCCGCTGTTGTTGCTGAGCGTCACCCAGCCGTCGAGATCGCCGGCCCGTCCCTGCTGGTCGATGGTGAGCACGTAGTCGGCGCTCCAGCCGATCTTGTCGGCCAGATACGCGGCTTCCACGCGGTGCGCCGCCGAGCCGCCGTTGTCGAGCGTCCAGACCAGCGTGGGACGGCTGTAGAGCGTGTCGGGAAGGTCGGGGAAGCGGTAGTGGTCGGCCGAGATGCCGGTCACGATCTCGGTGCCGACGCGCCACACCGGTCCGTTGTTGAGCGCCAGCAGCGTCGCCTTCACTTCGGTTGTCTTCGACGAGCCGTTCTCCATGGTCGTGCGCACGAGCGTCACCTCTCGCCCCACGTATTTCTGAAGCAGCTTCTGCGGATCGAGCAGGTCGTACTCGTAGTTCTGCTCGAGCACCGGCAGACGTCCGGGCTGCGAGATCGACCGCAGATGCACGGTGGCGGGATTCACCGTGGCGGCGATATCTTCGAAGCGCAAGTGCAGCTCACCTGACGGCAGACTGAGCGAGCGCACGTCGCGCACGAGCGCGAGGCCGCCGTTGTAGACGGTGAGCGCCAGGTCCTCCTGCTGCGACTGACCGCTGACCACGACGGGATCAGCGGCCGGCGCGGGGCCGGTGGGACGTGGCGACGTGGCCGACGGGGCGGCGATGCTGACGAGCACGGCCGCCAGGGCGGCCAGGGCGGTGGGCAGGACGAGAGTCTTGGCAGTCACGGGCGTCTCCTTGAGACCAGGGGTCTGCAGTGAGAACGCCCGCCCTGGGATTTCTTGCAACTTGGGGACTGTCCCCATTCAGGGTGCGGCCAGACTAGTCGCGAAAACTGCGCGCCGCTACCGCACCGGTGCCCACGTGGCGCCGCCGTCGGTCGTGGCAAAGCGCGTCCCGCCGGCGGTGACCGTGGCGGCCCGGGCCGAGGTCGCGCTGACGTTGGTGAGCGGTGCGGCCGGCGGCCGCGCGGTGCGGGTCCAGGTGACACCGTCGGTCACGGTGAACACGGCATCGGCTGTGATGGCCCAGCAGACGTCCACCGACACGGCCGCCACGGCGATGACCGTCACCCCAGCGGGCACGGGGACCCGCTCCCACACCCCGTCTCGTGTGCGCTCGACCACGCCCTGTCGCACCCGCCACGACGCTGCGGTGAGGTTCGCCCGGAACACCGGGGCGGCGGCGGGGGCCGGAGCCGCCGGTGCCACGGCGGCGGGAGGAGGCGGGGGAGGTGGCGGCGTTGCCGCGGACTCCCGCTGGCGCGCCGACTCGTTCTCCGCGCGTCGCTCGGCAGCCATCGGCCGCGCACCGGCCGCGGCGGCCGGGGCGTCCTCGCGAACCGCGCTGCCGACCAGGGCGGACGTCTCGGTGCGGGCATCCGCCGCCGCGGCCGCCTTGGCCTGCGTCTCGGCGGCGCGCTCCGCCGGCGTCGCGACCGGGGCAGCCGGGCGTACCCCAGCACCACGTGCCGGCGCCTCTGCCTTTGCCGCCTCCTCGCGGCCCGCCCGGGCCTCAAGTCCGAGCGCCGCAGCAGGCGGGGCGGCCGGAGCGGCCGGTTCCACCCGGCTCAGCGCGAGCCGGTCCTGCGACTCGGCGGCCGCCTTCCCCGTGGGCGCGGCCAGCTCTCGAGCGAGGACCTCACGCTCAGCCGCGGCTCGGTCGGCGCCGCGGTTCAACTCGGCCACCTGGTCGGCTGGTCCACGTCCGACCCACACGGCCACGACGGCCACGGCGGTGAGCGACGCTGCCGGCACCAGCCAGCGCCAGCCGGCGAACCACCCAACGAACCCGCCGTCGGGCGCCCTCTCTGCTTCCGCCGCTGCTGCCGCGGCCGGCTCAGGCATGGCCCGCACGAGCGCCGCCACCATCGCCTGGCACCGCACGCAGACGTGCACGTGACTCTCGATCTCGGCGTGCTCAGCGCCGTCGAGCTCGCGCTCGGCATACATCGCCAGCAGGTCCGCGTCCGGGCAGGCGCCCGCCGCGGCGCCGTCGGCGGCGCGCAGCACCGACGCCACCAGCGGGTCAGCGTCCGGGTCGGGCACAGGGTGCGTGGGCAGACTCACGGCGTCCTCTTTCCTTTGAACGATGGTGGCCCGGTCTCTTGCGGCGCGGGCACGCCGAGGGCATCGGCCAGTGCGGCGTCCCAGGCGTCTTTCGCCACCGCGGCCCAGTCGTCGACGTCGCCGAGCGTCAGGCCGCGAATCACCAGGGCCGACTCGATGGCGGCGCGCAGCGCCTTGCGGGCACGCTCCAGTTTGCGCGAGGCGGTGGCTTCGCTTTCGCCGAACAGACGCCCGGCCTGAGCCAGCGTCAACCCGTGCGCGTAGTAGTAGGCCAGGCGCACGCGCTCGTCGCCGGAGAGCACCGCAAGCGCCGCGGTGACCGCCTCGGCGGCCACACGCAGCGCGCCGGCCCGCGTCGGATCGACCGCCGGCAGCACCGGCAGGCGCGCCACCGGATGCTCTGGATCGTCGAGCGACGTCAGGCGCCGGCGCGCCCGCACCAGATCGATGTGGCGCTGCGCCAGCACGCTGCGGAGCCAGGTCGAGAGCTTCGCGCGGCCGTGGTAGTAGCGGAACAGCGACTGCCTGGCGCCGTCACGTTCGACCAGGCCGAAGAGGTCGGCGTAGAGGGAATCGGCGAGTTCGCGGCCCGTAGCTTCGTCGGTCATCGCGCGCGCCGCCCGGTAGAGTTCGGGCCGGTAGGTGAGCAGGAAGTGGTCCCACGCGGCGTCATGACCATCGGCGCACGCCAGCGCGAGCGCCAGGTCCTGCGCGTGCAGCGACGCCACGGCCGAATCAGCCGCGTCGCCGCGGCCCGGTGCCAGTTTCGCCACCGCCTGGCGCACGGCCTCGGCGAAACGCTCCGCCGTCACGCCCCAGCGTCCGGCCTGTGCCTGCGCGAACAGCCGATCGATCGCGGAGGCCGACACGGCGGGCGCTGACGGCGCTCGAATCACTCCTCGAACTCGAACGCCAGGAAGAGGTATTGCCCTTGTCGCAGCACCTGCAGGGCGCAGGCGGCGCGCGGTGCCAGCTTCGTGACCGCCTGCCGCAAGGCCTCGAGCGAAGCCACGCGCGTGAGGTTGACCGCCACGATGAGGTCCCCGGGCTGAATGCCGTACTCCACGGCTGCTTCCCCCGCCCGCGCCGCGACGAGCGCGCCGGCGTCGCTGGCAGCCAGACCGAGCTCCTGCCGCAGCCGGTCGTCGAGCGAGATCGCGAGCACGCCCAGACGCGCCACCAGATGCTGCTCCCGCGTCACGAGCGCCGCAAAGCGCATCGGGTCGTCACCGCGCTCGTCCACTTCCACCGACAGCTTCAGCGTCTCGCGTCCGCGCAGGACGTCGAGGCGCGCCACGGCGCCAGCGGCGCGGCGATAGAGGTTCACGTCGAGCTGCCGGCCGTTCTCGATCGGCTTGCCGTCGAGCGCCACGACGATGTCGCCGATGCGCAGGCCGCCCTTGGCGCCGGGCCCATCGGCATCGACATCGGCCACGAACGCGCCCGAGTCCTGCGGCAGCTGCAGCGCCTCGGCCAGCACCGGCGTAATCGACTGCACCAGTGCGCCGATGGTGCCGCGACGCACGCGGCCATGCGATTTCAGCTGGTCGTAGACCGAGCGCACGATGTTGCTCGGCGCCGCGAAGCCCAGCCCTTCGTTGCCGCCGCCCTGCGAGAGGATGAGCGTGTTGATGCCCACGACCTTGCCGGTGGCGTCCACCAGCGGTCCGCCGCTGCTGCCGGGATTGATCGGCGCATCGGTCTGGATGTAGACCATCGGGTCGTCGGCCTCGAGCTGCCGGCCCACCGCGCTCACGACGCCCATCGTGACGGTGTTGTCGAGGCCCAGCGGGCTGCCGAACGCGAACACGAGCTGGCCGGGGCGCAGCGCGTCGGAATCGCCGAGTGGCAGCGGCGAGAGCACGGCGCCGCTCACCTTGAGCAGCGCCAGATCGGTTTCCTCGTCCACGCCCACCACCGTGGCATCGAGCGTCTTGCCCCGCGGACGGACGATGGAGGCTCCCTGCGGCCGCGACGCCAGCACCACCTGCACGCGGCGCGCGCCCTGCACCACGTGGTAGTTGGTCATCACGTAGCCCGAGGCATCGAGGATCACCCCCGAGCCCGACGATCGCCGGCGTTCGACCACCCCGTCGCCGGCGCTCGAATCCGGATCCACGGCCAGGCCGGTGGCGAGCACCTGCACGGTGCTCGAGCCCACCTGCGCGGCCAACGACTCGAACGACTTGCTGACCTCCGCGAGCGTGATCGTGCGCGGCGCGGTGGCCACGGCCTGCGCCGAGGCGTCGTGGGTGGCGAGCGCGCCGGCGGCGGCGACCAGGCCCACCGCACACGCGTGCTGCATCCGTCGTGTTCGGGTGCTCATGGTCACATCAGTCGTCGTCACGGGGATTGGACATTCGAGCTTAGCCGATCGGCGTCCCGCCTATGGCCCTCTGGCTGCGCCTTTCCCGCTATCTGGTACAGTCCGAGCGGCTATGTCATCGACACTCACGTTTCTCGGGGCGGCCCGCACGGTTACCGGGTCGCGCTATCTGGTGGAAGCCGGCGGCCGGCGCGTGCTGGTGGACTGCGGCATGTTCCAGGGGCTCAAGGAACTGCGCCTGCGCAACTGGGCCGAGCCCCCCGTGCCGTCCGCCTCGATCGACGACGTCGTCCTGACGCACGCCCACCTCGATCACGTGGGCATGCTGCCCCGGCTGGTTGCACAGGGGTTCAAAGGGCGAATCTTCTGTACGCCGGGCACGCAGGACCTGTGCTCGGTGGTGCTCCCCGACGCCGGACGGCTCCAGGAAGAAGAAGCCGACCGCGCCAACCGCTACGGCTACTCGAAGCACAAGCCGGCGCGGCCGCTCTTTACAGAAGACGACGCCGTCAAGACGTTGTCGCGCCTGCAGCCCGTTGGGTATCAACGACCCATACCCGTGGCAGAAGGTGCCCTCGAGGTGGAGTTTCTACCCACAGGTCATCTGTTGGGCGCCGCCTACGTCCGCATGCGCCGGCCCGGGGGCGAGGGTGAGACGGTTTTGTTCGGGGGTGACCTGGGCCGCTACAACCGGCCGATCCTGCCGGACCCGACCGACGGGGTGCAGGCCGACGTCCTGCTGGTCGAGTCCACCTACGGCGACCGGCTGCATCCCGAGGAGGACGAAGCCGCGCGCCTGGCCGGCCTCATCAACGAGACGGCCGAGAGGCGCTCGAAGCTCATCATTCCGTCGTTTGCGATCGGCCGCGTCGAAGAGGTGCTCTACGCCATCAAGCAGCTGGAGGACGCCGGAAAAGTGCCGGCGCTGCCCGTCTACGTGGATAGCCCCATGGCCCTCCAGGCGCTGAAGTTCTATGAACGGCACGCCCACGAACTCGACGGCGACATCGGCCGCCGACGCGGCGAGGTCTCGGCGTTCTGCACCGCGCGCTTCACGCCCGTGGCCTCGCCACAGGAGTCGAGAGAGGCGGTGGAGAGCCAGGGACCGGCGATCGTGATTTCCGCCAGCGGCATGGCGACGGGCGGGCGAGTTCTGCACCACCTGGCCAAGGCCCTGCCCGATCCGAAGAACACGATCCTCTTCGTCGGATTCCAGGCGGCTGGGACGCGAGGCCGACAGCTGATCGAAGGCACGCAGGAAGTGAAGATCCACGGGCAGTTCATACCCGTGCATGCCCGGATCGAGAAGCTGAACGGGATGTCAGCCCATGCCGACGCGAGCGAAATCGTGCGCTGGTTGAAGACATTCCCGACACCACCTGGTACGACTTACCTGGTGCACGGAGAACCGTCGGCGCAGGACACCCTGAAAACCCGAATCGAGCACGAGTTGGCCTGGAACGTGCAGGTCCCGCGCCACGGGGATCGTGTGCCCGTGCCCCTGTAACCAGCTGCGACTCGAACGATGCCGTCCAACGAACGTCCCACTCAGGCCGCCTCCGGTATTCCGACCCGCCCGTACCTCCTCGAGCGGATCGATGACGCCGCCGTCGTGCAGCTCTACGCCGACGGTTTCGCGGCCCTGCCGATCGACCAGAAGACCCTCATCTGGCATCTGTACGAAGCCGCCCTGGCCGGGCGCGACATCTACGCCGATCAGCGCTACACCCACAACCTGGCGATGCGCGACTTCCTCGAGGCGCTGGTGCTGCACCACGAGGCTCTGGTGGGTGACGTCGCGACGGAAATCTGGCGCTACACGAAGCTCTTCTGGATCAATTCGGGCCCGTTCAACAACCTGACGGCCCGGAAGTTCGTGCTGAAGCTCAGCGTGGAGGCCCTGGTCGCGGCCGCGGAGGCGGCCTCTGCCTCCGGTGCCCGCTTCCGCACCGGGCCCGGCGAGTCGCCCGCGGATCTGGCTCGCCGTCTGGCGCCCTGCCTGATCGACCCGGCGGTGGACCCGATGGTCACCAACAAGACGCCGGGCCCGGGCGGCGACTTCCTGCGTGACAGCGCCAACAACCTCTACGACGGCGTGTCGATGGCCGACCTCGAGGGCTTCGTCGAACGCTATCCGCTCAACTCGCGCCTCGTGAAGCGCGACGGGCAACTGGTGGAAGAAGTCTACAAGGTGGGAGGCCGCTACGACGCCGAGCTTCGGCGCGTCATCGGCCACATCGAAGCGGCGCTGCCCTACGCCACGCCGAGCTTCGCGGCGGCCCTGCGCGCGCTCATCCAGTGGTATCGCACCGGCGAAGACAGCGATCGCACCGCCTTCGACATCGCCTGGGTGCAATCCACCGACTCGCCGGTGGACACGATGAGCGGCTTCATCGAAGTCTACATGGACGCCCGCGGCATCAAGGGCGCCTGGGAGTCGATCGTCTACTACGTGAACCGCGAGAAGACGGCGCGGATCCGCGCGCTGGCTGAAAACGCGCAGTGGTTCGAAGATCGGATGCCGATTGCGCCCGCCTATCGCAAGCCGGTCGTGCTCGGCGTCACCGCCACCGCCATCGAGGTGGTCATCGAGACGGGCGATTCCGGTCCCATTACACCGATCGGCGTCAACCTGCCGAACGACCAGCGCGTGCGCGAGGTCTACGGCAGCAAGTCGGTCACTCTCGCCAACGTGACCGAGGCCTACGAATTCAGCACCACCGACGAGTACCGTCGCGAGTTCGTGTGGAACGACGACGAGTTCGATCGCGCCAAGCGCTGGGGCGCGACCGCCGGCGAGCTGGCCACCGAGATCCACGAAGTGCTGGGCCACGGCTCCGGCCGCATGGCCGCCGGCATCACCGCCCAGCCGCAGGAGATCCTGAAGGAACAGTACTCGGCGCTCGAAGAGACGCGCGCCGATCTCGTGGCGCTCTACTTCTGCGCCGATCCCCGGCTGGTCGAGCTCGGCATCGTGTCGGCGGAGGACCATGCCGACGTCGTGCGCACCGAATACGAAGCCTTCGCCCGCACGGCGCTGGTGCAGTTGCGCCGCGTCCGCGAGGGCACGCAGCTCGAAGAAGATCACATGCGCAACCGCCAGGCCATCGTGCACTGGCTGCTGGCGAACACAAGCGCGCTGAGCGTGCGCATCCGCGATGCCCGCACCTACTACGTGCTCGAGAGCGTGGCCCGCTTCCGCGCCGGCGTCGCCGAGATGCTGCACGAAGTGCAGCGCATCAAGTCCGAGGGCGACTACGAGGCGGCCAAGGCGCTCTTCGAGACCTACGGCGTGCACTTCGACCCCGAGCTGCGCAACGAGATCGTGCGCCGCGTCGAGCTGTTGAAGTTGCCGTCCTACACCGGCTTCGTCATGCCCACGCTGACGCCGGTCTACGACGCCCAGGGCGGAATTGCAAACGTGCAGATCTCGTATCTGTGCGACTTCGCGACGCAGATGCTGAGCTACTCGGCGTACCGGCGCGCCGAGTTGTAACGGGGTCTGTCACGGTCACCGCCCGTCACAAGCCGGTGACCGTGGCTGCCCCCGTTACAAGTCGCCAGAACTCACGCCGGGTTCAGGATCGCGAGGCACCCCCGCTGCGCCAGAATAGGCGTATGCCCATCGTGCTGTCCCCTGACGCGACCAAACAGCTGCAGGCGTCCATCAAGCGGTTCACCGCCGAACATCTCTTCGAAGAGATCGGCGATCTGAAGGCGGCGCTGTTTCTCGATTTCTGCCTCGCGGAGGTCGGCGCCGTCGTCTACAACCAGGCCGTGGCCGATGCGCAGAAGTACTTCCAGGCGCGGACGACGGACCTCGACAGCGTGTGCTACCAGCAGGAGTTCATGTACTGGAAGACGGCCGGGCGGAAGGGCTGACGAGGCCGACGGTGGTGCCGAGCGGATCGCGCACCACCGCCATCACTTCGCCGTCCGGCAGCACCGAGCGAGGCACCACCACGGTACCGCCGTGCGCCTGTACCGACGCGATCGTCGCCTCGACGTCGTCCACCTGCACGAACAGTTGCACGAACGTCGGCGCCTCCGGAGGGGCCGGCCACACGCCGCCGGAGACGCCCTCCGCGGAGCCGGTGCGCAGCTCGCGATAGCCGAGCGCGTTGGCGCGATCCTCCTGCCAGCCGAAGACCGCCGAGTAGAAGCGCACGACCTCATCGGGGCGAGGCGAGATCATCTGCCAGCGCACAACTGGAGCACCCATCACGCCTCCCGGGTCCACGACGAGGTCGACGTCATCATCAGGCGCTTGGTGCGCAGCGCCTCCTGCAGCGCGACCTGCACCTGGTCGAGCGGCGCGCCGAGGCGGGTCGCGATCCAGCGCACATCAGGCCGGAATCCCCTGGACGCGGCAATCCGGCACAGGTGATCCACCTGAGCCTGACGCGTCGCGCCGGCGATGCGGGCCGGGCTCCATCCGAGCCGCGGGCCGATTGCAGCCACCGTCGCCGCCGCCGGGCGCCGATCGTGACGGCACACCCGGCTCAGCAGCGAGTGGCTGGTGCCGAGTGACCGCGCAAACGCCCTCAGCGAATAGCGCGGGTTCACGGCGCGGCGGCGCGCGAACTCATCGGTGAGGGCGATCACGAAGTCCACGGACGTCAGAGTCGCACGTCAACCAGACGCGGTCAATGCTGTCAGCGGCGAAAGTGGTGCGACCCTGGCGCGGAGTGCCGTTCCGTTCGTGCGATAGTGGAGACATTCGCGCGCGGGAGGCACCCATGGCTCGATTCACGGCAGTAACGGCGTGGTTCGCGGTAGTTGCTTCGGCAGGCCTGACGCTGCACGCGCAGCCGCGCGAGTTCGCCAACGTCAAGCAGCTCGGGGCGGCGCTCGTCGAGTACCACGACGGGCTCACGCAGGTGGTCGCGGCCTACTACTACTCGCAGCGCAATCACGATACGCCGTGGCTGCTCATCGAAGTGGGCGCGTCGAGTCCGCAGGCGTTCGTGCTGCGCCGGGACCGCGTGCGGCTCGTCTCGCCGTCTGGTCAGGCCGTGCCGCTCGCCGGGCAGCGCCGCTGGGGCGCGGATTCCGCGCGCGCCCGCGGCCTGCTGCAGGAAGCGCGTATCACGCGCCATCCGGTGAGCACCTACTTCCGCGGCAGGGGGGGACAGCGACTGCGCTTCTTCGGCCGGCCCGAGCAGGGCCAGACCGTCATCGACGTAGCGCAGATCGCGCCCGAGGAAGTGCTGCTCGGCGACCTAATGTTCGAGTCGCCCACCGGCGCCTGGGAGCGCGGCACCTACGCCCTCGAGATCGAACACGAGGGCAGCACCGCGGCGCTGCCCATCGAGCTGCGGTAAAGTCGCCGCATGTGCGACCTCGGGCACCCCCACGACCACCGGCCGTTCGGCTACCTGGTCGACACGCCGGAGATTCGCGCCCTCATCGACGAGACGCGCCGTCTCACGCGTGAGATCGGCGACACGGCGATGCGCGTCGAGGCGCTGAAGCCTTCCTTCGCGCAGTTGCTCGCGAGCGAGGGCTGGTTGCCCGAGGCCTACGGCTCACCGGACCTGTCGAGCGGCATGGGCAGTGGCATCGGCCAGTACGCGCTCTACCGCGCCGAGGATGGCTCGCTCACGCTCTTCTCGCTCGTCATCCCGGCCGGCGCCGAGACGCCCGTGCACGATCATCTGGCCTGGGGGCTCATCGGCGTTTACCGCGGGCGCCAGCACGAGACGGTGTATCGCCGGCTGGACGACGGCGCTGACAACGTGCGGGCAGACCTCGAAGTGTCGCGCGCGCAGACGATGGAGACCGGCGAGTTCTACGCGCTGCTGCCGCCGCGCGACGACATCCATTTCGTGAAGACCGTGTCGGACGTGCCGTCGGTGTCGATTCACCTGCTCGCCAACGACACCGCGTGCGTGTGGCGCCACCGCTTCACGCCGGCGACCGGCGAGGTCACGCCGTTTCGTTCGGGCTACAGCAACGCGCCGTGCCCGCCTGAAGGCGCCGCGACCACCGCCGCCAGCTAGACCTCAGCGGCCGAACGTCCGCGGATGGCCTTCTGACCCGATGTAGACCTGCTTCGCTGCATCGATGTCGCGGGCGATCGCGCGGATGACGGGGTCGCGCACCCCACGAGCTCGCGACCACGTAGCACGGTATCGTTCTGCCGCCAGGTGCCGCGCGTGGTCGTCGCCCTCGAACGCCGCTGCCTCGAATGCCGCTCGGTAGCGCGACAGCAGGTACAGCTCGAGTCCTGGCCGAAGGACCGACCGGGGATACCGTGCGAGATACGCCTCTGCGTGCGCGGCCTCGGCGAGCGGCGGTTGGCTGTAGCCTTCGTATTCGTAGTAGCCCAGGGCTGTCTCTGCGTACCGTGCAGCCGCGCCGGCCACGCGCGTCGTGCCGGCCGCCGCGACGAGCATCGCCTCCAAGGCCGGGCGATGGTCGTTGACCTTGTCCTCGTCCACCGGCTTCAGGTGACGTCCAACCCGGGGACGATACGCCGCGCGCAATCGCACTCGCGATTCGTAGAGGCGCCGGGTGGCGGGATCGAGATCCGCAAGGACGACCTCGTCCGGCATTCTGCCCGAATAGAGTGGCTCCAGCAGATGCGGCCTGTCGGGCGGGCCCGTTACAGCGCGCTCGACCGCTCTTGCAGCGCGTGCCGCGGGCTGGCCAGGCAGCCCCGCCGCGAGGGCGGCAGCGGGGACCGCCAGGATGGCAATCGCGGTCGCGCCTAGGAGCGCAGCGCGCACTTGGGCCACACTTGGAAGCGTATGCCGAACTCGCCTTCCATCAACAGGACGTCCGTGACGGCTGTGGTCACCCTCGTCGCCCTGCTGAGCGCCCCCGCACTCGCCCAGGCACCCCTCTCCACACGCCTCCTGCTGGCCGAAGACGCGCGGATCCTGAGCCTCGAGACCCACGCCCTGCTGGCCGAGGGAATGAAGAGCGCGGACGCGAAGGTGCGCGCGCAGGCGGTGCGGGCGGCGGGGCGCTTCGAGACGCCGTCGCTGCTGAACGACATCATGCCGCTCCTGACCGACCAGGACCTCGACGTACGGCGCTGGGCCTCGATTGCCACCGCCAATTCGGCGCGGCTCTTCACGGCGCCCGCCATCGATGGACTCACCCGCGTGATGGAGACCGCGAAGCCGGCCGACTGGGGTCTCTACGCTGCCGCGCTCGGCCGCATCGCGATGGCCACACCCGATGAGTTCCAGCGCGTCGAGCGCACGCTGGCGGCCGTGCTGCCGGCACCGGCGTCGTCAGGGCAGGTGTTGCCGGCGCGTCCACGCGGCGCGGTGGCACGCGACGCCGCACAGGTCGAAGGCGCCGCTCGGGGACTCGAGGCCCTTACGCGTCTCAGCGGGAAGGTCGCTCCCCTCGGCGCCGACGCCAGATCGCGCCTGTATCTGGTGGTCGAGACGGCCGACGCGCGCGGCTCGAGCGCCTTTGCTCGCGCCCGGCGGCTGGCGCTGCAGGCGCTGCGCAACGCCCGCGCTGTTGACGGCGGACTGGCACGCACGGCGTCGAAGGACGCCGATGACGAAGTGCGGCGCCTGGCCGTGGTGGTGGCGGGCGCACCGGTGACCGCTGAAGCGCCATCGACGATGGCCGACGCGGATCGCGAGGCCGTGCTCGCGGCCGGGCTCAAGGACGTCGAGCCGCGGGTGCGCTACGAGGCGGTGCGCGGCTGGGGCCGCCATCTGCAGGCGAAAGATTGCCAGCCGGTGATCCGGGCCGTGG
This sequence comes from Acidobacteriota bacterium, assembly GCA_031404695.1. GTDB lineage: Bacteria > Acidobacteriota > Vicinamibacteria > Vicinamibacterales > UBA2999 > CADEFD01. Next base: position 14,304 of record JANNIB010000110.1, read on the forward strand.
CCGACCCGAGTGCGCACGTCGCCCTGGCCGCGATCGACCTCCTTGGCGATGGCTGCGGTGCCGCCACGCCGGTCTCGCCGCTGTTGCAGAAGGAAGCAGAGGCGCTGCCCGCCTCCGGCGCCACCTGGCACCGTGCCGCGCACGCCATCGTGAGCCTGGCGAAGGCCGCGCCGGCCGATGTGCGCACGCTGCTGCCGCGCTTTGTCGGCCATCCCACCTGGCAGGTGCGCGCGTACGCCGCGCGCGCGGCTGGCGCCACCGGCGCCATCGAAGCGCTCACGCGACTTGGCGGCGATGCCCAGGACAACGTCCGCAAGGCGGCCCTCGATGAACTGGTGCGGCTCAAGCGGCCCGAGGCGCTGGCGGTGGCCTACGAGGCGCTGTCGCGTCCCGACTTCCAGCTGGTGATGACGGCCGCGCGGGCGCTGGCGGCGGAGACCGACAAGCCGAAGGCGGCCAAGGCGCTCTCAGGCGCCATCCTGCGCCTCACCCTGGAAGGCAAAGACACCTCGCGCGACCCGCGCATCGCGATCCTGACGACGTTGACCGCCATCGGCAGCCCCGCCGACGTCGATACCGTCGCGCCGCATGTCTCAGACTGGGATGCGCGCGTGGCCGAAGCCGCAGCCAAGGCCATCGCGACGTGGACCGGGCAGCCGAGGGAGGCCACGCCGCGCCCGCGCGCGCTGGCCGCGCCGGATCTGACGGTGTTGGCGAAGGCGCGGTCGCAGCGGCTGCGTATCACGATGGCCGGCGGAGGCGTGCTCGACATGCGCCTGCTGCCCGACGAGGCGCCGGCCACCGTGGCCCGGGTCGCGTCGCTGGCCGCGAAGGGCTACTACAACGGGCTGACGTTCCACCGCGTGGAGCCGACCTTCGTGCTGCAGGGCGGCTCGCCCGGCGCCAACGAGTTCATGGGCGATGGCCCCTACATGCGTGATGAGCCGGGCGTGGCGCACAACCGCGCCGCCGTCGGCATCTCGACCCGCGGTCGCGACACCGGCGACGCGCAGCTCTTCATCAATCTCATCGACTCGCCGCGCCTCGACCACGCCTACACGGTCTTCGCCGTCGTCGAGCGCGGCATGGATGTCGCCGACCTGGTGCTCGAAGGCGACGTCATGGCGAAGGTCGAGCTCGTGGACGCGCCGCGCCGGTGACGATGCGGTCTTCCCGGCTGCCGGAGGATCTGGCGCCGAACCGGCTGAGCGCGGCGGTGGCGCGGTGTCGTGCCAGCGGCCGTGCGCTGGCCGATCTCACCGAATCCAATCCCACACGCGCCGGGATCGCGTATCCACCCGATCTGCTGGCGCCGCTGGCTCACGCGGCCGGACTCGTCTACGATCCGCAGCCGTTCGGGCTGGCGTCGGCGCGCGCCGCCGTGGTGGCCGATTACGCGCGTCGGGGCGTCGAGACGAGCGTCGACCGCATATGTCTGGCGGCCAGCACGAGCGAAGCGTATGCATGGCTCTTCAAGCTGCTCTGCGAGCCGGGCGACCGCGTGCTGGTGCCGCGGCCCAGCTATCCGCTGTTCGAACATCTGACGGCGCTCGATTGCGTGGAGGCGTCGCCCTATGAACTCGACCTGCACGGGCACTGGCGCATCGACGTGGACGCGCTGGCGCGGCAGATCGACGAGCGCACGAAGGCCGTGCTGGTCGTCTCGCCCAACAACCCCACCGGGTCGGTCATCGACCGGCGTGAGCTCGATGCTCTGGCGACGGTGTGCGCGGCCAACGACCTCGTGCTCATCGGCGACGAGGTGTTCGCCGACTATCGGCTCGATGGCCAGCCGGCGGGGCCGTCGGTGCTTCAGCAGGACGCGGCCGTGGCCGTGTCACTGGGTGGGCTGTCGAAATCGGTCGGGCTGCCCCAGGTGAAGGTGGCGTGGCTCGCCGTCGGTGGACCCGCAGCGCCGGTCGCGCGCGTGCTGGCCGGGCTCGAGGTCATCGCCGACACGTTCCTGTCGGTCTCGACGCCGGCGCAGGTGGCGTTGCCGGCCCTGCTCCTGGAAGGCGCCGCGGTGCGCGAGGCGATTCGCTCCCGCACCGCCCGTAACCTCGCCGCCCTTGCCGCTGCCGTGGCGGCGGCACCGGCGGTGACGCTGCTGCCTCCGGCCGGCGGCTGGTGTGCGGCCCTGCAGGTGCCCTCGGTGCGCAACGAGGAGATGCAGGTGCTCGACCTGGTCGAGCGCGACGGCGTGCTGGTGCACCCCGGCTACTTCTTCGACTTCCCGCGCGAGGCGTTCGTGGTCGTGAGCCTGCTGGTGGCGCCCGAGGTATTCGATGCCGGTGTGTCGCGTGTGCTGGCGCGCGTGACGGAGGTGGCGTGATGGCGCCCGCGCCGCGCCAGTGCGGCATCGGCGTGCCGCTGTTCTCGATTCCGACCTCGAGCAGTTGGGGCATCGGGGAGTTCCCGGATCTGGCCGCCTTCGGCTCGTGGTGCGTCGCCGCCGGACAGCGCTACGTGCAGCTGCTGCCCCTCAACGAGATCTCGCCGGGCGAGACCTCGCCGTATTCCTCGATGACGGCGATGGCGCTCGATCCGATCTACATCCATCTGCCGAGCGTCCCCGAGGTCGCGGCGCTCGGGGGCGAAGCAGGCCTGCCCGCCGATGAGCGTGACGAGCTTTCGATGGTCCGCCAGTCGCCACTCGTCCGCTACGCCGAGGTGCGCGCGCTCAAATCGCGGGTGCTGCGCCGCGCCCACCACCACTTCGTCGCCGAGGAGATCGGTCGGAGGACCGCCCGTGCGGCCGCCTTCGCCGCCTACGCTTCACGCGAGTCGTGGTGGCTCGACGCCTACACCACCTTCCGCGCCCTGCATGCGGCGCACGAGGAACGGGCGTGGTGGGACTGGCCACCGGCGCTGGCGTATGGCGATCCGGCGGCCATCAACGACGCGCAGGCCGCCATGGCGGCGGAGCGGCGCTATCGCGCCTGGCTGCAGTGGATGGCCGAGACGCAGTGGCAGGCGGCGCGGCAGGCGGCGGGCGTGCGCGTCCTGGGCGATCTGCCGTTCATGATCTCGGGCGACAGTCCCGACGTGTGGGCGCGGCGCGAGCAGTTCATGCTCGATGCCACGGTGGGCGTACCGCCCGACGCCTTCAGCGCGACCGGGCAGGACTGGGGCCTGCCGCCGTGGCGCTGGGATGTGATGCAGGGCACCGGCTTCCAGTGGATGCGCCAGCGCGCGCGTCGCACGGCGGCGCTGTTCGACGGCGTGCGCATCGATCATCTGGTCGGGCTGTATCGCATCTACGTGCGTCCCATCGACGCGGCCCGCGACAAGGTATTCTCGCCGCCCGATGAACCGAGCCAGAGCCTGCTCGGCGCCAAGATTCTCGGCATCTACCTGCAGAGCGGCATCGAAGTGGTGGCCGAAGACCTCGGCACCGTGCCGCCGTTCGTGCGCTTCTCGATGGCGCGACTCGGGGTGCCGGGCTTCAAGGTGATGCGCTGGGAACGCGCGTGGGATGCGGAGGGTCAGCCGTTCGTCGATCCGGCCGACTATCCCAGGGTCTCGGTGGCGCTGTCTGGCACCCACGACACCGAGTCGCTCGCGCAGTGGTGGCGCGACCTCACGGACGCCGAACGGGCGGCGTTCCTGGCGCTGCCGAGCCTGGCGGCGGCAGCCATCACGGCCTCGTCGCCCTTTGTGCCCGACGTCCGTGACGCCCTCGTCGGCGCCCTCGTCGGCGCCGCCTCGCACACGGTGATGCTGCCCCTCCAGGACCTCTTCGGCTGGGACGTGCGGATCAACACGCCGGCGACGGTGAACGACCGCAACTGGACGTGGCGCGTCGCCCATCCCGTGGACCGCTGGCGCGAGTCGCCGGAGTGGGTCGAGCGCGCCGACACCCTGCGCGCGTGGTGTCACGCGTCAGCCCGCGAGTTGTAACGGGGTCTGTCACGGTCACCAGATGTAACGGGGTCTGTCACCGTCACCAAGGTGATCTTGGAAGATTCTGCTCGCTAACTCGGTGACCGTGACAGACCCCGTTACATCTGGTGACCGTGACAGACCCCGTTACAACTCGCACAGCTCGTACAACTCGCAGCTAGAGGCGCAGGAGCGCGGCGACGGCCATGCCGGCCAGTAGCGCCGTGGTCGGACGGCCCAGGGCCGCGAGCGCGACGGTGACGGCGGTGGCCGCCAGCCCCTGCACATCCCCGCGGGCGAGCGTGGCCACGACCAGCGCCACGATCACCGACGTGCCCAGGTGTTTGAGGAACGCGGTCACAAACGGCGTCGCCGGCAGCACGCGCGCGATGACGAGGCCGCCGGCGCGCGTCACGTAGGTCACCACCGCCATGCCGGTGATGGCCAGCGCCGCGGTGCTAGCGTCGGGTGTCACGCCAGGCTCCCACGCTGGCGCCCACGAGCGCCGCCACCAGCACCTGCCACTCCGGCGCCACCATCGATGGCGGGATGCGCGTGGCCAGCGCCGCCGCGCTCCACGGCGCCAGGTCTCGCGGCCCGCGCCACCCGGAGGTCAGCGTCGACGCGAAGAACAGCACCAGCACCAGGTCGAGGCCGAAGCGGCGCGGATCGCCGAGTGACGGCGCTACGAGGAAGCCGGCCGCAGTGCCCGCCATCCACACGACCCAGACGACGAGTCCGCTGCCGACGAGGACGCCAAGGTCGCGGTCACCCCGCGCATAGGTGCGCATGCCGATGGCCCACTGGCCTTCGCCAAGCAGGAACATCGTGGCCCACGGCGTGGCGCCGCGGTAGTGCTTGAGCCACGGCGTGAGCGACGCGCTCAGGAGCGCGAAGCGCGCGTTCACGGCGAAGGTCGAGAACCAGATCGGTGCCAGCGGCAGCGGAGAGCTCCAGAGCGGCAGCACCGCGAACTGGGCCGCGCCGGCGAACACCGATCCACTCATGAAGAGCGTGGCCCAGAGGGCAAGGTCGATTTGCCGCGCCGCGACGCCGAAGCCGGCGCCAAGTACCGCCGACGCCACGCCGAGCGGCACACTGGCCCGCACGCCCTCCCACACCCCGCGCCGCGTGAGCGTGTGCTGCTCCGGCGCCGTCACGCTGCCCCTCGCGACAGATGCAGGCACAGCAGGCCCGTGACGTTGGCCACGGCGAAGCTCAGGCCCTTCAGATTGCGCTCCGGCGGCACCCCCGGAATCGGCCGCGGAAATCCACTCGCACGCACGCGCAGGCGGCGCACGGCGCCTTCCTGCACCACGTCCACGGTGGCCTGGTCACGCGGGCAGTCCCAGTCGAGCGTCACGCCGATGGCCAGCGGCAGACTGCCCGGCAGCCACCGCACGCCGTCCTGCTCGGCGGCGGCCACCAGGCCAATGCCCGCTCGTGCGGCGCGCACGAGCGCTTCCCCCAGGCGCACCTGATGCGCGGGATTGGCGGTGCCGAGGCTCAGGTTGATGAGGTGCACGCGCGCGTCGATGGCCCAGTCGATCGCCGCGACCAGTGCCTCGGAGGTCGCCCGCAGCTCACGGTCGAACACCTTCACGGGGATGCTCTCTGCCTCCGGCGCCTTCTCGCGAATCGCCGCCGCGACTGCCGTGCCATGGCCGAGCCGATCCACCGTGTCGTCGCCGCGGGTGCCGGTGGCGTCGAACGACACGCCGGCGTGCACGACGCCGACGTGCGGATGGCCCGGATGCACGCCGCTGTCGATGATGGCCACGCGCACGCCGGAGCCGGTGGCGCCGGGATAGCGGCCCGCCGACAGGAGGCCGGCGTCGAGGTCCGCAAGCGACGGGATCATGCGCGCTCGCCGCGCCGCGTCCCCGCGCCCGCGCTGTCGCCCGCGCCACTCGCGTTCGTGCCGGCGCCGGCGCCTTCGCCCTCACGGGCGCCGGGGCCGAAGAGCCGTGAGAACGCTCCTCCTGCCTGCGCGAGTTCGCGGGGGCGTCCGGTCTCGACCAGACGCGCGCCGTCGAGCACGGCCACCTGGTCCACCGCGTCGGCCACTGCCGCGCGGTGCGAGATCACAATCGAGGTGCGGCCGCGCATCACCGCCAGGTAGCTCTCGATCACCTGCCGCTCGGACGCGGGATCGAGCGCCGCGGTCGGCTCATCGAGCACCAGCACCGACGGCTCGGTGAGGAACGCCCGGGCGATGGCAATCCGCTGGCGTTCCCCGGCCGACATCTGCGCGCCGCGTTCGCCGACCACCGTGGCGAGCCCCTGCGGCAGGCGCGTGAGAAACGGCGCCAGGCCGGCGGCCTCGGCCGCGCGTGTCACCTCGGCGTCGGTGGCCTCGGGCCGCGCGTAGCGGAGGTTCTCGGCAATAGACGCATGGAGCAGGGTCGGCTCCTGCTCCACGAACGCCACCTGGCGACGGATGTCGTCGAGCCTGAGCGTTCGCACGTCCACGCCGTCGATGCGCACCACCCCGGCATCCGGATCCAGCAGCCGCAGCAGCAGGTACGCCAGCGTGGACTTGCCGCTGCCACTGGCGCCGACCAGTGCCACCGAGGTGCCCGCCGCCACCGTGAGCGTGAAGTCTTCGAGCACGGCCAGACCGCGCTCGGTGCGCAGCGTCACGCCGTCGAACGCGATCTCCCCACGCACGTGCTCGAGCCCGGCGGCTCGAGGCGCCTCCTGCACGTCGAGCGGCGCATCGAGCAGCTCGAGCACCCGCCGCCACGACACCTTCGCCGTCGCCAGCGACGTGTAGAGCCCCATCAGCGCCTGCACCGGCGCGTTGACCCGCGACTGATAGGCGATGAACGCCGCAAAGGTGCCGAGCGTCAGCGTGCCCTCGACCACGCGCGAGCCGCCGTAGAGGAACACGACCGAGGCGCCGAGCGACACGATGAGGCTGGGCAGCCCGCCGGCCAGATAGGTGAGCCGCTGCATCCCCATCAGCGCGTCGATGAAGCGGTCGTTGAGACGCGTGAAGCGGCCGCGCTCGCGCGCCTGCGCGTTCGATGTGACGACCAGCGTGGATGCTTGCAGCGTCTCGATGAGGAAGCTGCCGATGTCGGCGCTGCGCTGGCGCAGATCCGCCACCCGCGCTTCGAGCCGCGCGCGATAGCGGACCAGCGTCCACAGGCTGAGCGGCATGACGGCGGCGGCAAGCAGCGCCAGCTTCCAGTCGAGCCACACCAGCATGACGATGCAGCCGGCGAGAAACAGCACGTTGCCCACCCAGGCGAGCGCAGCTTCGGCGGCCACCCGCTGGATTTCGCCGATGTCGCTGTTGAGCCGCGACACGATGTCGCCCATGCGCGTGCGCGCGTAGAAGCGCGGCGACAGACGCTGCAGGTGGCTGTAGACTGCCAGCCGCATGTCGAACAGGATCTCGGCCGACACCCGCGTGTAGCGCAGGCCGCTCACGACGTTCAGCACGTAGCCGGCAAGGCCGAGCGCCGCAAACAAGCCGACGATGCGCCATAGCGCCGCCATGTCGCGACCGATGAGGGCCTGGTCCACGAGGTCTTTCGAGAGGTAGGGCGAGACCAGCGACAGTCCGGTACTCACGAGGCTGATGGCCATCACCAGCGCGAGGCGCCGCCAGTACGGCGCCAGAAACACGAACACCCGACGCAGGTCAGGCTCGGGGCTGGGGACTGGGGGCTGGCGGCTGGGGTTTGAGGGACTGGTGCTGGGGGCTGGGGGCTGGGGACTCGGGCGTGCAGATGTCACGCTGTCTGATGACGCGTCTGTTGGCAGCGTCACATCGTCCCGCTGGCCGTGTTTTCGGCTCGCCCCAGTCCCCAGTCCCCGTGCGCGGTCACTACCGCACGGCGGTGGTCATGGCGGGCGCGGTCGGCGGCATCACCACCAGTTCCGTGGTCTGGTCGCCGCCGAGCCAGATCGTGCGCAGGTACTTGTGGGTCGCCGCTTCGTAGACGTCGAGCGTGGCGCCGGCCACGTAGACGTAGAACAGCTTGCCGTTCGAGCTGGGCCGCAGGCCGAGGCGCGGCCGGCCTTCGAACTTGGTGCGCATCAGCACCGTGTTCTTCTCGAGGTCGAAGGTCCAGAACTCGTAGTTGCCGATTTCCTGGGTGATGCCGTAGGCGCGCTTGCGGTCGGGCGATTGCGCGAACGGGGCGACGTTCGAGGCCGGGCCGAGCGGCTGGAAGTCGAGCGTGCGCTTCATCAGATCGACGCGGCCGATGCCCATCGTGCGGCGCGCCCGATCGGAATCGGCCATCGTGAACAGACCCGTGAACATCCCGGGCGGGTCGTTGAAGTCGTGGACGGGGCCGATGTTGATGCGGCCGAGCCCGGTCTCGGTGGGCTGGGCGAACGGCCACGACTGCACCTCGGTGAACTTGTCGGTCTCGAGCACCGTGACCTCTTCGCCGAAGATGAAGAGGTGCTTGCCGTCGGGGCCGATGCGCATGTTGACCGACTCGCGTTCGTCGCCGCGCGGCCACGGAATCACCTGGCCGAACTGATGCGTGGTGAGGTCGTACTTCTGCAGCGTGGGCGGGCCGATCTCCCAGCGGTCACTCAGTTTGGTGGCCGTGCGGTACATCAGGATCAGGAACTTGTTCGCGGGGTCGGGCTGCAGGTTGCTGACGCGGATGTTCTTGTTGCCGGTGGTGAGCTTGAAGCTGTCGATGGTGGCGCGCGTGGCGACGTCGACCACCTCGATCTGCTCGAAGCGCGAGTCGAGCGCGTAGAAGCGCGTGCGATCCGGCGAGAAGGTGATCGAACGGGGAA
>JANNIB010000111.1:0-3217 GCA_031404695.1 Acidobacteriota bacterium
GCATAGCCCGCGCTGGCGAACGCGAGCGCGAGACGACTCATCATGCGCTGACCTTGACGACGCGCGTGTGCGCGATCTGATCGTGGACCGCGCGTCGATCGGCGCGCCACAGCGCCGGGATGAACCCGGCGCCCAGGGCCAGCCCGCCGGCGATGGTTGCCGCCACGCGGACGATGGCCCCGCCGAAGGTCAGCGCGCCGTCGGTGGCCTCGACCCGCAGCCCCATCGCCATCTTGCCCAGCGTCTGCCCGCCATTGGCGGTGAAGATCGCGAGGTAGGCGACGTTCAACCCGAGCATGAACGCGGCCAGCGGCACCAGCGGCAACGTCCAGACCTCTGTTACCGCGACGCCTGCCATCTGCGTGGTGAGGTAGACGACGGCGGTATCGATGGCGGCCATGAGGGCCACATCGACCAGCGCCGAGGTGATCCGCGCCACGGCCGGCGCGGCGATGGGCGCCTCGGCGTCCGCCGTCACCCCGCCGTCGGCATCCGCTTCGACGGGCGAATCCAGCAGCGCCGGCCGCGGCCGCCGCACCACATGTGGCGTCGCCCGGCTGCGCGGCCGCTCGGCCGTGCGGCGCACAGCCAGCGGCGTGCGCGCCGGCGGCGGCGGTGGATCGTCAAAGAGCGATGACGTCACTGTCGCCACCGGCGGCGGCGCCGACAGCGGCAGGTCGACCATCGGCGCGCTCTCCAACCGGGCCAGATCGGGCTCCGTCGCGACGGCTCGCAGCGGCTCGCGGTACGACGACATCCGCGACGATTCCAGCGCCCGCAGCCCCCGCGGCGCGTCCTCGGCGGGCGTCATGAAGGAGAAGTCGTAGCCGCAGTGGCGGCAGCGGTCCGACGCTTCGAACCCCACATAGCCACATTTGGGACACCTCATGGCTGCGCCGGCTCCTTCCCGCCCGGCCCGGCCGCCGCGAGCAGCTCGCGCTGGATGCGGCCCCGCAACGCCTGAGCGTCGCCAAAGGCCGCATCGCCCTGGCCGATGCGGTCGAGCACCTGCAGGGCATCCGGCAGCTTGCCGGCATCGAAGAGCTGTCGGGCCCGCGACAGATGCGCCTCCGAGGCGGCCGGCACCGGCAGTGGCGGCGGCGGGCCCTCAATCGCGGTGGCGGCGAGGCTCGAGGGGGGCGTGTCTTCGGCCACGAACACCGCCACCCCCGCCAGCACCGCGATGCCTATGGCCAGGAACCACGGTCCGAGCCGCACGCGGTCGTCGCCCGTGCGCGGCCCGTCGGCGCGACGCCACCGTCCGCGCACCGGTGGCGCCGGGGTGCCGGGCGCGGTCACGTCCAGCAGCCCGATGCGATGGAGGACGGGCAGCGCCTGTTCGTGCGGCGCGCCGCGTTCGACCGCCGAGGTGAGCAGCCGCCGCGCCCGATCGACGTCGCCGTCGTCGAACGCCTGCAGGCCCTGATGCACGAGGGCTTCCGACTCGCGCTGACGTTCGGCCTGGGCCCGGCGGGCGCGGTCGATGTAGGCGCGGGCGCGGTCGTTGGCGCGGTCGAGGAACAGGACGCGGGTCCAGACGTTCACCGCGTGATCCATGCGCCCGGCGAAGTACTCGTCGAGTCCCGAGACGAGCAGCTGTTCGATGCGCACCTCGCGTTCGGCGTCGGTCAGCGGATCAGCGAGCGGCGAATCACCGGGCGTCGGGTCGATCATGCCTGTAAATCGCCGTGAGTATAGCACTTGCACGCCTCTGCACGGCCTGTGGTACAACCCGCCGATGCCGTGGCTGGAGTGCGTGCCGAACGTCAGCGAAGGGCGCGACCACGCCGTCATCGACGGGATGGCGGGGCGGCTGGCGTCGACGCCCGGTGTGCGCCTGCTCGACGTGCATCGCGACGCCGATCACCACCGCTCGGTCTTCACGATGGCCGGGGAGGCCACCGCGCTCACCGGCGCGGTCGTCGCCCTCTGTGAGGAGGCTCTCAGGACCATCGACCTCGCCCGGCACCACGGCGCGCATCCGCGCATCGGCGCAGTGGACGTGGTGCCCTTCATCCCGCTCGGCGCGTCGACGATGGCTGATGCCGTGGCGGCCGCGCGGGCCACTGCCGCCGCCGTCGCGCAGCGCTTCGCGATCCCGGTGCTGCTCTACGAAGAGGCCGCCTCGGCGCCGCACCGGCGTCGCCTGGAACAGGTGCGCCGGGGGCGCTTCGAGGGACTGGCGGAGAGACTCCGACAGCCCGGGTGGCGCCCGGACTTCGGCCCGGACGCGCCGCATCCGAGCTTCGGCGCCGTCGCCATCGGAGCGCGCCGCCTGCTGGTCGCCTACAACATCAACCTCGCGACCGACCGGCTCGAGGTCGGCACGGCCGTCGCCGCGGCCGTGCGCGCCAGCAGCGGCGGACTGCCGCACGTGAAGGCCATGGCCCTGCCCCTCGCCGCGCGGGGCCTCGTGCAGGTCTCGATGAACCTGACCGACGTCGACGAGACGCCCATGGGGGTGGTGTTCGATGCGGTGACGCGCGAAGCCGCGCGCTACGGCGTCACGGTAGCCGAGAGCGAGGTGGTGGGCCTGGTGCCGGCGGCGGCGCTGGCGGCGGTGGCGGCCACGAGTCTGCGCATCGCCGGCTGGCAGGCATCGAAGATTCTCGAGACGCGCCTCGTGCCCGACTCGTGACGCCGCGTCACTCGAGCTCGCGTCGCGACGGCGCGATGCCGAACGCCCGCATCTTCTTGTAGAGGTTGCTGCGCTCGACGCCGAGGGCATCGGCCGTTCGCGAGATGTTCCCGTGGTGCGCGGCCAGCACCCGCAGGATGTAGCCGCGTTCAAACGCGTCACGGGCGTCGGCCAGGGCGACGATCGGGCCGGCCGTCGCGCCGCCGGCGACCGCCGAGGCGGCGCCACCGTCGTCGATGAAGCTCACGTCTTCCCCGGTCACCGTGAGGTCGTGCACCATGATGAGCAGCCGTTCGATCACGTTGTGCAGTTCGCGCACGTTGCCCGGCCACGCGTAGTGCTGCAGCCGGGCCATCGCCTCGGGCGCGAAACGCTTGACGCGCCGTCCGTACTCCGACGACAGCGTGGCCATGAAATGTTCGGCCAGGCGCGGGATGTCCTCCATCCGGTCGCGCAGCGGCGGTACGAAGATCGGCACCACGTTCAAGCGGAAGTAGAGGTCTTCGCGGAAGCGCGCGCGGACTTGTGGCTCATCGGATCCCTCCGGCCCGGTTGGGCGCCTACGGCTGACGTCAGTCC
>JANNIB010000112.1:0-1813 GCA_031404695.1 Acidobacteriota bacterium
CCCGCGCCGTCGGAGTCTGAGACAGCACAGGAGTCGGAGACACGTCGTCATCGCGTCGCCAAGACGACGGATGGACCTCGGCACGATTCAGAGGATCGGCGGGCTAGTTATGCGATACGGATGGCGGTTTCAACTCGCGCCCCTAGATTGCACGTCCTCTCGACGAAGCGCTGTCATGTGCGCGCTGCTGCAGGCGACTGTGGTAACCACCGAATATCAGCGTGACTCGTCGTCGAAGCGCCCAAGGTCCCGTCCCAATCGTCGTACTACACTGCCGCTGAACACCGTCGCGGCCGTCCTGCGGCGAACCGCGCCGCGGTCATGGGATGATGCGCGCGTGCCCAGCGACCCTACGCGCCCAAGACCTGCGATACGTCGCCAGATTCTGACCGACGTCCACCTCTGGCTCCCGGTGGCCGTTCTCGGGCTCGGCGTGGCCTTGCTCTGGATGCTGTCGTGACGCCGCTCACGAACCAGTCGCGCCACTGGCTCGGCGTGGTCTGCGGCGTCGCCGCCGGCGCGTGGCTGGGCGCCGCCGAGGCGCCGATGAAGCTCGTCGCGACCGGCATGTCGCCCTTCGTCGTGTCGCTCGGCATGGTCTCGGGTGTGTTTCTGGCAAGGTTCACCCTGCCGGCACTGCTCAAGGGCACCGACTACGTCGTGGCCGACGTGCGTGAGCGGCCGCACCTCATCGTGTGGGCGATCGTGGCCGGGATGCTGTGGGCGGTGGCCAATGCACTCACGGCCTTTGCCATCCGCGACGTGGGTCTGGCCGTGGCCTTTCCCCTCTGGAACCTCAACAGCCTCGTGGGACTCTTCTGGGGCTGGTTGCTGTTTGGCGAGCTGCCCGTGGCGCGCGAGCGGTCGACGGTGCGCGTGGTCGGCGGCGTCGTGACCCTGCTCACCGGCGCGTGTCTCATCACCTGGGCGTCGGCGCAGCTGGCGCCGGCGTCGGGCACGCCAGGGCGCGTGGCCGCCGGCATTGTCGCGGCGCTCGGCGCGGCGCTGCTCTGGGGCACGATGTATGTGCCGTACCGGAAGTCGTACATCAGCGGCATGAACCCGCTGTCGTTCGTCGCCATCTTCACCGTCGGCGAGCTCGTCACCGCGCTGGCGCTGGCCTGTGTCTTTGGCGGCGGGCCACGCGAGGTCTACGCGCAGCTCTCGGCCGCGCGCCCCGTGCTCTTCTGGCTGTTTCTCGGCGGCTTCTGCTGGGTGCTCGGCGACCTGTTCCAGCAGTACGCCACCAAGTACGTGGGCATCGCCCGAGGCATCCCACTCTCGAACACCAACCAGCTCTGGGGGCTCGCGTGGGGCGTGCTGGTGTTTGGCGAGTTACAGGGCATGGGCACGACCGGCCAGGTCATGATCGTGGCAGGCTCGGTGCTGATGGCGTTCGGGGCGTTGGCCATCAGTCTGGCGGCGGCGCCCGAGCGGGAACTGCACGCGTGGGAGGCGGCAGTAGACCGCGAATGCGAGCGCTACGGCCTGTCGCGTGATCGCGTCCGGGCGTCGATGCGAGGCGAGGATCCGCTCGCCGCCGTCCACAACACCCGCCACTGGTGGGAATGGCTGATGGCGGCCACCGCGGTCGGCATCGCCCTGTGGCTGGCCGCGGCCGTCACGCCGCTCGCCGTGCCGGTCAGCCGGACCTGGCTTGCCACGCTCGCCACCGTGACGATCGCGATACTGGTCGGCAGCGGCTGGCTGTTGTGGCGGCGCACCCGCTTCTCGTAGGCGGTGGTCGGGTTGGCCCCAAAAGGCGCCCGACAGCTCGGCGCCCGCCGACCGTCTGCGGCTTCGCCGTTGTTCG
>JANNIB010000113.1:0-1978 GCA_031404695.1 Acidobacteriota bacterium
CCTTCAAGTCGAAGTGCGCCTGCATGTGCATCCAGAACTGTGGCGTCGTCTTGAAGAACTGCGCGAGCCGAAGCGCCGTGTCGGCGGTCACTCCCCGCTTGCCCCGCACGAGTTCGTTGAGGCGCACGGTCGACATCCCAACGTCTTGGCCGCCGCGGCCTGCGTCATCTCGAGCGGCTTCAGGAACTCCTCGAGCAGGATCTCGCCAGGGAGAATCGCCGGTCCCAGGCTGGAGGCATCACGCGGAATGCGCTCAGTGGTAGTCCTCGCTGCAGGCGTCGTGCGCATCATGCCCTCCCATCGAAATGAATCCGGCACTGCTGGTTGACCCGAATACTGTGCTGCCCCTTCCGGTCACCAGCCAGCGCCTCCAGGCGATTGCCAGGAACAGCTCAGCCATTGGCCAACAAAAGGGGAATCTTACGGGCGGGCTAGAGATGACCGTGGCCGTCGGCTCCACGCCGAACTCGCCAGCCCAGATAGACATTACCCCGCTACACAGGACCAACCACCTTGAGCTCGCGGCGAATAGCGCGGCGGCTGCGGGTAGCCAATCCTGGCGGGCTCGTAAAGTTAACCCACGACGGTCCGCGGTAGCGCGCGTCGCGTGACTGGCTGGCGGCCCTACCGCAGCAGCCAGTGACGAATCGTCTTCGTCACCAGCTCCGGCGCGTCGGCCTGCACGAAGTGGCCGGCTGAGGGCACGGTCACCAGCGTGTAGTCCTGCTCGACGTACTCCCAGTTGTTGTTCAGCGCCGGCGCCAGCAGATACATGTCTTTGAGGCCGTGAATCGCCAACACCGGGCTCTGCACTTTCTTGAGCGGCGACATGTCCTGCACGTACGGCTCGCGCGGGTAGTTCTGCTTGTAATAGCTCAACATGGCCGCGAAGTCGGAGCGTTGGAACGCCTCGACGTACTTCGGCTTGGCGGCGGCGTCGGTCACCCAGGCTGCCAGCCCTTCGGCGGTGAGCGCCTTCTCGGCGCCTTCGGCCTGGAAGCGGCGCGCGTAGGCGCTGTTCTTCTGCTGCTCCGGGTTGTTGGCCAGCTCGCGTGACAGGCCGCGCGGGTGCGGCAGATTCAGGATCACGAGCTTGTTGACGAACTGCGGCGCGTTCATCGCCAGGTTCCAGGCAACGATGCCGCCCCAGTCGTGGCCGATGACCGTGGCGTTGTCCTTGCCGAAGTGCTTGATGACGGCAATGACATCACCGACCAGCAGGCGCATGTCGTAGCTGGCCACACCCGCCGGTTTGTCACTGCGGTTGTAGCCCCGCTGATCGATGGCCACCACCTGGAACCGGTCGGCGAGGCCCTCCATCTGGTGCCGCCAGCTGTACCAGTAGTCAGGGAAGCCGTGGATCATGACCACCAACGGGCCCGAGCCAAGCGTGGCGTAGTGGATCTTCACGCCGTTCGAATCGGCGAACCCTTCGGTGACTCGCGCTTCGAGGCCGGAAACGGTTTGCGCCGACGACGAGGCGGCAGCAGCCAGCAACAGGCCGGTGGCGATGATGGCGACCTTCATGGTGAGTGGCATCCTACTGCGTTCGACCGTATTGTCCGAGCGACACCCCTGCGGTGCCGGCTCGATCCTCAGCACCCCGCCATCGTCCTCGACCGGTGCCAACGCCCTGGGAATGGGGGGCAGGGTCTGATCACGGGAGGCTCTATCACCGGCGACGGGAGGTGCTCGACGCCCCCGAGATGACGCGGCGCATCCTACGACACCTCGACCTGCCAACCGAGGTGCCACCACCAACGCCCGCCCGCGAGCTGGAGGTGTGACGGAATGCGCGCCACCAACTCTGGTCCCATCAGTCCCGCAGTGACGAGGCGATGCCGACAGCCGGCCCGCCGGGTCCGTCAGCCGCGACGTGGCGGCGCCGCCACGCCGCTGGCGGCACGCCGAACTCTCGCCGGAAGGCTCGGCTGAACGCCGTGTCGGTCTGGTAACCGACTTGCTCGGCGACGTGTGC
>JANNIB010000114.1:0-4999 GCA_031404695.1 Acidobacteriota bacterium
TGCGGCCGCATCTCTACAACCAGATCCGCGCCGGCGACCAGATCATCCAGTGCGAGAGCTGCGTGCGCATCCTCTACTGGATCGCGCCGGCCAAGGTCGACGACGCGCCGGTCGAACCGCCGCCGGCGACGTAAGACCGGCAGGCGGCGTGACGGCCAGCGCCGCTCGGACTCGGACTTAGTCTGATACACTTAGTCCATACGCCATGCCGACAGTCAACATTCACGAAGCAAAAACTCATCTCTCGAAGCTCATCGACCGGGCCTCGAAGGGCGAGTCGTTCATCATCGCCAAAGCCGGACGGCCGATGGTCACGGTGTCGGCGATCGGGGCGCCAAAGGCACCGAAACGCCTCGGTTTCCTGGCCGGGGAGATCGCCGTGCCAGACGACTTCGACCGCATGGGCGGCGACCGGATTGCGGCGCTCTTCAGCGGCAACAAATGAAGATCCTGCTCGACACTCAGGTGCTGCTGTGGGCGGCCGGCCAGCCCGAGCGACTGACGCCGGCGGCGCGAAGGCTGCTGGGCGATGCGCGCCACGACCTGCTGTTCAGCGCGGCGAGTCTCTGGGAAATCTCGATCAAACACGCGCTGGGGCGGGCCGATTTCCGTGTCGACCCCCGCGTCCTGCGGCGGGCCTTGCTGGACAACGGCTACACAGAGCTGCCGGTGACCAGCCTGCACGCCGTCAGCGTCGATTCACTGCCTGACCTGCACCGCGATCCGTTCGACCGCCTGCTGCTCGCGCAGGCACTCTGTGAAGGCATCACGCTCGTCACCGCCGACCGCGTGCTCGCGAAGTACGAGGGGCCGATCCGGAAGATCTGATCTCACCCCGGCAGGGGCGCAGCAAGCGCGTGCGGCGCGACGATGATCGCGGCCATGCGCCCCGCCTGGTCCCCCTCGGCACGATACGACTCGAACACCTCGCGGTGGGTCTTCGAGCACAGCCCAGCCACGTGGATGTTCGCCGCGGGCACGCCAGCGGCCTCGAGCAGGTCGCGATTGGCCGCCCACAGGTCGAGCACCAGCACATCGCCGGTCCGGGTGAACCAGCGCTGCACGTGGGCCGACGGATGTCCGGCCTGTTCGAAGGCCGTCTGCAGCTCCGGGCCCACCGTGTAGCAGCAGGCGCCGATGCTCGGACCAATCGCGGCGACCAGCGTTTCGGGATCGACGTCCCACTCGCGCCTCAGCGTCGCGACGGTGGCGCCGACGACGTTGGCCGCCGTGCCGCGCCAGCCGGCGTGTACTGCGGCCACGGCGCCGGTTCGCGGGTGGGCCAGCAGGATCGGCACACAGTCGGCGGCTACGATGGCCACTGCGGTGCCGGGGTCGCGCGTGACGGCGGCATCGGCGTCGGGTACTGGCTGGTCGAGCTCGTCGGCGTGGACCACGCGGACGACGGCGCCGTGCACCTGGCGGACGCGTCCCACGCGCGGCACCGCGCAGCCCACCGACGCCGCAGCACTGGCCCATGCCTCGCCTGCCCGCTCGCCGGGCCGCAACTGCAGTTGCCGCGAGGTGAACCCGTGTTGCGCGACGCCGTCGAGGGCGCGGCAGCGCAGCATCGGCCCCCACGGCTCCTCGGTCCAGTGGAAATCGGCGGGCGGCGTGGGGAGGGTCATGCGTGGGTCCATCGCGATGCGATCGGTGGGGCAACGGCGGTGGACGTCGGCGACCTCATCGGCCGCCCCCCCCGAGGCGCGTCTCGAGGATTATCGCGGAAACACGGGCGCATTCATCGCTGGCACGCCGGTTGAAGTGTGAGCGGGCACAGCCGCTCCACTCATTCAACGGGCGGCGGGAGCACACCCATGCTGGTCAAGATCACGCCAAACGACAAGGGCAGCCCGGTCGGCAAACTGGCCGACGCCGAACTCCACTTCACCGAGGGACCGCTCTCGGGCCTCAAGCTCCTCGGTTTCGCGGTGTGGGAGCGCCGCAACGGCTCGGGCCGTAACGTCACCTTCCCGGCCCGCCAGTACTCCGTGAACGGCGAACGGCGCAGCTTTGCGCTGCTGCGGCCGATGACCGAGGTGAAGGCCCAGGACCACATCCGCGATCTGGTGCTCAGCGCCTTCGCGAAGTTCGAGGCCGAGGCCACCGACGATCCGGCGCCCGAGGCGCCCGACGACGCGGCGGCGCCACCCTGGTAGGTGTGCCGCTACGAGAGCATCGGCAGAAGGCGCGCGTTCTCCTGCTGCCGCTTCGGCGGCAGCGTCCATTCCTCGCGCAGGCCCTTGGCGAACTCGTTCTTGAAGAAGTTGTCCTTCAGGCCGCCGTCGATGATGTCCCACGGCAGCATCTTGTCGTTCGAGCGGTCGCGGTAGATGTAGAACTCGGCGTCGATGCCCGATTCCTGCACCGCCGCCCGCCACTGTCCGCCGTTGCGCTCGGCGGCCTCGATGGCCGGCGCGACGCGGCGATCGCCGAGTGACATCAGCGCCTGGTAGTAGGAGTGCCGTTCGCTCTTGATCGAAAAATAGACGTGGTCGATGTTGTCGACCAACGCGTGGAGGCGCTTCATCTTGCGTTCGATCTCTTTGGTGTCGGTCATCGGCAGCCACTGGTAGCTGGTGCCGGGCTTGGGCACGAGCGGATTCACACTGCCGATGATTCGGCCCGGCTGGCCGCGCCCGCGGGCGTACTTCATCATGATGTCGCGCAGCTGCACCGTCTGGTCGCGCATCGCCACCAGGTCCTCGTCGGTCTCGGTGGGCAGGCCGATCATGTAGTAGAGCTTCAGGTTCTCGATGCCACTCGAGAAGATGAGCTCGGCCTTCTCGAGAATCTCGTCGTTGGTGACGGTCTTGTTGATGACGCGGCGCAGGCGGTCGGAGCCGGTTTCGGGCGCGATGGTGAGCGTCCGCTCGCCGCTCTCACGCAGCAGCCGCACGATGGTGGGCGTGAGGTCGTCGAGGCGCAGCGATGCGGGGCTGATCGAATAGCCCATCGCTGCCAGCCTGGTCAGGACGAGTTCGATGTCGGGATGGTCGCACAGCGCGATCGACACCAACCCGACGCGATTGGCGTGCGCGCGCGCCGCCTGCGCCAGTTCCAGGATGCGGTCGGTGGGAAAGGCGCGCACCGGCAGGTAGTTGTAGCCGGCCCAGCAGAAGCGGCACAGGTTGGCGCAGCCGCGCACGACCTCGATCAGGAAGCGGGAGCCGAACTCGGTATCGGGCGTGAAGATCGAGGTGCAGGGCGGATCGACCGCCTCGGTGGTCTTGAGGGCCGCCTTCTTCACGGTGGGCGGCGCCCCGGTGCCGTCTTTCGGGACGAAGGCGTCGATGGTGCCGTCGTCGCGATAGGTCACGTCGTAGAACGACGGGATGTAGAAGCCGCGGCGGGCGGCGAGCTTCGTGAGCAGGTCGTCGCGCGAGGTGGCGTCGGCCACGGCCTCGAGCAACGACGGCACCAGCACCTCACCCTCGCCGGCGGCGATGACATCGGCGAAGAGCGCCAGCGGCTCGGGATTCACGAACGTCACCGCGCCGCCAATCACGACCAGCGGATGCCGGTGGTTGCGGTCCGCCGCCCGCAGCGGCAGGCCCGCCAGGCGCAGCATGGTCAGGACGTTGGTGTAGTCCCATTCGAACGACACCGAAAACGCCAGCACGTCCAGATCGTTCAGGGGCGTCTGGGATTCGATCGTGACCAGCCGTGCGTCCTGCGCGACCATCGCCGCCAGTTCCTGCTTCGGCGGCAGGAACACGCGCTCGCACACGGTGCCGGCGTGCTCGTTGAATAACCGGTACACCGTCTGGAAGCCGAGGTTCGACATCCCGACGAAGTAGGTGTTCGGAAATGCGAGCCCCACGCGCATCTTGTCCACGTGCGGCTTCTGCACGTAGCCGACTTCGCGCGAGAGCGTCTGGCGGGCCGCGATTCTTTGGTCGATAGGGGGCATGGCGGGGACCTGACGTCCCCGCTGGTAGTGTACTACCCGTTTCCAGCTCGTCCGTGGCTGGCGCCTGGCGGCGCCTCCGTACCGGGCTATTCGTTCTGCCGCCGCAGGAACGCCGGGACATCGAGCTCCATGGTGAGGTCCACTTCACCCGGTTCGAGGTGGGTTTCGACCAGCGGCACGCCGCCGACGATGGCGCGGCCCTGCATCGGCATCTCGATCGACGGGCGGCGCATGATGGTCGCCCGCTGCGCCGTGGCGTCGATGGCGTTGGCGCCGGCCCCGGCCCGCAGATGCTGGGAGTAGTTCGACAGGTCCACCGGCGTCGACGACGGCGCCGCCGGAATCGTCCGCCCGGTGCGCGCCAGGTCGAAGCCGGTGGCGATGACGGTAATCTTGACCTTGCCCACCAGCGTCGGGTCGATGACGGCGCCGAAGATGATGTTGGCGTCTTCGTGGGCCGCCTCCTGGATGATCGACATCGCGTCGTGCACCTCCATCAGGCCCATGTCGGGGCCGCCGGTGATGTTCACGATGACGCCGCGGGCGCCGTTGACCGACGCGTCCTCGAGCAGCGGGCTCGAGACGGCGCGGTTGGCGGCATCGATGGCGCGCGTCGGGCCGTCGCCCATCGCCGTCCCCATCATCGCCACGCCCATGCCGGCCATGATGGTCTTCACGTCGGCGAAGTCGAGGTTGATGATGCCGGGCACCAGGATGAGGTCCGAGATGCCCTGAATCGCCTGGCGCAGCACGTCGTCCGCGGTGACGAACGCATCGGTCATCGACGTCTGGCGGTCGATGACCGAGAGCAGCCGCTCGTTCGGGATGGTGATGACGGTGTCGACCGCGTCGCGCAGCGCCTCGAGGCCGACGGCGGCCTGGGTGAGGCGCTTCTTGCCTTCGAAGCGGAACGGCTTGGTGACTACCGCGATGGTCAGCGCGCCGAGTTCGGTGGCAAGACTGGCAATCACCGGCGCCGCCCCGGTGCCGGTGCCGCCGCCGAGGCCGGAGGAGACAAACACCATGTCGGCGCCGCTCAGCGCCGCGATGAGCGCGTCGGTATCGTCGAGGGCGGCCTGACGGCCG
>JANNIB010000115.1:0-2303 GCA_031404695.1 Acidobacteriota bacterium
CCGTAGCCCACCCACTGATCCGGGTCGGGGTTCCCTTTGTTCTTTGCGGTGTTGTCGTAGTACCCGGTGAGCACGAGTACCGCGCCCACTGGCAGTAACGGCGCGGCGTCGTCCTCGTAGACATGGCTCGTGTGCCACGCGTTGGTCCAGTTGGAGACCGAGCTCACCATCTCGAGCTTGCCGGTGTCGGGATAGAGGATCTCGGCGGTCATCCCGACCAGCCGCGCGTGACCGTGCGGCTGGAAGCTATCGATGCGCACGGGGGTCTTGAACGTATGGAAGCCCTGGGTCATGGCCGTGCCGTGCGGCGGAACCTCGAGTTCGCCGCCCTTCATGAGCAGGGAGTAGAGCTTCAGGTCCTGCTTGTATTTCGCCTTGTGGTCTTTGGGATAGAGCCAGATGGCCAGTTCGACTACGTCGTCCTTCACCGTTTCGCCAAACGGCCAGTAGTGCACGTCCCAACGGATCATCGCATTGGCCGGCAGCGTGCGGCAGCCATCCTCCGGCACGATCTCGCCCGTCTTGCCCGAGGCGTACTCAGACACTTTTTCCAGCGTGACGTAGGACCCGCTCTTCTCGTCGGGCACCATCAGGTCGCTGTTGGCGTGATGCGCGCCAGCGCGGCCCTTCTTCGACGGCTTCACCGCCACGGCCTTGATGCAGCGGTCTTCGAACACACCAACCGGCACGATCGGGCGCCACCAGCGGTCTTGTCCCTGGGCCGGCAGCGTGTACGGCTTCGTGGGCACGATCACGTCGGGCGGTCCGAACCGTTCTGAATAGGACCACTTGTCGCTGTCTGTGAACTGCCTCGGGGCCGGCATGTCGGCGATGTTGCCGAGCGGTGCGCCGCCGTCGACCCAGCGCACGATAGTCTGCACGTCGGTGTCGCTCAGGCGCAAGTCGTCCTTGAGAGCCTGGATGCCGATCTTGTCGTAGCGATACGGTGGCATCTCGCCCGCCAGTACCTTTGACTTGATCGAGCGCGCCCACGGCCGCACCTCCTGGTAGGTGCGCAGCGACATCGGGCCCACCTCGCCCGGACGGTGGCATCCCTCGCAGTTCTTCTGGAGCACCGGTGCGACGTTTTTGGCAAACGTTACTGTCGACTTGGCAGCAGTGGCGGTCTGCCCGAGCGCCGGCGGCGCCGATGCCAGCAGGAGCGACGCGGCAACCGCAGCGGTGGCAAGACGTGGTCCCTGACGGAAAGCTGCACAAGACTGCAACATCATGAGTTGACCTCTGATTGCGAAGCTTACACGAACACACGGCGGTGTCGGCTGGCAATTGCTGGGGCCAGGCGGTAAGATGCCGCCGCCTCCTGGGAACATCCCCGGACGACATCGGCCGAGCACAACATGAACATAAAGACGGCAGGGTGCGGAGCGGTCGGGGCGGCCCTCCTCGTGGTGTCGGCGGCGGCAGGAGCCGCCTGCAGCTCCGGGTCCAGTGCACAAGGCGGCGGCACCGCCGTGCCCTTCAAGCTGGGCACGTTCGCCCGCGGCGGCACGCCGTTTGTGGGCCTGGCGCTCAATGACACCCAAATCGTCGACATCGCAGCGGCCAACGCCGCGTTCGAAACGGCCAACGCCTCGGCGCCGAAACTCGCGGCGCCGACCGACATGAAACAGCTCATCGCGCGTTACGACGCCGAGTGGAAGCCACGCCTGGCGGCCATCGCCAGGGACGTGTCGACGGCCAAGACGGCACCGGCCTACGCCTACGCGCTCGGCGCGATCGAGGTGCTGCCGCCGGTGCAACCGGTGGTCGTGCTGAACGCCGGCGGCAACTACGTGGAGCACACCGCGGGCATCGCCGCGCAGCAGCAACGCGCTGGTGCCGCTCCGGAAGCGGCCTCGAAGGCCGTGAGTGCCCCGGGCATCTGGGAGCGCTCCGCGGGCGACACGCGCGACAACCCGTATCTCTTCCAGAAGTCGCCCGCCGTCATCACCGGCGCGTTCGACGACATCGTGATGCCGCGCGGGCGCACCAACATCGACTTCGAGTGCGAGTTCAACGTGGTCATCGGCAAGCCGGCGAAGTACGTGACCGTCGCCAACGCCGCCGACTACATCTTCGGCTACACGGTGCAGATCGACGTCTCGGACCGCGGCGGGCGCGGCGACCGCAAGATGGGCGGCTCCGACTGGCTCATCGGCAAGAACCACGACACGTTCGGTCCGATCGGGCCCTTCATCGTGCCCAAGGAGTTCGTGAAGGATCCGATGAACATCCGGCACGTGTTCACGCTGAGCGGCACCGTGATGCAGGACTCGAACACCAACCGCATGAGCCACAACATC
>JANNIB010000116.1:0-13603 GCA_031404695.1 Acidobacteriota bacterium
CCGCCCGCGCCGTCGGCCTGAGGCAACGTGAACTTGCCGAGGTACACCAGGTTCCCGGCCTGCACCAGCGGTTGCGTTTGTGGCGTTTGCGCGCCGGCCGTGGCGACCGCACACAGAACGAAAGCAGCGACGAGTTTGAGAGCGGAACCTGATGTCATGGCATACCAGCTGAAATGAGCTTTACGATCCGAGGGGTAGGTCCCCTCGATGCAACCTCCCTTGGCAAGGGGTATGCCAGCCTGTAATCTTCAGTTAAGTGATGACAGGTCAGCTGTTTACCAGACAGGCTCGAACAGGTCACAGATCGGCTCGACTTCAAATCCGGGTCTGAACTTACGGGATCGTGCGTAAGCGGCAGGAGCCTGCGGGTGCCGCGCGCACCCCCTCGAGGGCGGATCGCGATGGGCGCCGACGCGCGCGGATGTGCGCATCTTTCGGTGCCGCGAAGAATGTTCGCCAGCCACGCGCCGCGCTGGGCGAACATTGGGCGAGGTGCAAATGTCAGCGTCAGCGAAACTGCAGATCGTGCTGCTCGGAATTGCCACCTGCGGGCTGGCCGCGCCGGGGGTGCTCGTGGGACAAGCGCCGCCCCCCCCACAGCAGCTCCCGCGGGTGCAGGCCGGCGACCTCCGCTATCTCGGAAGCTTCACGCTGCCGAACGACGACGGCAACGGGAAGGGCCCGGGCGAGAGCGCGCTCACGTGGGGCGGCTTCGCGATGGGCATGGGTCCCGACGGGAAGTCGCTGTATTTCGGCTGCCACGACTGGAGCTCGCGCCTGGCGCGGGTGTCGATTCCTGAACTGGGCGAGGTGGCGACGATCGTCGAGCAGTGCACGCCGATCGCAAAGCTCGAGGCCATCAATCCCGGCGACACCAACGGCATCAAGCTGGGCGGCTCGTTGGCCTGGAATGGCCGTCTGCTCGTGTCGGCGTACGCGTTCTACGACGCCGGACACTCGGCGAAGGCCACCCATTTCGCCGGCAGCGATCTGAAGTCGCTGAGCGGTCCGGTGCGCGTGGGCAAGGATCCGCCGGGCATGGTCGGCGGCTACATGGGCATCATCCCGCCGGAGTGGCGCACGCTGCTCGGCGGCCCCGCGCTGACCGGCCTGTGCTGCACGTCGATCATCTCCCGCTCGAGCTATGGCCCGTCGGTGAGCGTGTTCGATCCCGACCACGTCGGGACACGGTCGTCGATTCCGAGCAAGATGCTGCTCGGCTACCCGGACGCACATCAGGCCCTCGGCGCCTGGGACGGCAACAGTCCCACCTACAACGGCACGACCAAGATCGGCGGCGTGGCGTTTCCGGCGGGCACGCGCTCGGTGCTCTTCGTGCAGCGCCACGGCGCGGCGTTCTGTTACGGGCCCGCCACCGCCGACAAGGCGCTCGCCGGCAAGCCCGACGGGCACGGCAACACCTGGTGCTACGATCCGACCGAAAGCGACAAGGGCACCTACGGGTATCCCTACGCGCACCAGATCGTGGCCTACGACGCCGTCGATCTGCTCGCCGTGAAGCAGGGCCGGAAGAATCCGTGGAACCTGAAGCCGTACGGCGTCTTCACGCTCACCGAGATGAGCAGCGGCGGCGTCGCCACGATGCGCAGCGCAGCCTACGATCATGCGACCAGGCGCTGGTACATGGTCGAGACAGGCTCCGACGCCACCCCGCGCGTGCACGTCTACCAGGTGGCGAACGTGGTGGGATGACTGCCGCGGCCCGACGAGCAGGTCGGCATCCGCTACAATGACGAGCTGCGGCGAATGCTCACGGCCCATCCACCCAAGGTCAGCGTGCTCCTGCCCGTCTACAACGGGGAGCAATTCCTTCGGCCGTCGATCGAGAGCATCCTCAATCAGTCCTACGGCGATTTCGAAGTCCTGATCCTCGACGACGGCTCGCGCGACGGTTCGCTCGACGTCGTCGCCGAGTTCGCTGACCCGCGTATCCGCGTGATTCGCAACGAGCGGAACCTCGGACTGATCCGCACGCTCAATCTCGGCCTCGCCGAGGCGTGTGGCACCTACATCGCCCGTCAGGATGCCGACGACTGCGCGCTGAAGGAACGATTCGCGAGACAGGTCCGGGTGCTCGATGAGAATCCGGCCGCGGTGCTGGTGGGGTCGTGGCTGCAGCTCATCGACGAACAGGATCAGCCGTTGACCGTCTGGCGGTATCCCGCCGAGCCTCTGGCCGTCGAATGGGCGCTGCACTTCGACAGCGCCGCCGGGCACTCGTCAGTGATGTATCGCGCCGCCACGGCCCGGACCCTGGGCGGCTATCCGCTCGACTACCCTCACGCCGAGGACTTTGCCTTGTGGTCCCGGATGACCGAGGCCGGCGAGCTGCGGAACCTTCCCGAGGTGCTCGAGCTCTATCGCGTGCACGCCGCCGCCGTCAGCCACACCGCCCGGGACGGACAGAGGGACAGCCGGTCGCGCATCGCCCGCGGCAACATGGAGCGCACGCTCGGACGTCCGGTACCCGAGTCGGCCATGCCGCTCTTCCACGCCAAGACGCTCGCGAGCGAGGCCGACGTCATCCGTGCCATCGACGCCCTGACCGAGCTTGCCAAGGCCTTCATGGCACGTCGCCAGCCCACCGGCGCCGCACGCGCCGAAATCGAAGAGAACCTCCTGGAGCGGATCGGGAGCCGTTTGAGCCAACTGCCCCCGGGGGCCAGGGTGCGGGCCATGGTTCACGCCTGGGGTCGGCTCCCCACGCGCACGCTGCTCTCCACGCGCTGGCCCGCGCTCTTCGTCGATCGCCGGATCAAGGCCAGGCTGCAGAGCCTGGCGGGCCGCCGGGGCGCCTCGAGCTGAACCGGGCCGCTAGGACGGCTGGGCGCGACGGTAGACGAGGTATTCGGACCACGTCGATTCCTCGAACCGGTGGCCGGCCAGGGCCTGGCGAATGACTTCCGTGCACCCAGGGCGGAACCGGTCGTGCGCTTCGACCAGGATCACCCCGACACGGTCAATCCATTCGTCGACGCCCTCGCGGAAGACTTCGTACTCGCCGCCTTCGATGTCGATCTTCAGGATGTCGATCCGCGGGAACCCGAACGTCCGCAGCACGTCCGGCAGGCTGAGCGCCTTGACGGCGCCGTCGTCGCCATCGGCCTCGACCGGCTGAAAAGACCACGACTCGTCGCCGGGATTCGAGATCCGGAGACGGGAGGATTTCGACCACAGTCCCCGGTGGATCGGTTGGACGTTCGGATAGCTCCGGCAGTTGTCGCAGAGCATCTGGTAGTTGTGCCCGTCGATCTCCATGGCCAGGATCGTCGCAGAGGGAAATCGCTGCGCGAAGACCAAGGCCGTGAGTCCGATATTCGCTCCGGCATCAACTATGACGGCGGGCTCACCCGACACCGGAAACTCGGTCTTCTGCTCGCCGAACACCTGCACGAAGACCTTGGCGTCCGACGAACCCGCGCGCAGGCGGACCGGCTGCGCGAACTTCGGCACGTGCACCAGCACCGTGGAACCCGCCGCCGCGGCCCAGAACGCCTTGCGGAGCCCGAGGGCCAGGCGCATGCCCCCGCCCTGCCCGTATCGCTCGCGCCACGGTCGGGTCCAGGCCATGAAATCGAGGGCGCGTCGCAACATCGTCGTCTCCGGGATTCCGCACTCTACTCTCGCTGGCCGGCAGAGCCCGGTGCGGGCACTGGCCGCATGTGCCATTCGCACGCGAAGTCCCGCCAGGGATGGTCGGGTCAGCGGCAGTGGTCAGATGTGACGAACAGTTCTCTCGGCAGTCCACCAAACGGCCCGGAGGGCGACGCCGATCACCACTCCAGCGAACAGACGTAGAACCGCCTGTGTCTTACCTGGTAGATCGTCCGACCAGGGCATCGCGTCCGGAAAGACGCGCCCCACGATCGCGCTGAACACGACGCCAACAAGGAAGGCTGTCATCCACCAGCGTGCCGCCATCGATGTCGGGAATACCAGTTTGTTCATGCGTCACTCGTCGCAGGCCAGCCGCTTGAGGGCGGCCGGGACGAGCGTAGCAAAGTCATGTAACAGAACCGGATCGTCCGACTGACCACCGCAGGTGAGGCGACCCGACTTACGCGGTCATCCCTCGACACCTTCGTCGAGGCGTCAGGCGCCGTCGGCGGCAACGCGGTGCCTGCGTCGTACGACGCGCCGCGGCGCCTCAGGAGGCGCGGCGCTCGATCGCGCCCACGGAGGCCAGCGTGCCGACCAGCCGCGCGATTCGCGTCCGACCGCGGCGGCACGCGTAGGCGGCAGCGAAGCCCTTGAGCGCCAACGTGTCTTTCAGGCGGTTGACTGCCAGCTCCAGCAGCACCAGCTCGCGCGTGACGTCGGGTGGGAACGACACTTGCGCGATCGCCGCCCGGTCCGATCGATAGTGGAGATGGCCAAACGCCCGCTCCACGTCGTCGCGCAACGTGGTCTGGTCGCGCGCCACGGCGCCGCGTCCGATGTCTTCGAAGTCGACGGCGCCGACGCGGCCGCCGTCGATGAAGAAGTTGACCATGGTAGCGTCGCCGAAGACGAGCCCCTCGTCGACCGGGGGGGCCACGAGTTGCCACCGGCTCGAGAAGCCGGCAAACGCCGACAGCAGCGTGGTGGTCGGCGCCATCGCGTCCAGCTTCATTGCCGTGCGCCGCCACACCCCCGCCCTCGAGTGGTCGTAGAGGGGCACGCGCGCGTCGGCCGGCTGCGCATGCAGGGCCTCGAGCCATTTCGACACCCGGCGCAGCGCCTCGCGGGCGCCGGCGCGGGCCGGCGCGCGCCCCAGCGGATTGCGGTCGATGCGGAAGCCGCCGGCAAACAGCTCTCTGACCATCGTGCCGCCGATCGGGCGGGTGACGAGGAGGTGGCTGTCGGCGTCCGCCGTCACGATCTCGGCCGCGATGAAGCGGGCGTCGGCAGCGGCCATGGCGCGGGCCACGCGCAAGCCGAAGACCTGACGGCCGAAGTCGGCGCCGTCGTGGCACATCTTCACGAAGTAGTCCTGCCCGTCGGCGGCCGTCAGGTGCCACACGCGATTCCGGCCGACCCGTCGGGCGACCGAGCCGTCGGGCAGGCGCGTCTCGGAAGTGAGGCTCGCGCGCAGCGCCGAGACCACCTGCGGACTGGCCGAAAAAGTGTCCACCTGTCGGCTAGTCCTTCTTCAGCAGGTAGATGCGCTCCCAGCACACGAGGTTGAGCGGGGCGTGACGCGTCGCCGCGCGCACCGCCGCGCCCACGCCAGGCACCGGGTCGATGAGCCACTGCTTGGGCAGGAAGTTGCCAGTGCGGTGGACCATGGTGCAGCCCGGAAACAGCCGCTTCATCTCGCCCGGATTCTCGAAGGTGACGGTCAGCTTCCCAGCGAAATGCTTCAGCCAGTTGATGCCGCCGCCGTACCACCCGTTGGTGAACGACACGATCAGGTGACCGCCCGGCCTGAGCACGCGCAGGAACTCCCGCACGAACGCGTGGCGGTTGGTTTCGGGGAAGAGATGGAAGAAGCGCAGGCTCGAGACGCAATCGAATTCGTTGGCCTCGAAGGGGAGCTTCGAGGCGTCTCCCTCCATCAGGCGATGCCTGGTCGGGTGCGCCACCTTCTCGGCGTCGGCCAGCATCTCGCGCGTGAGGTCGAGGCCGACGACCTCGACGGGCAGGTCTTTCACGTACTCGAGCACGCGGCCGGTGCCGACCGGCACGTCCAGCAGCCGTGTGGCGCCACACTCGACGACGTAGGCGCGGATGATCTCGCGGTCGCGTTCGAAGTTGAACCGTCCAGCCCGACTACTGAACCGGAGGCGGTTGTAGTCCTCCGCCAGTTCGGAATAGGACTGGGTGTAGTCGCTCATCAGAGTGCCTCGTGAAGAACCGCAGGCGTGGGCCGCCGGCGGTGGCCGGATGTGCCTGACGGAGCCCGCGACGGCGAAGACCGCAAGCGCTGATTATGACACGCCGGCAAGCTTGCAGACGGGCGCCGGCAGGACTCTCCGCGCGCGACGACGCGGCCGCTGACCGAAGGTGCACGCCACGACATCGCAGTGACCGAAACGGCTTCGAAAACGGAGCGGTCACACACCGTCGGGCCCGCGGGTCGCCACGCGCCGTACGGTTGGTGAACGGCCGGAAGGATCATGTGGCCGGGCGCGTGGCGCTGCCGCCGAGACGGCGGGCCCAGCGCTCGAGGCACCAGGCCGTCCACAGAGCCGACGTTCGATTGCGCGATCCACGCGCATCCTCCGCGACCCAGTACTCGAGCACGCGCCGATCGAGCAGCGTCGCGACGGCCGATTGCGGCGACAGCACCTCGTCGCGGAACCAGTCGCGATAGCGGCCGCGGATCCACTCCCCCACCGGCGCCGTGAAGCCGCGCTTGGGCAGGCGATCGAGCGTCGGCGGCAGCCGGCGCGTGCCGAGCGCGCGCAGGAAGTGCTTCGAGCGGCCGGGCCACGACTTGCGTTCGGCGGGAATGCGGAACGCGAACTCGATGACGCGATGATCCAGCAGCGGGCACCGCACCTCGAGGCTGTTGGCCATGCTCGTGCGATCGACCTTCACGAGCGGGTCGTTGGGCAGATAGACCTTGAGGTCGGCGTATTGAGCGCGCTGCAGATCGCTGGTCGACGCGCAGCGCAGGTAGGGCGCGGTGACGGCCTCGTAGACCGGGCTGGCCAGCGGCGACCGCGTCTGGCCGGCGCCCATGAGCAGCCGCGCATCCCACGGCTTTACGATGCAGAGGTCGGCGTAATACGCCGCCTGGCGCGGCCAGCCGAGATTCTCGAGCACATTGCCGGCTCGCAGCGGACGCGGCAGATGCGCCGAGCGCGGCCAGTGCCGACCCAGCCAGCCGGCCAGGGCGCGACCCGGTGCTCCCGGCACGAACCGGCGGTACTTCGCCTCGAAGCCGTGCAGGTCGTAGCGGAAGTCGTAGCCGCCGAAGGACTCGTCGCCGCCGTCGCCGGTGAGCGCCACCGTCACGTGCTGCCGCGCCGCCTTCGAGACGTAGTAGGTCGGTATCGCCGAGGCATCCGCGAACGGCTCGTCGAAGGCATCGACCAGCGTGTCGAAGACCTCGTCGAGGCGCGGCTCGAGCAGCGTCGGATAGTGCTGCGTGTGGAACGCCGCGGCGGTCAGGCCGGCGGCTTCGAGCTCGTTGTGCGCGCGTTCCTCGAAGCCGACCGAGGTCGTGACCACGCCGGCGCCCTGCGCCTCGGTCATCCACGAGACGACCAGGCCGGAGTCGATGCCTCCAGACAGGAAGGCGCCGAGCGGCACCTCGCTCTCGAGACGGCAGGCGACGGCGTCGGCCAACAGCACCTCGAGGTCGCGCAGGATCTCGGCATCGGGCCGGGTGTCGGTGTCGAATTCCGTGACGTCCCAGTACTTGCGGGTCTCGATGTGCCCGCGCGCGATCCGCATCCAGTGACCCGACTCGAGTTTGCGGACGTGGCGGTGCACGGTGTTCGGCTCGACGAAGTAGCCGAGCGACAGGTAGCCTTCGAGAGCCGACAGGTCGAGCTCGCCGTTCCACGCGTGGCTCTGCCGCAGGGCCTTCATCTCGCTGGCGAAGTGGAGCACGCCGTCGAAGACGGCGTAGAACACCGGCTTCTTGCCGAGGCGATCGCGGGCGATGAAGACCTCACGCGTCCGCGTATCGCAGATGGCGAAGGCGAACATGCCGTTAAGCCGCTCGAGGCAGGCGGGGCCGAACTCCTCGTAGGCGTGCAGAATCACTTCGGTGTCTGACACGGTGCGGAAACGATGGCCGCGGGCCTCGAGTTCCCGCCGCAGCGGCTTGTGGTTGTAGATCTCGCCGTTGAAGACGATCCAGCAGCTGTCGTCTTCGTTGGCCATCGGCTGATGGCCGCCGGCGCGATCGATGATCGACAACCGCCGGTGACCGAGCGACGCGAAGCCGCAGTCGACGAAGCCGTCGCCATCGGGGCCGCGATGGGCAATCGCGCCGGTCATGGCGCGCAGGTCGCGCGAAAAGGCCTCGGGCAGCGCGCCTTCGAGCGCGACCACGCCGCTGATGCCGCACATAGCCTAGGAACGCGCTCCGCGCGGCTCGGTCATGCCGACATTGTAGCGGACCGCGCCGGATGCGCCGTAACGCTGCCCGCCGCTGCATGCGACGGCGCGGCGGCGGATGGCCTCGGCGTCAGCGTCCCGCGGTGCCGCGGTAGACCTCTTCGTAGCGGCGCAACATCTCGTCGAGGGTGAAGTGCGCCAGCAGGCGCTGCCGCCCGGCCACACCCCAGCGGCGGGCGCGCGCTGGATCGGCGCTGGCCTCGACGAGGGCAGCGGCGAACCCGGCGGCATCACGCGCCGGCGCCAGCAGGCCGGTCTCGCCCGCCACCACGACTTCGGGCGTGCCGCCGACGCCGGTGGCGACAATCGGCAGTTCGGCCGCCATCGCCTCGAGCAGCGTCAGCGAGATGCCTTCGCTGGTCGAGCTGTTGGCAAAGACATCGACGCCGGCCAGCAGCGCGCGCACGTCGTCTCGATGGCCGAGCAGGTGCACGCGGGCGGCGGAGCCGTGACGCGCGATCGCCTGTTCGATGGCCGCGCGCTCCGGGCCGTCGCCGATGATGACCAGCCGCACCCGCGGATTCACGGCGGCCGCGATCGTCACCGCCTCGACCAGCATCACGAAGTCCTTGACCGGGTCGAGGCGGGCGACGGCGCCGACGACGCAGTCGTCGGCGGCGACACCCAGCTGCAGCCGCGCGGCGGCGCGGCTGCCGGGCAGCGGCGCCTCACCCGGATCGATGCCGTTCCAGATCACCTGCATCCGCGCCGGCACGGCTTCCTTGAGCAGATGCGCGCGCAGGTCGTGCGACACCGCGAAGAGGTCGCGGGTGCCGGCCATGAAGATTCGGTTGACGGCGCGCCGCTTCGCCGACGGCGGGCTGTCGGACAGGCGTCCGTGTTCGGTGTAGACGGCGCGCGTCCCCGGCGCCATCATCGACGCCAGCCGGCCGTAGACGAACGGCGAATAGTGGTGGCAATGCAGCACGTCGGCGCGCATCCGGCGCGCGATCGCGGCCAGGCGCCACGACAGCCGCGGATCGAAGCCCGGTTGCCGGTCGAGCACGTGCAGCGGCACGCCGAGCGAGGTGACGCGGTCGGCCCAGGCGCCCGGCGCGTCGAGACAA
This sequence comes from Acidobacteriota bacterium, assembly GCA_031404695.1. GTDB lineage: Bacteria > Acidobacteriota > Vicinamibacteria > Vicinamibacterales > UBA2999 > CADEFD01. Next base: position 9,144 of record JANNIB010000116.1, read on the forward strand.
CACACGGCCATCGGCAGGCGCGTGTGCAGGCGGCGGACGATCTCGATGACGAGTCGCTCGGTCCCGCCCGGATCCAGGCGCAGGACCACCTGCAGCACCGTGGGCGGCGTCACGCGATGGCTTTGCGGCGGGGGCGCGGAATGACGGCGGCGGCGCGCTCGGCATCGATGCGCGCCGGCTTCAGGGCCAGCACGTCGGCCTTGTACATGCGGTCGAGCGCCGCGGTGACGCCGAAAGTCATCCACGTGAAGTCGTTGTTGGCGGAAGCGATGAAGGCGCCGCCGACGATGAAGGCGAACATCGAGGCCGCCAGCGACGTCGCCGACACCATGTAGTAGCGCCGGTCTTCGGGACTTAGTCCGGCCTGCGCGGTGGCGCCGTAGCGGATGCGCAGGCAGATGGTGAACGCATGGGCGAACATCGCGATCCAGACGACGAACCCGAGGTAGCCGGTCTCCGCCAGTACCTGAAAGTGGCTGCTGTGCACCGAGCGGCCGCGGCCGTAGGCGCCATCCAGGTCGTCGTAGTCGTCGTAGACCAAATCGTAGTTGCGCAGCCCGACGCCGAGTGGATTGTCGGCCACCATCACCGTCGCAATACGCCAGAAATGCAGCCGGCTGAGCGCGGAGGCCTCACCCACCTCTTCATAGGTGGTGATGGTGTTCATGCGCTCCATGTAGCCCTCAGGCTTGGGCGCGAGCACAAAGATCAGACCGCCGGCGACGGCAATGCCGGTGCCCCACAAAATCGGCCGCCGCTGCAAGAGCACGCCCACGACCGCCAGGGCGCCGAGGCCGAGCAGGCCGGCCCGCGACATGGTGGCGATGACGGTGATGACGCTGAGCGGAATGCACAGCCAGAAGCCCTGGCGGATGTACTTGATGCCGGGAAACGGCACCGTGAGCGTGAGGGCGGCCGTCGCCATGAGCGGGATCGCCATGTTGACGGCGAGCGCGTAGCCGTTGTTGTCGATGAACGCGCCGGCCTGGCCTTGGGAGAACTGCACGCCGCCGCCCAGCATCGAGACCACGCCCGCCTTGGCGGAGAAGAATGCGAACGAGCCGGCGATGACGGCGATGAGCTGACTGAGGCGCGGCTTGGTGGTCGCCAGCGAGACGGCCAGGCCGCTCACGACCAGCAGGCGCGCGAACTGATCCACCCACGCCCAGTCTGGCGGCGGCAGGTAGGTGGTGAACTGCGCGACCAGCACGCAGCCCATGAAGATCCAGCTCAGGATGCTGAGCGGATGGGTGATGTTGGGGAAGATCCCGGTGAGCAGCGACGGGACCAGCAGCATGAGCCCCGTCACCAGCGACAGTCTCAGCGGGGCCAGGTTCCACCACACCCACTCGACCGGCCGGAACAGCGAGAACCAGACGTACATCAGCAGTGCGACGTGACGGCTGACGACGCCGCCCGCAAGGCCAATGCCGATGAGGATGAGGATGAGGAGCGAGCGCATCTTGCCGCGGGAATTCCGTGAAAAACTACGGTATCACAGCTCCCCGGAGCACTCCGGGGCGGGGCTGCGCAGGGCCGCCCGGCGTTGCCCGGAACCCCGGCGCGACGCCGGCCGCCGCAGGCCACATCGCACTAGCTGAGCACGGAGCGCAGCACCAGGGCCGCGGCAACCAGCGCCAGGCCGGCGCCGGCTGCGGCGAGCTGCTTCAGGCGCCGAATCGCGATGGCCTTCTGCGGCTCGAAGGCCGCGCGCGGCGGCCACGGGCCCGCGGGCGCCGGATGCAGCGCGGCGCGCGCGGTCTCGCGCTCGAACCACGGCCGCGCGTAGCCGTACTGCAGCAGCAGCACCACCGGCCGGGTCCGGGTGCGGGTCGGTGAGGCCGTCAGCGTCTCGAGCGACCGCGCGTGGAAGTAGCGCGCCCGCTCGAGGAATCTGCTCCGCTCGTCGAGCGACGAGGCGTGCCAGGCGGCGAGGTCGAAGACCTCCGACTTGCGCAGGTCCTGCGCCGCCCAGGTCTCGGTCGGGAACTCGAGCACCTCGGGCTGGTCGAGGTAGCAGTACTCGTGCTCCGCCATCCAGCGCGCGTAGTGGAGCAGACAGGCCCGCGCGTAGTTCCACCGCGCGTCGCGTCCGCCCGCCTCGTGGGTCCACAGGTAGCGGCCGAGCGCCTGCAGGCAGACGGTGTACGACCAGCGCCGTTCGACGTTGAGCAGCTGCAGCGAGGCGATGTCGTCGTCCGGATGGATGACCCGGTGCACGAGTTCCCCCGCCTTGTTCGTGAAGCGGTCGTCGCCGGTGACGCGGTGGGCGTTCAGCAGCGCCAGCACGGAATTAGCGACGCCGCGGCCGGGCCCGTGATAGGTGGCCGACTCGGTGGCGCTGGCGCCGCCCGTGGGCGAGTCGCTCAGCCACGGCAGCGGGAAGCGGGCGCGCCGGGGGTCGTCGGCGGCGATGGTCCATTCGGCGAGCGAGATCACGGCTTCGCGGCTCACCACCTCGCCGGTCAGGAAGTAGTGCAGGAGCAGGCCGTGCGAGTAGCACTGCTCGTTCGAGGGTCCGCCGCCGTGCAGTCCCGAGTTGCGCGGGTAGGTACGGTGCGTCGAAGTGCCGGCATCGGTGTAGTGCCCGGTGTGCCAGAACTGGCCGCCATTGTAGGCGGCGCGGTCGTCGCTGGTCCAGTAGATGTCGATGCGCGAGACGTGCCGCGCCAGGTCGCCCGCCATCCGCCACCAGCGGTGGTCGTCGTGGCGCAGCGCCTGCAGCGTCATGCCGAGCACGGCGTCGTACTGGTTGTTGTAGTGCGAGATGAAACGCCGGCCGGGCTCGGTGCCGTTCTCGTGGTCGGCATACAGATCGCCGAAATGCCGCCAGCCGAACTCGTCGATGAGCTCACGCTTCGCGAGGAACGTGTCGTCGCCGTCAACGGCCGCCGCCACCAGGCCTTCGTAGACGTCGTTGGCGCCTGGGGCGACCGGATGGAGCGCCGGCAGGTGTTCGGCCATCGCCACGCCGTCGAGCGCCGGCAGCACGGTGGACGGCGTGCGGCACCACTCGGGCAGCGGATCGGCCGTGCCGTCTCCGACGCCGATCCAGCAGTCGAACTCACACCGCTCGCCGCCCTGCAGTTCGTGGAGATCACCGGCCGGCGGCAGGCTCCAGATGCGCACGACGCCGTCGGGATCGGCCTCGAACGCCTTCGGGAAGACCTCCCAGAAGAGGCGCGAGGTCACACCCAGCTCGCCGCCGGCGTGCGTGCAGACGAGCGCGGGCGCCGCCCGCAGGCCCGACGTCACCGCGCCGCCCGCCTCGACCGAATAGCCACGCGCCTCGAGCGCCACGACACCGGCCTGATTGACGTGGACGCGGCTCTGCCAGTGCTCCCCGCCGCTGGCGTGCTGGGCGATCCGGCACGGCAGCGCGAGCGAGCCGACGGGCGCGTCCCGCTCGAGCGAGGCGCGCGCGGAGGTCGCCGGCGACGGCGCCGCACAGACCACCGCCGCTCCCTGCAACAGCACGGAACCGGGATCGCCGAGTTCCCAGAATCCGCCGTCGTGTTGCGCGCTGCGGGGATTGTGCAGTTCCAGGCTCAGCCCGAGCACATCCCGGCCGGCGAGACAGGTGAGACGCAAGCGGATGTTCAGGCGCCCGCCATCGGTCATGGTCGCCAGGCCATGCGCGGTGACCACGACCCGCAGCGCACTCTGGTGCGCGGTCTCGAGGTGCGTCCACGCGACGGGCACCCCCTGCCCGGCGCGGTCGCGCACGTGCACGATCGGCTCGCGGCAGCCGAGGGCGGCCCGGCCTGCCACCATCCAGGACGTGACCAGGCGCGGGTCGTCGAGGTCGAGCGCGAGGCGGCGGTCGCCATCGGTGACCACGGCGGCCTTGCCCGTCAGCGTCAGCGTCAGCGACGGCGATCCCTCGGGCCTTGCGAGATCATCGCGAATGTCGAGCACGACGCCGGCCGGCGGCACCTCGGCGTCGACGTCGAGCAGGGCCCAGCGGACGCTGCCGTCAGGCCACCGCTCGAGCACGGTGGCAGCCGTGGGCAGGGCCACGCCGGCGCAAGCGACAAGGCGCGCCACCTCGTGCACTCGACCAGGTGGCAGCGGCACACCGAACGTCAGCGGCTCGCGACGCGCTGCGGCCGATCCGGAGCGGATCGTGGCGCGAGTGAGAACCGTCGGCGTGGTCATCGGGATGCGTGAGCGGCAGGGCGGGAGTGACCGAGGTGCGTGCACGTGCGGTCGTGAGCACCTCTGCGCGGCGACACGCGCGAGCGGTCCGTTCGCGCGCGGGCTTAGATTAACATAGGGGTTATTCCCCCGGCTCACATGTCAGGAACGCTCGACGCCGGCTCCATGCCTCATGCGGAATCCGCCGTCATCGCGTTCGTCATCCCGGTGCGCAATGACGCCGAACGCCTCCGCACCTGTCTCGCCAGCCTGCAAGCCGCCGCGGCCGGCACCCCTCACGACCTGCTCGTGCTCGATCACGG
>JANNIB010000117.1:0-2026 GCA_031404695.1 Acidobacteriota bacterium
TTTCGCTTCCTTGACTCGCCCGAACTGCAAGAGGCGGATGATGGAACAAACGCCGTCCAGATCGAAACCCGGATTGAAGACGAACACTTCGAGATCATCCGCCGCAAGACCGCGCACCTGTTCGGGGGCTGCGCCGAGATCGCCGTTCTTCGTAAGCTGGTAGATTTCGCCCTCGATCATCCGCAGGGTGATGTCGCACAGCAGGCGCACCACATCGAGCGTGTCCTGTGTGAGCGCCATCGCCATCGACTTGATGTAGAGGAAGTCGCCGGCCAGCACCGTGACGTCGTTGCCCCAGCGCGAATGCACGGCCTTCTGGCCGCGCCGGGTTTCGGCGTCGTCGATGATGTCGTCGTGCACGAGCGTGGCGGTGTGGATGAACTCCACGACAGCCGCGTTCAGCACCGCCCGCGGCCCCACGTAGCCGCACATCCGCGCCGCCATCAGCAGCAGCGCCGGACGGACGCGCTTGCCGCCGCTCTTCTGGATGTAGGCCCCAATCTCGGGGATGACGCCGACTTTCGATTCGACCTGGCGCAGGTATTCCTGCTCGACCGCATGGAGGTCGGCGCGCACGGGCTCGAACAGCTGAAGTAAATCGAGAGTCGTCTTCGACACGGCGGGACTCGAACCGGTCAATTCGACCATAGCGCTCGGGCTGGTGTCAACGCGAGGGGTCATGGCTTAGTGCTTGTGCAGCGTGCAGTTGCGGCGCGAAGAGCGCGTCGTAGTTCCCGCGCACGACCCTGGCCAGTTCGTCCACCGCCATCCCCCGCTCCCGTGCTGCCGCCTCGAGCGTGGTCTGCACCCACGCCGGTTCGTTACGTTTGCCGCGGTGCGGCACCGGCGCGAGGTACGGCGCGTCGGTTTCGACCAGCAGACGGTCGAGCGGCGCCTCCCGGAGGGCCTCCCTCAGTTCGACGGCGCGCGGGAAGGTGAGGATCCCGGCAAACGATAGATAGAAGCCGGTGGCGACGGCTCGGGCCGCAGCCCGGCCGTCGCCGGTGAAGCAGTGGAACACGCCACGGAGCGGGGCGACCGCCTGTGCCTCGCCGATGAGGGCCAGAGTATCGGCCTCGGCCTCGCGGGTGTGGATGGCTACCGCCAGGCCGCGAGCCCGGGCCAGGGCGAGCTGGGCGCGGAACACGGCCTGCTGCACCTCGCGCGGCGAGAAGTCGTAGTGGTAGTCGAGGCCGATCTCGCCAATGGCCCGCACGCCGGGCCAGGCGTCCAGCCGGCGCGCCACCAGCGCCGCCGCCGCCGACGGGTCACTGGCGAACAGGTGTGCGTGATGCGGGTGCACGCCAGTGGCCAGTTCGATGCCGTGCCAGGTCGCGGCCAGGGTCCGGGCGCGCTCCCACTCCGCCTCGTCTTCGGCGGCGACGATGACGAGCAGCTTCTCGAGCCCGGCCGCCCGCGCTCGGGCAACCACGGCGTCGAGGTCGGCGATGAACTCCTCGCCGGCGAGATGGCAGTGGCTATCGATCACGGGGGCTGGGGACTGGGGGCTGGGGACTGGGGCGGGTCGCGTCCAACGTGTGAAAGGCCGACTCAGTGCGCGGAGAGCTGGATGCGTCAGTTGCCTGCGTGACGATGTCACGCCCCAGCCCCCAGCCCCTAGTCCCCAGCCCCGAGCGCCGCCTTGTCACCACCCGGCACCTCACCGCACGCGGGTGCCTGGCACGGCGGGATCCGGATTGATGAGCATCGCCGGGCCGCCGTCGGTGCTGGCTGCCAGCACCATGCCCTGCGAGACCATGCCCATCATCTCGCGCGGCTTGAGGTTGGCCACGATCACGATCGAGCGACCGATGACGGCTTCTGGTTCGTAGCTCTCCGCGATGCCGGCAAGGATCGTGCGCGGGGCGGGGTCGCCGGCGTCGACCGAGAGCTTCAGCAGCTTCTTCGACTTGGGCAGACGCTCGGCCGAGAGGATCCTGGCGGTCTTCAGCTCGACCTTCATGAAGTCGTCGATCGTGATGAACGCGTCGGCCGCCGGGGCAGGCGCGGGCGGCGCGGCGGCGGT
>JANNIB010000118.1:0-3833 GCA_031404695.1 Acidobacteriota bacterium
GCGCACCGCCTGGTCCGCTTCCTTGGGCTGTCGCGCCTGACGAGAGTCGGACGTGACCGGATAGCCCAGCGCCACGCCGTACAGCACGACCTCGCGGTCCTGATCCATCTTCAGCAAGGCCATCACGTCTTCGTCGAAGAAGCCGCCGAGGTTCAGGCTCGCCATGCCCAGCGCGGCTGCGCAGAGGTTGACGTTCTGCGCGACATGGCCGGCTTCGAGCAGGATGTAGCGGTATCCGCGGTCGCCGTACTTCCACATCGACCGTTCCACGACCGCCGTGATGACGACGGTCGCCGCGGCGGGGACCAGATACGGTTGACCGAGGAACATTTCGGACGTGAGGTGACTCGGCAACTGGTGTCCGCGAACCACCTCCAGTCGATGACCGAGTGGCACGTAGTGGTAGACGCCCGACTCGAGCCCGTCGACTCGGTTCGCTAGGACGTAGAGCTCCAGCGGGTACAAGCCGCCTCCCGACGGGACCGGACGGACGCAGAACTCTCCCCACAACTCCGCCGCCTGCAGCACGCCGTACCCAGCGTGAAGTACCGACCCGAGTTGCTTGCGCTCCACGGGGCGCCCGGCAAACTGGCGGCAACTGTAACGCCCCTGCAGCGCGACCTCCAGCGAGGCGCCCGGCAACGTGGGCGGCTCGAGATCGATCGTCATGGCGTCGTAGTCTTCCTTGAAAAGCGGGACTTCACGCGCCGGTGCGCCGATGGCGTGCATATTGAACGGCCAGCGGGAGGTGCCTCGGTGGTAAGTCCAGGACAGGGGATGATCACTGCGGAACATACGGGCCTCACTTACGCCACGGGATGGGGTAGTGCGTTCAGAGATTTGAACGTGGCTGGCACGTCACTCTGGCCGAAGAGCACCGGCGCGTCGAGCACCCGCCGTCCTCCCATACGACGCTCGCCGTCGCCGAACCAGATCGGTTGAAACCCCGGAAGGATGACGCGCGCGGCGTGCAATCCGAGGGGCGCGAGGTCGCGCGGCGTCAGGTTCACGTAGAGCACGTCTTGCCCACAATCACCAAAGTGCTGCAGCAGTTGCCGAAGCGCGTCCGGCGCATCGAGGCGCCGGGCCGCGGGCCACTCGTACCTCGCGTCGCCGAGAAACGCGAACGCGGACGCCATGCGCGGGTCGGCATAGAGTAGGGCGTGATCCTCCATCTTCGTCACGCGCCGTGGATCCTCGACGAGTTCGCGGATCCGCGGACCTTCTGCGGTCCGGCACCGCTCACGAAAGGCTGGCCGAACCTGCCCCACTTCAAGCGCCGCGCGACGGGCGGCCACGGTAGCATCCAGATCGGCGCCCATGCCCACGGTGGCGAACGGCCCGCCGAATCAATCCCGTTGAAATGCACCGGCCATGAACACCGTCACTGGAAGGTCGGTCTGCAGCCGATACAGGGCAAGGTCCACGCCGCGACGCCGGTACGCTTCGGCGAGGTGCCGCACTTCCCGTTCGGGGTGCGTTCGTGCGTCCCCGCATCGCGCCGGGAACATGTTCATCCAATTTACTAGGACGGCGTCCCGTTCAATCACTTCGTAGAGCGCGCCCAGCACCGCCTCGGCCAACGTGGCGCCAGCCGCAAGCCCATTGGATGTGATCGGGGCGAGAAATTCTTCAGGGGCATGGACTTGGTACTCCATGAATACGGCCAACGCCGGCACCCACACAACGTCGCCGCTAACCAGGGAGCGCGCCCGAATCCAGCGCATAGCCGACTCGTCCGAGTACGCGGCATACGGCAGCGTTGCATACTGCTCGGGGCGATACAGGACCAGATCGCGCGGATCCAGGCTGGGGCCATCGAGTTCGGCCCGCCGCGCGAGCACGAGCTCATTGAGGTCCCAGCAGCCGCCCGCGTAACGCTCGACGGCCTCGCCCAGGCATGAGGCCAGGGCCGCGTCCTTGTCGAAGCCCTTGCCCGAGCACACCAGGTGCGACTCGTTCGCTTCGGTCAGGAAGCAGTGATTCGACAAACGCGCCCGCCACACGTGCGGCACGTGCGGCTCCGTCGCGTCCTTGGCGACCGCCGAGAGGTGCAGCACGACGCCCGACAGCGGGCTGACCAGCGAGGGGGCCTGGGTAGGGAGGCGGGGCCCGTCCCACGTGCTGGCGATCAACTCACTCGCGGTTGGCGACTCGCGGGCTTTTTTTTTTGAGCAGGCCGGACAAGACGGCGCGACCAGCACCGGGTGCACGGTGCTCTCGCCGCTGAAGCCGTTGAAGGTCTGGACCTTGTCCACCAACGTGGGCTCGTTGATGCGAAGGAGGTACTTCAGCGCCTCGAGTGCGACGAGGGCGCCCAGCTGAGCCGGCAACGTCGGCAGTAGGGGCCGTCTCGCCAGAGCCGGAGCCTTGGCCTTGTCCAGATGCTCCTCGAAGGCCATGGCCATCTCGAAGTCCGGCTCTGCGGCGAGAGCCCGCATCCGGTAGCACATCCAGCAGGCGCTGCGTTCGGGCAGACAGAACGGCCCCGCTGACGTGGACGTCGCGTTCAGCTCTGAGTAGAGCGCCGGGACGCCATGTGCCAGCGCCGCCTCGTTGATCCAGTGCGTCGCTGCGCCGAAGCCACGATCCCAGCAGGCGAGCAGGAGGTCACAGCCGTCCGCCAGGTCGCGCACACGCTCGCGATTGAGTTCCTGCGCCCCCCCCATCGTGATGGCTAGTTCCGGTCTCGTAACCAGGGAAGCGATCGCCTGTTCACGCGTGCCTGACGTGGCCGCGGCGTCGCGTACCGGGGTGATCGAGAAGTGCGCGGCATCGAATGGGAATGGATCGACCAAGGTCAGCGCCCCGACGCCCACCTCGCTGAGGATCGCCGCCGCATACGCACCGTGCGCCTCGAGCCCGAACACGCCGACCCGTTTGGCGGCGAGGGTCGACACAGCCTCGCCCACGTCGAGGCCCATGCCGTCGAGCAGGGCGTGGAAAGGCGCGTTACGTGCGGCGTGCGGCGCCGCGCCGCGAATCAGAATACCCTGGTCGACGAGGGCCTCGAGTTGCGCCTGCAGGCTCTCGGGCCGGTACTCTTGGAGCAGGAGCGCCAGCGCACTTACGCTCTTCGGTTCACGAAGCGCGGGGAGAATGCGCTCGGCCAAAGCAACTGCGGTCTCACCTGAGAGCCGCAGCGCCGCGAAGTCCGACCTCAGCTGAAAGCTGCCATCGCCCTGGGGCACGATTTCTACGCCTGGGGCGAGCCGGTACCGCACTTCAAGCGACATGACGCGTGCGGTCGGCACAGAACGGGCGGGCGAGCTAGAAGCCGAGACCGCGGAAGCGTCCGCCCCCGCCGAGCAGTGGCCCCCAGATGTTGCACGGCCCACAGGTGCACTCGACGTCGCATGGCTTGGGGATCGGCACCACGCGTCCGCCGGTGACCACGTTGCACCGGAGGATGCACGGGCTCGTTTCGTTGATCCCGCACGTGCCGTCTTCCCAGAAGGCGTTCACCACCTTGTGATACGCCGCCAGATCGGTCGCAGACAATTCGGCGACCTTATGGGTGCGGCTGACGGTAGAAATCTTCTCCTCGAGGCGCTCGAGACGAACGACTACGTCCTTAAGCTCTGCCATCGCTTCTCCTCTCGCCATCGAATTGGCGCTGAACGCTTAGGAGGGGGTGAGACTGGTCACCGTAAGGCCAACGTCCGTATGGTGTCAAGCACAAATTTGCTGCACACGCGGGATCGATAGGCTGCAGCCATCCCGCTGACATTCGGCGTAACAACTGTCAACAACGGGGACCATCCCGCCGGCGGAGTCGAACCGCCGTATTGCGCCCCAGCCAAGGTGACTTGATTCAACGAATCCGGTCTCCG
>JANNIB010000119.1:0-19827 GCA_031404695.1 Acidobacteriota bacterium
GCTGTGGGGCCGTATCACCTACGAGATGATGGAGAGCTACTGGCCGGCCGGCGCTCGCGGGGCAGATGAAGCGCCGCCAGCCATGCGCGAGTGGGCGGTCAAGCTGGAGGCCAAGCCGAAGTACGTGGTGTCGTCGACGCGCACGGACTTCCCGTGGACCAACAGCCACCACATCGGCGGCGATCTGCGCGCGGGCGTGCAGAGGCTCAAGGACGCGACTCCGAAGGGCGTGCTCCTCGGCAGCGGCACCCTCGCCACCGAGCTCGACCGGCTCGAGTTGATCGACGACTACAAGTTCCTCGTTCATCCCCGGCTCGCCGGCCACGGCCCGACCCTGTACCACAGCGGTGTGCCCGCGACGCGGCAGCTTGAGCTGGTCTCGGCGGGGCCGCTCCACAGCGGCGCGGTGGCGATGCACTACCGCCGCGCCCGCTGATTCACAGGAGCCCCATGGCGGCCAGCTCGCCGGCGAGCGCGACGTAGAGGATCGCGGTGGCGATCCGCAGAGGCTGCGTCATCAAGGCCTCGAGCTCGTCGCAGGAACGGGAACGAGGCGCCGCCCCTGCGGCTCCCGCGAGCGTGTTGCGCCAAATGCCTGAAACGATTCGAGAAACATCACAACTTGAGTCTCATCCCGCGGACAACGGCGTAGGCACGATCCCAGCTCCCGCCTGACTTGGTGCGAATCATCGCTTGACGATGTAGCCACACGGGGCTACATTTGGGCCCATGAAGACCGTCGGCGTACGCGAGCTCAAGAACCGACTGAGCGAATACATCCGGCAGGCCAAGTCTGGTGAAGGCGTGCTGGTGACCGATCGCGGTCAGGTCGTCGCGGAACTCACACCGCCTGGACATGGAGCGACGGATGCGTCGGTTCCCCCTGGGCTGCTCGCTCTCGCCCGGCGAAACCTTCTGGCGATCGGGGCTCCAGCCGTCGCGGGTTTGTACCCGGCGCTCCCCCGCGCTCAGGCGCGAAACCGGACCGCGGCGGAGTTGCTGCAGGAGGAGCGGGGCGACCGATGAGCGTGTACGCAGAGTCGAGCGCCGTCCTCGCGTGGCTGCTGGACGACGCGGCCGGCACCTTCGTGCGTCAGACGTTGTCGGACGCCGAGATCGTGGTGGCGTCGGATCTCACGCTCATCGAGTGCGACCGGGTCCTCCATCGGGCGGCCGCGCTTGGGGAACTCACGGAAGCAGAGGTTGCGGACCGCCGCGCCCACCTGGCCACTGCCGCCGCGCACTGGCACGTGCTCCGCATTGGGTCCGAGGTCGTGGACCGTGCGCGGCAACCGTTTCCCGGCGACCCGATTCGGACCCTCGACGCCATTCACCTCGCATCTGTGCTCGTCGCGCGGTCGGCAGTCGCCGGACTCGAACTTCTGAGTCTCGACGAGCGCATCCGCAGCGTCGGCAGGAAGCTCGGCCTGACCCTGCTACCGCAGGACTCGCGCAACGTGTAGCACCCTCCGCACTTTCGCTTCTTGATCGTCCCGCGCTGGCCGAGTACGATGCCCGGGCCTCCCCGGATCTGCGCATGTCCGCCAACCCGACGCCGTCGTTGCCCGCTTCCACGTCCCTCGTCGAGCGCAAAGACAAGGCGCTCCGCGGGGCGCTCGAGCACCTTGCGCCGGGCCCGTGGATGGAGCGCGCCGACACTCCGGAGGGGGTCATCACGGCGGTGCGCCGGCTGCCGCCCGTCGAGGCCACCTTCGCGCCGTTCCCTGACCAGCTCGACCCGCGTCTGCGCGCCGCGCTCGGCACGCGTGGCCTGACGCAGCTCTACTCGCACCAGGCCGAGGCGTATCAGCGCGTGGCGGCCGGCGAGCACATCGTTGTCACCACGCCCACGGCATCGGGCAAGACGCTGTGCTACAACCTGCCGGTACTCGACCAGATCCTGAAGGATCCGGCCTCGCGGGCGTTGTATCTCTTTCCGACCAAGGCGCTGGCGCAGGATCAGATGGCCGAGCTCCACGAGCTCACGGCCCTCATCACCGCCGCCGGCGGCGAGGCGATCGGCGCGCACACCTACGACGGCGATACCCCGGCCGACGCGCGCAAGACCATTCGCGCCCGCGCCCACATCGCGCTCACCAATCCCGACATGCTGCACGCCGGCGTGCTGCCGCACCATCCGCGTTGGGCCAAGCTGTTCGAGAACCTCAAATACGTGGTGATCGACGAGCTGCACGCCTACCGCGGCGTCTTCGGGAGCCACCTGTGCAACGTGCTGCGGCGACTGCAGCGGGTGGCTCGCCACTACGGCTCGGATCCGCAGTTCATCTGCTCGTCGGCCACCATCGCCAATCCGCGTGAACTGGCCGAGCGGCTGGCCGAACGGCCCTTTTCCCACATCGCCGAAAGCGGGGCGCCACGCGGTGAGAAGTTCATCGTCTTCGTGAACCCGCCGGTGGTGAACCGCGAGCTCGGCATCCGCCGCTCGTATCTGGCCGAGGCACGGCGGGTGGCGGGGGAGTTCCTGCGCCGCAACCTGCAGGTGATCGTCTTCGCGCAGAGCCGCCTGGCGACTGAAATTCTCACGACCTACCTCAAAGAAGACTTCGAGACGGTGCCCGGGATGGCCGAACAGATCCGCGGCTACCGCGGCGGTTACCTGCCGCTACGCCGGCGCGAGATCGAAAAGGGCCTGCGCGAGGGCAGCGTGAAGGGCGTGGTCTCGACCAACGCGCTCGAACTCGGCATCGACATCGGGGCGCTCGACGTCTCGATCCTGGCCGGCTATCCGGGCACCATCGCCGCCACGTGGCAGCGCGCGGGACGCGCCGGCCGGCGCACGGCCCGTTCGGCGGCCGTCATGGTCGCCAGCTCCGCGCCGGTCGATCAGTTCGTGGTCAAGCACCCGTCGTACTTCTTCGATGCCTCGCCCGAGCGCGCGCTGGTCAATCCCGACAACCTGCACATCCTGGTCGATCACGTGAAGTGCGCGGCCTTCGAGCTGCCCTTCAGCGGCACCGACACCTTCGGCACCGTCGACGTGCAGGAAGTGCTGATGATCCTGCGCGAGAACGGCCTCGTGCACCGCTCCGGTGATCCCGACAGCGACCAGCCCGGCCAGTGGAACTGGACCAGCGAGAGCTATCCGGCGGATGCCGTGAGCCTGCGCTCGATCACCTCTGACAACTTCGTCATCGTGGATGTGGGCGCCGGCGCCAAGGTGATTGGCGAAACGGACTACACGAGCGGGCCGACGACGCTGCACCCGAAGGCGATCTACATCGTGGAGGGCCGCCTCTATCAGGTGGAAGCGCTCGACTACGACAACCGCAAGGCGTTCGTGCGCGATGTCGATTGCGACTACTACACGACCGCCATCTCGTACTCGAAGGTCACCGTGCTCGACACCGCTGCCGGCGCCGGCGAGGTGGCCGCGCACGGCGATGTGCATGTGTCGTCGCGGGTAGTCGGCTTCAAGAAGATCAAGTTCTACACGAACGAAAACGTCGGCTCCGGCGAGCTCGACCTGCCCGAGCAGCAGATGCACACCACCAGCTACTGGCTGTCGGTGCCGCGCTCGACCATGCAGGCGCTGCCGTATTCGAAAGACGACAAGCGCGACGGCGTCGTCGGGATGGGCTTCGCGATGAAGAGCGTGGCCACGCTGCTGCTGATGTGCGATGTCCGCGATGTGGGCCTGGCCTTCGGGCAGGGCGACGACGCCGAGGGCGAGACCACACCGGTGGGCGGGCGCACCGCCATCCCCGAAAGCCTGGGCGACGAGCCGCGCATCTACCTCTACGACGCATTCCCTGGCGGCATCGGCTTCTCGGCACCGCTGCACGGCATGCATGCGGAGCTGCTCGAGCGTACGCGTGAGCTCATCGCCGGCTGCGACTGCGATCACGGCTGCCCGACGTGCGTCGGGCCGATTGGCGAGACCGGCCCGCGCGCCAAGACGGTGGCGCTGACGATTCTGCAGACGCTGCTCACGGGGCAGCTGCCGGCCGTCGCGACTGCGTCGGCGGACGAGATTCCCTTCTGATGAAGCCCTCGCTCGCGGATCGGCTGCGTGCGGTGGTTGGCCCGTCGGCGGTGCCGCGGGTGCATCCCGACGCGCTCGGGCCGCCGGCGCCCGCCGATGCCTCCGGCCTTGCCACGCCAGTCGGGGCGTCGCCGTCGCCCGATGGCCGCGCCGCCCGCGCGCAACACGCAGCCGACGTGCTGGGCGGCGTGGTCGACTCGTGCACCGACGGCCTCTGCATCGTCGTGGACCGGCGCTACGACGCCGACATGCGCCACGGCCGGCATCGCATCGGCGATATCGTCGCGATGCTGCGCGAGGCCGAAGACGGCCTCAGTGCGCTCCGGCGGGCGTGGCCGTCGTCACGCGGCAGCCTGTCTGCCACCGCCGCCGAGACGTCCGCGCCGTCGCTCGACGGGCTCTGCGCCATCGACCTCGAGACTACCGGATTGGCGGGCGGCGCCGGTACGCAGGCGTTCCTCGTGGGCTGCGCGCGCCTGGACGGCGATGCCATCGTGGTGCGGCAGTTTCTCGCGCCCGGCTTCGAGTTCGAGCGCGCGCAGCTGCTGACGCTGACCGACTGGATGCGCGACACCACGCACCTGGTGACGTTCAACGGCCGCACCTTCGATCTGCCACTGCTCGAGATGCGCTTCAGCTTCAATCGCCTGATCTGGCCGTGGCACCAGTTGCCGCATCTCGACGCGCTGCACCCGGCCCGCCGCTTCTGGCGCGAGCGCTCGACCATCGTCGGTCCCGATCCCGACGAGTCGAGCTGTTCGCTCGGCGTGCTCGAGAAGCGCCTCGTCGGACTGCACCGGGTGGGAGATGTGCCCGGCTTCGAGATCCCGGCGCGCTTCTTCCAGTTCGCGCGCGACGGCCGTGCCGAGCCCCTCGCAGCCGTGCTCGAACACAACCGGCTCGATCTCGTCTCGACGCTGCTCGTGAGCGCCCGCGCATCGATGCTCGTAGTGCGTGGACCGGCGGCGGCCGAGCGCGGGCACGAATGCCTGGGCCTCGGGCGGGTCTACGAACGTCTCGGCGACATCGCCGGTGCCGAGACCTGCTTTGCCCGCGCGGCCGCCGCGGCGACCGGCGTCGGCGACGCGGAGCTACGCGCCGAGGCGCTTCGCCGCCTCGCCCACTCCCAGCGGCGCGGCGGCCGCGTCGACGCCGCCGCGGCGTCGTGGGAAGCGCTGCTCGGCACCCGCGGTATTCGCGCACATCTGCGCCGTGAAGCGCGCGAGGCGCTGGCCATTCATCACGAGCACCGCGCCAAGGATTTCGGCGCCGCCCGGACGCTCGTTCTGGAGGCTCTCGCCGAGCCCCTCGCGGAACGTCATCGGTCGAGCGCGCAGCGTCGACTGGAGCGCCTCGATCGCAAGCTCATCAGGAAGACGCCTGGCGCCCTCATGCCGCGCTTCGACGACGAAGCGCTTTAGCCATGCACGGTGTCGGACCGATGGCTCGCAGTTGGCGAGGCCATCCGCGGTCTTGCTGGCCCAACATCCGCCGATTACGGTAGAGTAGGCGCGCGTCCAAAGGCCGCCTGGTGACAGGTCAGGAGCCTGCGGGATGAAGGAGTGAGCATGAATATTCGTCAGATGGTGGTGGCGGTGGTCGTCAGCATCGCCATGGTGTCTTCCGCCGAAGTAGCGCGGGCGCAGCAGACCGGCACGTTGTCCGGCGTGGTGCGTGACGCTCAGGGGGGCGTGCTGCCTGGTGTGACGGTGAGCGCCTCGAGTCCGTCGCTCATCGGCGGCGCGCGCAGCGCGATCACGGGCGATGCCGGGAGCTACACGTTCCAACTGCCTCCCGGCGCCTACGAAGTGAACTACGAGCTGGCCGGCTTCGGGACGCTCAAGCGCGAGGGGATTGTCGTGCAGGTGGCCCGCACGGCCCGCGTCGACGTCGAACTCGGCGTCGGCACGCTGCAGGAAACCGTGACGGTCAGCGGCGCGTCGCCGGTCGTCGACGTGTCGTCCACGGTCACTCAGACCAACATCACCAAGGACTTGTTCGACGCGATTCCGACCGGCCGCAACCCGTGGGTGATGGCGGGCCTGGTGCCTGGCGTGGTGACCGGTCGGCTCGACGTGGGCGGAACCGAGGGCATGCAGCAATACAACATCGAGGCCTACGGCTCAGCCGACAGCCAGAAATCGTTCTCGATCGACGGCCTGAAGACCAACTGGGCCGGCGGCAGCGGCGGCTTCACGATGATGTACTACGGCTTCGAAATGTACGAGGAATACAACATGCAGACCGCCTCGGGCACGGCCGAGAGCGACGTCTCTGGTGTGTTCATGAACATGGTCACCAAGTCGGGCGGCAACCGCTTTGCGAGCGAACACAACATCTACTTCATGAACGACGCCCTGCAGGGCACCAACCTCACCGACAGCCTGCGCAGCCGCCTCGGTCTGCAGCCGGGGCAGAACAGCGGCGCGGCTGGCAACCCGATCGAGATCAGCTACGACTGGAGCTCCACGCTCGGCGGCCCGATCAAGCGCGACAAGGTGTGGTTCTTCGGCGCCTCGCGCTGGTGGCGCCTCGACCAGGCGCAGATCGGCGCCCTCAACCCCGATGGGTCGCAGGCCATCGACGACAACCGCATCCGCAACATCGTGGGCAAGCTCACCTGGCAGACGGCGCCGTCGATTCGCACCTCGCTCGTCTTCAACCGCAACCTCAAGGACCGCTTCCATCGCCGCGACTCGCCCTACCTGTTCGTGCCAGACAAGGCCACGACCCTGCAGGATCAGCCGGCGCAGAACTACGCGCTCAACTACAACCAGGTGCTGGGCCGCCGGTTCGTCGTCGACGCCCGCTTCGGCCGCATGTGGGGCACGACCCCTTCGCGCTACCAGTCGGACGTGCAGCCGACCGACATCTCCATTCGTGACATCTCGCGCTTCACGATCGAGAACGCCGCGATTCAGCAGTCGCTCAATCCGAACGAACGCTACCAGGGCAACATCACTGGCGGCTACTTCCTCGACGCCGGCCGTGGCGGTTCGCACGACATCAAGGGCGGATACCAGTTCTCACGAGAAGGGATGGAACTCGAGCAGATCCGCAACGGTGACTACTTTCTCGAGCTCAACAACGGCGTTGCCCTGAACGCCCAGCTCTCGAACACGCCAATCAACTCCGACCACAAGCTGTCGACCTACGGGCTGTTCGTCCAGGACCGTTGGACGATTGGCCGTGCCACCTTCAACCTCGGCTTGCGCGTGGACGGCGTCTCGGCCTACCTCCCGGCGCAGACCAGCCCGGCCGGCAGCTTCGTGGGGGAACGCAGCTTTCCAAAGACCGACGTGTTCGACTTCGGTCCGAACATCCAGCCGCGCGTTGGCGTGACCTACGACCTTTTCGGCAACGGCAAGACCGCCGTCAAGGCCTACTACGGCCGCTTCTACAACCAGTTCGGTTCGGAGATTGCGCAGGCGGCCAATCCGAACGCGCTCGTCAATCAAGCGGTGTCGTGGACGGACCGCAACGGCAATCGTGCACTCGACACCGGTGAGCTCGGGGCGTTCACCGGCTTCCCGCGCGGGTTGTTCCCCTCGGTCGATGGCGGCGCGACGCGTCCCTACAGCGAAGAGATGAACGCGGGTGTCGAACAGCAGCTCGCCAACAACTTCGCCGTCGGCGTGAGCTACCACCGCCGCCAGCACCGTGACGGACTCGGCGTGCTCGACCGCGCGCGCACGCCTGCCACCTATGACCCGATCACCCGCACCTTCACCGACCCGGTGAGCGGGCAGCTGCAGAACATCACGATCTTCAACCTGAATCCCGCGTTCGTCACTGCGCGCGATCGCTACATCAGCAACGTCGACCAGCTGCAGAGCAACTACAACGGCGTGACCTTCGAAGTGCAGAAGCGCATGTCGAACCGCTGGCAGATGCTCGCTGGGCTCAGCCTGCAGAAGCACGTCGGCTTCGATCACGGCGGCACGTACACGGGCCTCGACTTCAGCAACCCGAACGTGTCGATCAACCGCGCCGACTCGCGCGTCTTCACCGACCTGCCCTGGATCTTCAATCTGTCGGGCAGCTACCAGCTGCCCTACGGACTGATGGCGTCGGGCAAATACACGGCGCGCGCCGGTGACCCGCTCAACCGGACGGCGAACTTCGGTGGGCTGACGGCCTCACAGTCGAGCGAAACGGTGCGTCTCGTGACGCGCGGTACCGACCGCACGGAAGACGTCACGAAGTTTCTCGACGTTCGTCTCGCGCGCCGCTTCCGCATCGGCACGTCATCGCTCGAAGGGTCGGTCGACATGTTCAACGTGTTGAACGCCAACCACGTGCTCCTGCAGAACGAGAACATCGGAGCGACCTGGGCGCGCCCGACGCGGATTCTCGCGCCCCGCATCATCCGCTTCGGGTTGACAGCAAGGTTCTAACCTGATCGAACGTGTCGCGGGCGCGGGGGTTCCAGCTGGACCGTCGCGCCCGTGGTCTGTACGCGTGTCCTGCACGGCCGTCGGCTGGTCCCACCGGGGGCAATCTGCCGATTCCGCCCAATAGATCCAGATGGTTGGATCGATCGACTCACCGCTCAGGGCGATCCGGGTTTTTCCCAAGGAAAACCGCCGTCTGCTGCCTGCAGATGCCCGGCTCGGCGCGCACGGCGTTTGCAGCTACGTCTGGCGAACCGACCATGACGAACGCGGCAACGCGCTCGGAGGAAAGAACGACCATGAACCCAATCACTCGATGGACTACCGCCGTGATGGCCACGGTGGCCCTGCTGGTGGCGGCCAGCGCCGAGGCCCAGCAGACCGGCGCCATCTCCGGCGTCGTGCGCGACAACCAGGGCGGCGTGCTGCCCGGCGTGACGGTGAACGTCAGCGGGGGGAGCGGCGGCGCGGCCCGCGCCACCGTGAGCACCGACCAGGGACTCTACTCGCTCACCGGGCTGCCGCCCGGCAGCTACACGGTGGCATTCGAGCTGGCCGGCTTTGCGACGCAGACCCGCGACGGCGTCGCCATCCAGGTCAACCGCACCACCCGCCTCGACATGGAACTCGGCGTCGGCGGCCTGCAGGAGACCATCACGGTGAGCGGGGAGACGCCGGTCGTGGACGTGTCGTCCACGGTGACGCAGACCAACATCAGCAAGGACCTCTACGAGGCGATTCCCACCGGCCGCAACCCGTGGGTGATGGCCGGTCTCGTGCCCGGCGTGGTCACCGGCCGCCTCGACGTGGGCGGCACCGAGGGCATGCAGCAGTACAACCTCGAGGCGTTCGGTTCGGCCGACAGCCAGAAGTCGTTCTCGATCGACGGCCTGAAGACCAACTGGGCCGGCGGCAGCGGCGGCGCCACGATGCAGTACTACGGCTTCGAGATGTACGAGGAATACAACATGCAGACGGCCTCGGGCACCGCGGAGAGCGATGTCTCGGGTGTCTACATGAACATGGTCACCAAGTCGGGCGGCAACCGCTTCACGAGCGACCACAACTTCTACTTCATGAACGACAGCCTGCAGGGCGCCAACGTCGACGACGACCTGCGCGTGCGCCTCGGGCTGCCGCCCGGCGCCCAGACCGGCGCCGCCGGCAACCCGGTGGATCTGTCCTACGACTGGAGCTCGACGCTCGGCGGCCCGATCAAGAAGGACCGGCTGTGGTTCTTCGGCGCCACCCGCCGCTGGCGCCTCGACCAGCTCCAGATCGGGGCCCGCAACCAGGACGGCTCGCAGGCCATCGACGACAACCGGATCGAGAACTACATGGGCAAGCTCACCGGGCAGGCGACCGCGAGCACCCGGGCGTCGTTCGTGTTCAACCGCAATCTGAAATACCGGTTCCACCGCCGCGACGCTCCGTACTTGTTCGTCGAGGATCTGGCGACGACGCTGCAGGACCAGCCGGCGCAGAACTTCGTCGCGCAGGTGAATCAGGTGGTCGGCCAGCGGGGCGTCTTCGACGCGCGTTTCGGCCGGATGTGGGGCGAATTCCCGAGCCGCTATCAGGAGGGCGCCACCGACATCGCCGTGCGCGACACCATCCGCAACACGCGCATCAACGCCGCCGAGATCCAGTCGATCAACCCCAACCACCGCTACCAGGCCAACGGCACCTACAGCTACTTCGTGCCGCAGCTGCTCGGCGGCACCCACGACTTCAAGGCCGGCGTGCAGTTGTCGTGGGAACGCATGGCCTACGACCGCGTCCGCAACGGCGACATCCTGCTCGAACTGCGCGACGGCATTCCGTTCCAGGCCCAGATCGCCAACACACCGATCGTCTCCGACCACAAGATGGAGACGTGGGGCGCCTTCATCCAGGACCGCTGGGTGATCGGCCGCACCACCGTCAACCTCGGCGTCCGCTTCGATGGCGCGTCGGGCTACCTGCCCGAGCAGGCGAGCCCGGCCGGTCGCTACGTCGGAGAACGCGCGTTCCCGCAGACCGATGTCTACGATTTCTCGATGAACATCGGGCCGCGCCTCGGCGTCTCCTACGACGTCTTCGGCAACGGCCAGACCGCCATCAAGGCCTACTTCGGCCGCTTCTACAATCAGTTCGGCTCGGAGATCGTCGAGGCGACCAACCTCAACGCGCTGGCCACGCAGAACGTCGTGTGGAGCGATACCAACAACAACCTCCGGCTCGACACCGGCGAACTCGGCCCGGTGCCGGCGTTTGCGCGCGGCCTGTTCCCGACCTTCAACCAGGATGCGAATCGTCCCTACAGCGACGAAATAAACGTCGGGGTCGAACATCAGCTGATCCAGAACCTCGCGGTGGGCGTCAGCTACCACCGCCGCCAGCACCGCGACGGCCTCGGCCTGATTGACGCCGCACGGCCCGCCGATGCCTACACGCCCGAGACCCGCACCTTCACCAACCCCGAGAGCGGCCAGGTGGAGAACATCACGCTGTACAAGCTGCTGCCGCAGTTCGGCACCCAGCAGAATCGCGTCATCACCAACGTCGACCTGCTGCGCAGCGACTACAACGGCGTCACCTTCGACATCCAGAAAAAGATGTCGAACCACTGGCAGATGCTGGCCGGCTTGTCGCTGCAGAAGCATCGCGGCTTCGACCACAGCGGCACCTACACGCAGGGCGGTAACCTCGGCGCGTGTCCACTCGTCAGCGACCCGAACTGCCTCATCAACCGCGACGACGGCTCGGTCTTCACCGACGTGCCGTGGGTCTTCAACATGTCGGGCAGCTACACGCTGCCGTGGCAGGAGATCACGCTTGCGGCCAAATACAACGCCCGCGCCGGTGACCCGCTGAACCGAACCCAGGTGTTCTCGTTCACGACCCCGACCCTGACCCAGCCGAGCGCGACGGTCCGCGTCGCCCGCCGTGGCGAGGATCGGACCGAGACCGTCAACCAGTTCCTCGACCTGCGAGCCGCCAAGCGATTCCGGATCGGCCCGGCCAGCATCGAGGGCACGCTCGACCTGTTCAACGTGATGAACGCCAACCACGTGCTGCTGCAGAATGAAGCGCTCGGCACGACGTGGGGCCGTCCCACCCGCATCCTGACGCCGCGCATCATCCGGCTGGGCGTCACAGCCAGGTTCTAGGGGCTGGGTGCTGGGGGCTGGGGCTCCCGGGAGCCCGGACCCTCGGAACAACCATGAAGGGCGGCTCTGAGGAGCCGCCCTTCGTATGTACGGCGGTTACGCGGATGAGGCAGAATCGCCCGCATGCGACGAGGACGCGTGCTGGTGGCGCTAGCGGGGGCGGGGATCTGCGCATTGGCGTGGAGCGGGCCGGCGGCGCCGGCGGCCCAGAAGGCCGCGCCTGACCGCGCGACGTGGCGCTGGTACAAGGGCAACACCCACGCGCACACGCTGGCGAGCGATGGCGACAGCACGCCCGAGGAAGTCACGCGCTGGTACAAGGAGCAGAGCTACCAGTTCCTCGTGCTGAGCGACCACAACGTGCTGGTGGACATCGCGGCGCTCTCCACGCAGTTCGCCGTGCCCGAGCAGTTCCTGCTGGTGCCGGGCGAAGAAGTCACCGACACCTTCGAGAAGAAGCCGCTGCACATCAACGGGCTCAACGTGACGCGCCTGGTGGAGCCGCGTCATGGCGCCAGCGTGCTCGACACCCTGCAGCGCAACGTCGATGCCATCCGTGAGGTGCGCGGGGTGCCGCACATCAACCACCCGAACTTCGGCTGGGCGATCACCCCCGCCGAACTTGGCGCGCTCCAGCGCTACCGCCTGCTCGAGATCTTCAACGGCCATCCGTTCGTGAACAACCTCGGCGGCGGCGGGGCTCCGGGCATGGAAGCGGTCTGGGACGGCCTGCTGCGCGCCGGACGCCGCGTCTACGGCATCGCCGTGGATGACGCGCACTACTTCAAGCAACCGTGGGATGCGCGGGCCCCGAAACCGGGGCGGGGTTGGGTGGTCGTGCGCGCGCCGCGCCTCGAACCGGCGGCGCTGCTGGCCTCGCTCGAAGCGGGCGACTTCTACGCCTCGACCGGCGTCGCCCTCGACGACTACGCCGCCGATGCCAGCGGCATCAGCCTGCGCGTGCGTCCCGCCGGCGACACACGGTACCGCGTGACCCTCATCGATGCGTCGGGCGAGGTGGAGACGCGGGATGGTGCGGCGGCGCGCTTCACGCTCACCGGCCGCCGGGGCTACGCGCGCGTGGTGGTGCGCGACTCGAACGGCGCGCAGGCCTGGACCCAGCCCATCTTTCTCGACGGCCGGCCCTGAACGGGCGCCGGCGCGCTACACTGAAGCCATGCAGCTACGCACGGCAAGGCTCTGCCTGGACTGTGACGAGGTGCACGACGAGTACCGGTGTCCGGTCTGCGCCTCGGATGAGTTCACCTACATCAGCCGCTGGGTGCCCGTGCCCGACACCCGGCGCGCGCGTTCGCGGCCGGCGCATACGGCGCCGCCGGAACTGGATGCCTACCGGGAAATCGTGCGGGGACCCGTGGCGGCGCCCCGCAAGGGGCGACCGTGGGTGAAGGCACTGGTGGGGATCGGCGCGGCCAGCGTGGCCGGCCTGTTCTTCGGCGCCCGTCAGGCGCGCGGGCGCTCCGAGGCGGACGGCCGCGAGTAAGCGGCCGGCCGGTCGAGACTAGTTGGTCTTGGCCTTCGCGGCCTTCTTGGCCTTGGCCGCGGCCTTGAGGGCCTCGGCCGTCTGCGCGCCGAACTTCTTGTTGAAGCGGTCCACGCGACCTTCGGTGTCGATCAGCTTCTGACGGCCCGTGAAGAACGGGTGGCAGTTGTTGCAGATGTCCAGATGGACGTCCTTGATCGTCGAGCGGGTCGTCCAGGCGGCGCCGCAGGCGCAGTGGGCGTTGACTTCGTGGTACGCGGGATGGATGCCGGGCTTCATGGTCGGTCCTTTCGCCGGATCCGGGCGGGGCACACTGCCCAGGCCACTTTCCGGCTGACGTGACAAGAGGACGAGTATACCACCCGGTCAGTCGCCGCTCCCCTTGGTCCGCCAGGCAGCGCCGAGCAGCGACACCCCGAGCCAGACCGCCACCCCAGCCACGGGATAGGCCAGCAGCCCCGGCCACCAGGCCGCCGCCCCGCCGAGCACGACCAGCGCCAGGCCACCCGAGACCAGCGTTGGGGCTTCCGCCGCGCCCAAGGTACGTCGGGCGGTGAGGGCGGCGCCCACGGTGTTGCCCAGGCGCAGCGCGCCAGCCGCGGTCTTGCCGGAACTGCCGCCCTTGCCGCGCCGCCACCGCTTCCAGCCGCCTCCGCCTGGACGGGGAGTCGTGGGCGACGCCGTGGCTGTGATGCGACGGTGCGCCCGGTCGAGCACCACCTCGGTGGCCGTGGTCAGGTCGCGCTCGAACATCCGCGCCAGCTCGGCGGCGAAGCCCGGATCTTCGATCGCCACGTCGAGCTCCCAGTTGCCCAACCAGCTCTGCATGTTGAGGTTGGTCGATCCGACCCGCGCCCACTGGTCGTCGGCCAACGCCGACTTGGCGTGCACCATCGGGCCGTTCCATTCGAAGACGCGGACGCCGCCTTCGAGCAGGCCGCGGTAGCCCGCCCGGGTGAACGTGCGCACCAGCAGCAGGTCGCTGGCGCCCGGCACGAGCAGGCGCACGTCCACGCCGTCGGCCGCCGCGGCGGTCAACGCCTGCACGTAGGTCGGCACACCGACGAAGTAGGCATCGGTGATCCACAGGCGCCGGCGCGCGAGTCCGGCGACGAGCACGTCGAGGCGCAGCATGCTGGCGGTGGCCGGCGAGGTGCCGATGACGCGCACCGCTACATCGCCACGGCGCGGCAGGGTGTCACGGGCGGGAAGTTCCTCCGGCGGCAGCGGCGCGCCGGTCGTGTCCCAAATCTCCGCGAACTCGCGGTGGATGTCGGCCACGGCCGGACCGAGGATCTCGACGCCGGTGTCGCGCCAGGCCGGCGTGTCTGGCGTGCCGACCCAGTCGTCGCCCACGCACAGCCCGGAGACGAAAGCCACGCGGCCATCCACGGCCAGCATCTTGCGGTGATCGCGTAACAGCCACGCCAGCGGTCGCCACGGCGACGGGGGGTTGAAGGCGCGCACTTCGATGCCGGCGTCTTCGAGGCGGTACCAGAAGGCGCGCGGCGTGGCGCGCAGGGCTCCGAGCCAGTCGTAGAGCACGCGCACCGAGACGCCGGCCTTCGCGCGCGCCACGAGGGCGTCGGCAAACAGGCTGCCCGTGGCGTCGTCGTGCAGGATGTAGCTGTCGAAGTGGATGAAGCGCTCAGCGGCGGCGATCGCCGCCAGCCACGCCGGGTAGTTCTCGGCGCCGTCGCGCAGCAGGCGCACGGCGTTGCCGTCGATGAGCGGAGCCCCGGCCGCGCGCGACAGCGCCTGGTCCGCGGCGAGGTGGCGCGAGGCCGCGGTCCGCATGTGCCAACTCTAAACGGGCTGGGGGGGCGCGCCAAGGGGCGACCCGCACCGGCATTGTCAGCCGCGCGGCTGCTGCTGCGTCAGGCAGTGGACGGCGCCGAGGCCCCAGATGAGGGGCGCGGCAGTCCACGCCGACCACGCGGCGTCCCGGCAGCACGGCCTGCAGCGCGGCGAGCGCCTGCCGATCGCGGACGCGGTCGCCGAAGGTGGGCACCAGCAGCCCGCCGTTCACGAACAGAAAGTTCACGTAGGTGGCCGGCAGGCGCTGGCCCTCGAAGACGACCGGCTTCGGCATCGGCAGCTCGACAATCGTGAAGGGCCGGCCGTCGGCGTCGCGGGCCTTGTCGAGCCGCTTGCGGTTGTCGCGCAGCACCGTGTAGTTGTCGTCGGCGGGATCGGATTCGACCGCCGTGACGATCGTGCGCGCGTCGATGAAGCGCGCCAGGTCGTCCACGTGGCCGTCGGTGTCGTCGCCGGCGATGCCCTGGCCGAGCCACACCACGTGGCGCTGTCCGTAGTAGGCCTTCAGGTAGTCTTCGATCTCGGCTTTCGAGACCCTTGGATTGCGGTTCTTGTGGAGCAGGCACGACGTCGTGGTGAGCAGCGTGCCGTCGCCGTTGACGTCGATGGCGCCGCCTTCCATCACGATCGGCGCCTGGAACACCGGCAGGCCCAGGGCCGCGCCGATGCGCGTGGGCACCGCGTCGTCTGCCTCCCACGGCGGATACTTCCCGCCCCAGGCATTGAAGCCCCAGTCGACGACGGCGGTCTCGAGGGCGCCGCGGCGGGTGCGCTGCACGAACGCGGGGCCGTGATCGCGCGCCCAGCACTCGTTGGTCGGGATGTGGAAGAAGCGCACCTTCGACAGCCGGGTGCCGGCCGCGCGCAGCGTCTCCTTCACGATCCGCTCGTAGTTGGCGTTGGGGACGTTGATGAAGACCGGCTCGAACGTGCTGATCGCATCGACCACGCGCGCCACGTCGTGAATCGAGCGGTGGTAGAAGCCGGGGAACGAGATGCCCTCGGGACGCGGCCAGCTGATCCAGGTACCGGCGTGCGGCGTCCATTCGGCCGGGAAGGCGTAGCCGTGTTCGGCCGGCGAGCCCGACAGAATCTTCGCGCGGCTCTTCGCGCGCGCGGCCGTCGCCGCGGTGATCGTGGCGCTTGCGGCGATGACGGCCGCCAGCGCCGAGGCCGACGCCGCGCTCATCGCCGTCCGGTGCCCGAGGTGCCGTCCACGAAGCGCTCGGTCAGGGCGCCGTAGGCGTCGACCCGGCGATCGCGCAGGAACGGCCAGTGCGTGCGCGCGAACTCGACCTTGTCGAGGTCGCACTCGACCACCATCACCTCTTCGCGGTTGGTGCTGGCGCGGCTGACGACCGTGCCGTCGGGCGAGGCCAGGAACGACTGGCCCCAGAATTCGAG
The DNA here is from genome assembly GCA_031404695.1 of Acidobacteriota bacterium. Classification (GTDB taxonomy): domain Bacteria; phylum Acidobacteriota; class Vicinamibacteria; order Vicinamibacterales; family UBA2999; genus CADEFD01. The sequence goes on from JANNIB010000119.1 coordinate 16,276, forward strand.
GCCGTCCTTGCTCACGGGCGTGCCGTCGGGACCGCTCACGAGTTCGTGCCCGATGCGGTTGGCCACCGCCACGTAGCAGCCGTTGGCCACGGCGTGGCTGCGCTGAATCACTTCCCACGACTGGTGCTGGGCCACGCCGTACTGCGCCTTCTCTTTCGGGTGCCAGCCGATGGCGGTGGGATAGAAGATGATCTCGGCCCCCTGCAGCGCCGTCAGACGCGCCGCTTCGGGATACCACTGATCCCAGCAGATCAGCACGCCGATGGTGCCGAATTTCGTCTTCCACGCGCGGAAGCCGGTGTCGCCCGGCGTGAAGTAGAACTTCTCGTAGAAGAGCGGATCGTCGGGGATGTGCATCTTGCGGTAGATGCCCAGCAGCGAGCCGTCGGCATCGATGATGGCGGCGGTGTTGTGATAGAGGCCGGCCGCGCGCTTCTCGAAGAGCGAGGCGACGATGACGACGCCGTGCGTCTTCGCGAACTGCTGGAAGGCTCTGGTGGACGGCCCGGGAATGGTCTCGGCCAGGCCGAAACACGCGTGATCTTCCGACTGACAGAAGTACTGCGAGCGGAAGAGCTCCTGCGTGCAGATGATCTGCGCGCCATCGGCCGCAGCCCGCCCGGCCAGCGCGAGTTGCCGCGTGAGATTGGCATTGGCGTTGGGGCCGCACGCCATCTGCGTGAGGCCGACCTTCACGAGGCGGCCGGAGGTGGCGGCCCGTGCGCGCTTCGAAGTTCCGGCAGGACGACGCGAGGCAGACGGCATGATGTGCCTTACGTTTATAGCACTGGACGTCGGGCCGTGCGCGCCCGGCCCGCCGCGGCGCGGTATGCTGCGCACGTGGACGTGCATCTCATCGACGGCACCTACGAGCTGTTCCGCCATTTCTACGCCGTGCCGTCGGTGAAAACGCGCGACGGCGCCGAGGTGGGCGCGGTGCGCGGCGTGCTCAATTCGATGCGCGGCCTGCTCGACGGCGGCGCGACCCACGTCGGCGTGGCGACCGACCACGTGATCGAGTCGTTCCGCAACGATCTCTGGCCCGGCTACAAGCGCGGCGACGGCATCGACCCGGCACTGTGGTCACAGTTCCCACTCCTGGAGGAGGTGCTCACCGCCTACGGCCTGAAGGTGTGGCCGATGATCGAGTTCGAGGCCGACGACGCCCTCGCGGCGGCCGCGGCCAAGGCCGCGCGCGACCCGCGCGTCGAGACGGTGCGTATCTGCTCGCCCGACAAAGACCTGGCGCAGTGTGTGCGCGGCACCAGGGTCGTGCAGGTGGATCGCGTGCGCAAGGTGACGCGCGACGAAGCCGGGATCGTCGCCAAGTTCGGGGTGCCGCCCGGCTCGATTCCCGACTACCTGGCGCTGGTGGGTGATGCCTCGGACGGCTATCCGGGCTTGCAGGGCTGGGGCGCCAAGTCGGCCGCCACGGTGCTGGCGCGCTTCGGCGACCTCGACGCCATTCCCGATGACCACCGCGAGTGGGGCGTCGATGTGGCGCGTGCCGGGGCCCTGGCCGCAACCCTCCGCCGCGACCGCGACAAGGCGCGCCTGTTCCGCACGCTGGCCGAGCTGCGCACGGACGTCCCCGTGTTCGACGCGGTGGACGATCTGGCGTGGACCGGGGCGACGCCGGCCTTTGCGGCGCTTCGCGCCCGGCTCGACTCGCGCCCCTAGCCATCCCCGGGCGGACGGTCGTCCATCCGTTGATCGAATCCGTCGGCTGGTCTACAGTCCTGAAGGCTGAGCTTTCGGCCCAAGGAGCCTATTCATGAAGTACGTGTTCACCGGTATGTTCGTCCTCGCGTTGGCGGTGCCCACCGCCCAGGCCCAGATGGGTGGCGCGCCGCAGACCATCACGCTGGCTGCCGGCATGCAGCGCAGCTACGACGGGCTCAAGCGCAACCTCACCGAGATGGCCGAGAAAATGCCCGAGGCCGACTACGGGTTCCAGATCACGAAGGACGTCCGCACGTTCGGGCAGCTCTTCGGTCACGTCGCCAACGCGCAGTTCAACGCCTGCTCGGCGGCGCGCGGTGTCGCCAACCCGAATCAGGGCAACGACAACGAGAAGAAGACCACCAAGGCCGAGTTCGTGAAGGCGCTGGCCGACTCGTTCGCGTTGTGTGACGAAGCGTTCAAGATGCTGACCGACGCCAACGCCACCGAGATGATGAAGCAGGGGCAGAACAGCGTCGCTCGCGCCGCGATTCTGGCCAACGTCATCGGCCACAGCAACGAGATGTACGGCACGGCCATCCCGTACTACCGCTCGAAGGGTCTGATCCCGCCCTCGACCGAGCGCGCGCAGCAGATGATGCGCAAGCCCGGCGCGTACTAGGGCCGGCGCTTCTGCAACCGTGTCGACGGCGGGCCTTCCGGCCCGCCGTCGGTGTGTACACGACCGCCCGGCGCGGTAAACTCCCGGCATGTCGCGCCTGCCCATCTTCGCGTCCACCTCGTCGATCCTGGTCGTCGTCCTGCTTTTCGCCCCGGTCCTGTCAGGTCAGCGCCTGCCTCGCGCCCGCGATCTCGGCGTGCCGTTCGACGGGGCGCCCGGCCCCGGCAACGCCATCACCGACGTGGCCGGTGTCACGGTGGGCCACTCGACCATCATCAGCGGGGAGGGCCCGCTGGTGGTCGGCAAGGGCCCGATCCGTACCGGCGTCACGGCGGTGCTGCCGCGCGGCCGCGACTCGATGGCGAAGCCGTCGTTTGCCGGCTGGTTCTCGCAGAACGGCAACGGCGAGATGACCGGCACCACCTGGATCGAGGAATCGGGCTTTCTCGAAGGTCCGGTGATGATCACCAACACGCACAGCGTGGGCATCGTGCGTGATGCGGTGATCCAGTGGCGCATCAAGAGTGGTCCGCCAGACACCTCCGGCTACTGGTGGTCGCTGCCGGTAGTGGCCGAGACCTACGACGGCGGGCTCAACGACATCAACGGCTTCCACGTGAAGGAGCGCCACGCGTTCGAAGCGCTCGACAGCGCCCGGGGCGGCGCGGTCACCGAAGGCAACGTCGGCGGCGGCACCGGAATGGTCGCCTACGGCTTCAAGGGCGGCATCGGCACCTCGTCGCGGGTCGTCACGGTCAGCGGCGCCAGCTACACGGTAGGCGTGCTCGTGCAGGCGAACTTCGGTCGCCGGCCGCAACTCACGATTGCCGGGGTGCCGGTGGGCAAGGAGATCCCGATGCCGCCGCAGCAGGCGGCACTGCTCCACGACGACCCGGCGCGCGGCGATCTCGGCTCGATCATCATCCTGGTCGCGACCGACGCGCCGCTGCTGCCGCATCAGTTGAAGCGCCTGGCGCGCCGGGCCACGCTCGGCATGGCGCGCACGGGCGGGCTGTCGGGCAACGGGTCGGGCGACATCTTCCTGGCGTTTTCGACGGCCAACCCCGACGGCTTCAAGGCGTCGGGCCTGGCGGCGCTGCAGATGGTCTCGAACGAAGAGATCAGCCCGATTTTCGACGCCACCGCGTGGGCGACCGAAGAGGCGATCGTGAATGCGATGGTGGCGGCGGAGACGATGACCGGCGCCG
>JANNIB010000120.1:0-6965 GCA_031404695.1 Acidobacteriota bacterium
TAGGGCTCCCGGACACCGATATCGCGCGAAGGGCCGAGGGAGAATTATCACTAGGCCCATAGGGTTTTAGCCCAAACAACCTGACTGTAAGTGCGGCAGCGGGAAAGCAGGCAGCCCCAGCCCCCACTCACCGGGCGGCGAGCAGTTCGTACGAGCGCCGCCGCGCCCCGTGGTCGTAAATATGCGACGTGACGATCACCTCGTCGGCGCCCCTGCGGGCGACGAACTAGGCGAGCTGCTCGTGCACCGGCGCGGCGCTGCCGATGAACGACACGCGCGTGCGCTGCAGCGGATCCGCGGGTTCCTCGCGCATCCACTCGCGCGAGGGCGGCGGCAGCTGCGTGGGACGCCCGGCCCGCAGGTTGGCGAAGCTCTCGCGTCCTGACGAGGCGAGGAACTGCGCCTCGTCGTCGGTTTCTGCCGCCACCACGTTCACACCGAGGGTCACGTAGGGCTGCGCCAGCTGCGCCGAGGGCTGGAAGCGCTCCCGATAGATCCGCATCGCCTCGAAGAGCATCGTCGGCGCGAAGTGGGAGGCGAAGGCGAAGGGCAGACCCAGCACGGCGGCCACCTGGGCGCCGAAGGTGCTCGACCCCAGGATCCAGACGGGCACGCGGGTGCCGGCCCCCGGCGTCGCCACGACCGCTTGCCCGGGCTGCGGGTCGTCGAGAAACGCCATCAGTTCGACGACGTCGTTCGGGAAGCCGTCGGGGTCGCTCTGCAGCGTGCGGCGCAGTGCCCGCGCGGCCGGTGGGTCGGTGCCGGGCGCCCGGCCGAGGCCGAGATCGACGCGTCCGGGAAAGAGCGAGGCGAGGGTGCCGAACTGCTCGGCCACCTGCAGCGGCGCGTGATTGGGCAGCATGATGCCGCCCGAGCCGATGCGGATGGTGGAGGTGCCGCCGCCGACGTGCGCCAGCAGCACGGCGGTCGCGGCGCTGGCGATGCCCGGCATGTTGTGGTGCTCAGCCAGCCAGAAGCGCGTGTAGCCGAGGCGCTCGGCGTGCTGCGCCAGGTCGAGCGTGCGGCGGAACGCGTCGGCGGTGGTGCCGCCCTGCAGTACCGGCGAGAGATCGAGCACCGAAAGCGGTACAGGCATCACTTCCTACGATACAGACACGGGTGTGCTGGTTTCACGCCGCGGTCGCCCGGCGGCGGGGGCGCCATTCAACGCCGCACGCCGAGCTCGGTGCTGAGGCCTTCGTCGATTTCGTCGGGGAAGTAGACCTTCACCGCCGTGAAGGCGCCAGGCGTCCACGCCGGGTCTTTCCCGAGCAGCCACTTCTCCACGAACTCGCCGATCGTGCGTCTTGAGGCCTCACGGGCCAGCGCCACTCGCCGCGTATCCGCAGCGCGCTCCTCGAGGTCGGTCGAGAGGCTTCGGCGCAGCGCCTCGAGCTGTTCGTACTTGTCGAAGCGCGCCCACCCGCTCTCGGTCTTCTCGCGCCAGGTGCCGGTGTCGACGGCCACCGGCAGGCTGGGCCGCAGTTCCGGGGCCACGACCACCGCGGTCTGGCCGCGCGTCACCACTTCCCAGGCGGCGTCGTCGAGCGGCACGCCGTAGCGGTAGATGGCCGACACCTGGATGTGCGAGACGGTGTTGCCGAGATAGATGCCCCACCAGTGGCGGGCGTCCGAGCGGTAGAAGTCCTCGCCCATGCGGATGGTCGCGGTTTCGAGCAGCCCGCCCGGCAGCGTCTCGACCACGGGCGGCTCGGCGCGCCACTCGGCGCTCCAGTCGTGTGGCGCCGGCGAGAGGCCGCTACGCGGCAGCATCAGATAGACGGCCACGGCCGCGGCCACGACCAGCGTCAGGAGGCCGACCAGCCAGGCGATCGCACGGGAGGGAGGCGCGCCAGCCATGCGGCCAGCCTACACCACTGGCAGCGCTATCCGGCTCGTGCGGCGCGTTCGCCCTCTTCGATGTCGACCCGCGACAGCAGCCAGCCTCCTACCACGAAGAACGCGATCATGCCGAGCACGGCTGAGCGTGACGACCCGGTAAGGAACCCGCTCAAGGTGAAGACGAGCGGACCGAGCACGGTGGCGAAGCGCTCGACCACGGCGTAGAAGCCGAAGTACTCGGACGTCTTGGCCGGCGGAATCAGCCGCGCGAACAGCGACCGGCTGAGCGCCTGCGCGCCGCCCTGCACCGTGGCCACCAGTGCCGCCAGGATGAAGAAGTGCGTGGCGTTGGTCATGAAGAAGCCGAGCGTGGCCGCCACCGCATACACCGCCAGCGCCAGGAAGATCGCGCGCTTGGTGCCCATCTTCGCGCCGAGGCCGCCGAAGATGAACGCAAACGGCACGCCGAGCAGCTGCACCATCGCGAAGGCGGCGATCTGCTGCGACTGACCGACGCCCACTTCGGCGCCGTAGATGCCGGCAAAGCGGATAATCGTCTGGATGCCGTCCTGATAGACCAGCATCGCCAGCAGGGCCAGGAACGCCTGCCGGTACTGGCGGATCTCGCGGAACGTGCGGCCGAGGCGCGCGAAGGTCGCCGTCAGCGGCGAGGTGCCAGGCGCTTCGTCGGGCTCGACCAGCCGCGGCGGCTCCGGCACGTGGCGCAGGAGCGGGATCATGAAGAGCAGCCACCACACGCCGACGCTGGCAAACGACAGCTTGGTGGCCGCCACCGTGCTCGGCAGCCCGAACGTCGCCGGGCTCAGGATCCAGCCGAGGTTCACGAGCAGCAGCACGCCGCCGCCCAGATACCCGAGCGCGTAGCCGGCCGACGACACCTTGTCGGTCTCTTCCGCCTTCGCCACGCTCGGCAGCAGCGAGTCGTAGAAGACCAGCGACCCCGACACCCCCAGATTGCCGAGGATGAAGATCACGGCGGCCCACTGCCAGCCGCCCTCGCTGATGGTCGTGAGCAGGAACGTGGCGAGGATGCCGAGGCTCGCAAAGAGCACCAGCAGCTTCTTGCGGCGTGCGGTGAAGTCGCCGTAGGCGCCGAGCACCGGCGACGCGATCGCCACGATCGCCATCGCCAGCGTGGTGATGAGGCCGAAGCGGGTCGTCGCCTCGCTCGCCGACATGCCCGACGCCGCGTAGCTGGCGAAGAAGGCGGGGAAGACCGCGGTGATGACGGTGGTGAAGTAGGCGGAGTTGCCGCAGTCGTACCACGCCCACGCCCGTTGCTCAGGGGTGACGAGGCCCACGCGGGCAAGAAGTCGGGCCAGCACGCCCGGTAAGCATAACGCGTGCGGATGCGTCGCGCGCCGGTGGCTATACTCGCAACAGAGTCAGTGTGAGTGTCGCTCGAGTCAATCGTCTCGGCCGTGTGGCGTGCCTCGTCGTGGCCGCCACCGTGGCGGCCGCGCTCGTCGTCGGCACCGCGTCGCTGCTGGCGGCGCAGCGCGACAGCCGAGGCGTGTGGATGGGCGTGCTCGACGAACATCCGGCGATCGCCTACGCGACCACACCGCCCTCCGACCCCATCGCCGCCCTCAACCGCAAGCTCGAGTCCGGTGAGGCGTCGCTCGCCTTCGAACCCGGCAGCGGTTACCTGCGGTCGGTGCTCGCGGCGCTCGACATCCCGGTCGCCTCGCAGATGCTCGTTCTCTCGCGCACCGGCGTGCAGCGCCTGGTGACGAGCCCGGCCAACCCGCGCGCGCTCTTCTACAACGAGCAGACGGCGGTGGGCTTCATCCGCCGCTCGCCGTTCCTCGAACTGGTCGCGCACGACCCTGAACAGGGCGCCGTGTTCTACACGCTCGATCAGCGAGTCGCCGATCGGCCGGCGTTCTCGCGCCAGAGCGGCTGCGTGACCTGTCACGTCGCCTCGGCCACGCTCGAGGTGCCCGGCTTCATGACGCGCAGCCTCACGGCTGGCGCCGACGGCACGCCGAAGCTCCGGCTCGGCAGCCACGATCTGATCGACCACCGCACGCCGTTCGAGCGGCGCTGGGGCGGCTGGTTCGTGACCGGCACCCACGGACGTTCCACGCACCTCGGTAACAGCGTCGTCGACGCGGCGGACGCGCGTCGATCGCTCGTGCCCGCGGGCCCGCTGCACGCCGCCTCGCTCGACGGCGCCGTAGAGCTCGGGGGGTATCCGGCGGCCACCAGCGACGTGGTGGCGCTGGCGGTCTTCGACCACCAGACGCGCGCGCTCAACCTGCTGACGCGGCTGGGCTGGGAGGCGCGCGTGGCGGCCCACGAGGGACGCGTGCCGCTCGAGACGCCGGCCGTGACATCCACCCTCGCTGATCTCGTGGACTACCTGCTCTTCGTGGGCGAAGCGCCGATGCCGGGCGGCCTGCGTGGATCGTCAGGGTTCGCCCAGTGGTTCTCGAATCGCGGACCGAAAGATGCATCGGGCCGCACGCTGCATGCGCTCGACCTCACCACGCGGCTCATGCGCTATCCGCTCAGCTACACCATCCACAGCCCGGCCTTCGCCGCGCTGCCCGACGACCTCCGTGCCGCTGTCTACCAGGGGCTGGCGCGCGTGCTCATTACGGGCGACCGCGCGTCGAAGTACGCGCACCTGTCGGCCGACGACCGGCGTGCCGTGGTCGAGATCCTGCGGGCGACCCGGCCCGACGCATCGCCCTACTTGCGCTGAGCGTGGCCCTCGGCCGTCGTCGAACACGAGCTGACGGCGACATCCGTGGACCTGCGGCACCACGCATCTCGCCTGAACGCCCGTACCCGCCCGCGCACCGCCATGGGCGGCGGCTGACGAGCAAGCCCCGCGCCGCACCGGCCTAGACGTTCCGGCGGCCGGAACGCCTTGCCTTCGACGGCCTTCCGGGCCGACCTCAAGGTGCCGCTGGGCGCCGATCGCGCCCTCGACTGTGCAGTTTGAAACAGGCGCCGGGGGCCGTCCGAATCCAGGATGGTGACATGGGGCATTCCCTCGCGCAGTTCGTCACCGCCAATCGCGACGAACTCGTCAGCCGGTGCCGTGCCAAGGTCGCCGGCCGATCCTCCGCTGCCACCACGACCGCGCAGACCGACGACAGCGTGCCCTTGTTCCTGGACCCGTTGATCGCGGAGCTGGATGGCCGGTCGCAAACCGACGCGATCACCGAGGGAGCCGGCGCGCACGGACGCAACCTGCGAGAGCAGGGCTTCACAATCGGTCAGGTCGTGCACGACTACGGGGACGTCCGCCAGTCGACTACCGATCTGGCCGTCGAGCGGAACGCGCCGATCAGCACGGACGACTTCCGCACGCTCAACCGGTGTCTCGACAACGCCATCGCCGGCGCCGTCACGCTGTTCACGAAGGGCTCCCTGACGGCCACCAGCGGCACCTTCGCTGAGATGGAGCGCTCGTCAAGACCGCGACCACCGCGTTCGAGGTGCTGCAGACCGGCACCGTCGGAGTGGCCGGCCGGACCGGCACCCTGGTCTACGTCAGCCTGTGCGGCGTCGACGCGGTCCTGGATGCCGACCGCCGCGGGTAGATCGCCGTGGTGCTGACCGACATGGCGATGCCGGTGATGGACGGACCGGCGCTGATTGCGGCGCTGCGGGTCATCGAACCCGGCGTCCGCGTCATCGGCACGAGCGGCCTGGTACCGGCGGGCGGCTTTGGCCCCGTCGGGGAGTAGTTCGTTCCCAAGCCGGAATCGGCGCCCTCCGGGGCCTGCCTGGCTCACGCGGGCGACGACGGCAAGGGCCAGCACGGCTGACCGCGTCGCAAGGGTTCGAAACGGGGTGCGGGCGCTCGTGGGCGATCAGCCGGCGGCGTTGGCACCTGCTTGTCTAGTGGGAATGTCACTGGAATCGAGGGGTCACGATGGCGTTACGGAAGTCGGCAGAGAACGGTCGTGCGAAGGCGGCGACGGCGACAAGCGACGGCCTGGAACAGCACGTCATGGCCCTGGCCGCGCAGCTGGGCGGATTCCTCGGCACGGTCCAGGCTCGGGCCGAGGGCTGGCTCGATCGCGACGCGCTCATGGAAGAGGTGGGCCGCATCCGAGACGGCGCCAGCGAGCTGCTCGACGTGGTGACGCGGGCGAGCCAGAAGGCGCGGGCGGCGGCCGCGGCGCCGCCGGTCGCGGCGCCAGCGCGTCCGAGCCGGGGCGCGGTGGACGCGCCGGGCAAGCGTCACCGCAAGCCCCCGCCGCAGGAGCGGCTCGACCGCCGCATGGGCGAACCGGCCGGCAAGCAGATGGGGCAGAAGAGCCTCAAGAACCGCATGCGCAGCGGACGAGGCTGAGCCTGCGGCGGAGGTGCCGCTACGGGAGCGCGAAGAAGAACGTGGCGCCGTGGCCGGTCGCGCTCTCGGACCAGATGCGGCCGCCGTGGCGCTCGATGATGCGCTGCACGGTGGCGAGACCCACGCCCGTGCCCTCGAACTCGTTCGACGCGTGGAGCCGCTCGAACGGCGCAAAGAGGCGATGCGCCTCTTTCATGTCGAAGCCGGCGCCGTTGTCGCGCACGAAGAAGACGTCGCCGCCGTCGACGGTCACCGTGCCGATCTCGATGCGGGCGTGCGGAACCCGCGCCGAGTACTTCCACGCGTTGCCGATCAGGTTCTCCATGGCGGCGCGCATCAGGCTGGCATCGACACTGCAGCGCAGGCCGGGCGCGACCTCGATGGTCGCGTGTCGTCCCGGCGAGGCGAGACGGAGGTTCGACGCGATCTCATCGCACAGCCGCGACAGGTCGATCTCGGTGCGTTCCAGGGGCGCATTGCCCACGTGCGCCAACGCGAGCAGGTCGTTGACGAGCGCGGTCATGTACGACACCGAGCGCCGGATGCGCGCCAGGCTGTCGACGACGGGCGGCGGCAGGTTGTCGCCCGCGCTCTGCGAAATGACCGCGCAGCTCAGCGAGATCACCGACAGGGGCGCGCGCAGGTCGTGGCTCACGGTGGCGTTGAAGGCCTCGACGTCGCGTAACGACGTCTCGATGGTGCGCGTGCGCTCCGCGACCCGGAGTTCGAGCGCGGCGTTGAGCTGCCGCACCTGCTCCTCGGCGACCTTCTGGTCGGTGATGTCCTG
>JANNIB010000121.1:0-5438 GCA_031404695.1 Acidobacteriota bacterium
CTCCCGCGAGGTCGCGGATCAGGATCTGGCGACGAAGGTGGCCGAGGTGCTCGAGACCAAGAAAGAGCGCATCGTGCTCATCAAGGCCGACGAGGACGCGTCCTACGGCCGCGTGATGGCCGCCATGGATGCGCTGCGCAAGGCGCAGATCGAAGACATGGGCCTCATCACCGAGAAGCGCGCGAAGGTCGGAGAGACGGGGGGCAACTAAATGCGTCACGCACACAAGCACCACGGCGCAGAGGCTGTGATCGTCGGCGAGCAGCCGAAGGTCAACGCGGACATGAACGTCACGCCGCTGATCGACGTGCTGCTCGTGCTGCTCGTGATCTTCATGGCCGCGCTGCCGCTGTCGCAGAAGGGCATCGACGTCAACCTGCCCGCTGAGACCAAGACCAAAGATCAGAAGACGCTCGATATTTCCCAGATCGTGCTGGAGTATACGAACGACAAGAAGATCTCGGTCAACAAGCAGGACACCACGCTGCGCGATCTCGGCGAGATGCTTCGCAAGATCTACGAGGAGCGCAAGGACAAGACGATGTTCATCGCCGCCGATGGCGGGCTGCGCTACGGCGACATCGTCGATGTGATCGACGCGGCCAAGGGTGCGGGTGTCGAGAAGGTCGGCATCATCACCGAAGGCATGCGGAAGGCCGCGCAGGCCGGCGGCAACTAAGCGCTGGCTGGTTCGTGCCGGGGTTCTGTCGGGCCGTCCTCTCTGGGACGGCCCGATTTCTTTTTGAGGCGCCGTTGATGAGCACTCCGCTTCGCCCCTGCCTGCTCGGCGTGCCGTGGGACCGCTCGTCGTCATTCGAGCGGGGCGCGGCCGAGGCACCGCCGCATATCCGTCGCGCGCTGTGGTCGCCGTCGACCAACAGCGCCACCGAGCTCGGCATCGCCGTCGAGCCCGAGGCGCTCGACGACGCCGGAGACCTCGCACTCGACGACGACGGCCCGAATGCCCGCCGCGCCATCGAGTCGGCTGTGCGGGGCATCCTGGAGCGGCAGGCGGTGCCTGTCGTGCTCGGAGGCGACCACAGCATCACCTATCCGGTGCTGCGCGCCTTCCGCGAGCGGCCGGTGGCGGCAATCCTCCACATCGACGCCCACAGCGATCTCTACGACGAGTTCCCCGCCTTCGCGCCTGACGGCGCTCCGGCGAGGCTTCGCCCTGCCGGAGACGCGGTGCCCCTCGTGCCCGTTCCGGGCCAGGCCGATCGCTACTCGCACGCCTGCCCGTTCGCCCGCATCCTCGAGGACCGGCTCAGCAGCCACCTGGTGCAGGTAGGCATCCGCACGATGACGCCGCATCTGGCGGCGCAGGCGGAGCGGTTCGGCGTGGAGGTCTACGGCATGCACCGGTGGCGCGAGGCGCCGGTGGAAGCGCTCCAGGGCCCGCTCTACGTGTCGATCGACCTCGACGGACTCGACCCCGCGTTCGCACCTGGCGTCGCGCATCCGGAGCCGGGGGGGCTCAGCACCCGCGACGTGATCGAGCTGCTGCATCGCATCAGGGCGCCCATTGCCGGCGCGGACCTCGTCGAATACAACCCGCGCCACGATGTCCGCGACCTGACGGCGCGGGTGGCCGCCAAACTCCTCAAGGAACTGGTGGCCGTGGCGATCCGCAACGCCGCGAACTGACCGTACAATGCGCCGCGGCGGGCCGCGGGCGCGCGAGGAGACCACGGTGAGGCACGACGTCCGAACACTGAAGCTGCGCTGGCCGGCCCTGGCGCTGGCCATTCTCGCCGGCGCCGGACCAGGCGCCGCCTCACAGCCGGCGGCCGGGAACGGCGGCCTCACGGATGCCGACCGCCCGCTGCTGCGGGCCTGCAGCACCGCCCTGACCGCTCGCGCCTTCGAGGAGGCAACGGCGGCCGGCCTGAATCCAGGCGCGGTGCCGGTGTCGATCGCCTTCGATCAGGCCACCCGCGTGCGCGACGGCAACGCCGTCGTCTATTCCGGCATCGAGGACTACCGTCCCACGGCGGGCACCGGGGCCCTGCCGGCGCAGTACGACTGCCGCATCGACGCCGCCACGGCGCGCGTCGAGTCGATCGCCTTCGCGGTGGTCGACGACACTGGCGCACCGTTCAGCGGCGCGCCGGCCCAGGTGGTCAAAGACGTCCTCGCACTCGATGCCTGCCGCCGTCGCATCGAGTCGCGGATGAACGACGACTCGCGCGGCCGCGGCGACACCGGCAGCGACGCCGAGTTCCAGATTCCCTACCGCGGTGTGGCAATCGCCCGGTCGGCAGAGCAGACCGACTTCCGTGGTGAGGCCAGGGGCCGCTACGGCACGGCCTACGACTGGCAGGCGTCGACCTTCACGTGTCGCTTCGATGAGAAGCGCGCCGACGCCACCAGGTCGTCGCACAATCTCGGCCCGGCTGTCGAGATCCGCATGCTCACGCCGCAGGCCCGGATTGCGCTCGGCGCTTGCCGGGCCTCGATCGAGCAGCAGGTGCATGACGCCGCCGTGGCTCGGGGCTACCCGCTCTGGGAGCTGCGCTATTTCCGCGTGCGCTACCCGGAGCTCGCCACCGTGACGCCGCTGGGCACGCTCCACGAGGTGAGCGGCCGCGCCCAGTACAAGCTCGACGAGCGCCACAACCAGCCCACCTACATGACTTTCACCTGCCGCTACGACGGCGCCGCACAACGACTGGTCGAGGTGCGCCATGCCCTCGACGACCGTGGCCGCACCCCGTCGGGCTCCATCAGCACCGGCATCACCGACACGCTGCGGTGCGAGGCGTGGTACGGCCCGACGCGCTGCCCGGCGTCGATTGCCGGCGACGTGCGCATCCTGCGCCAGCTGCGCGGCACCGAATGCGTCGAACGCCGCAACTGGATCTGGAGTCCGCGCGGCATCGAGGTCTGGGACGGCTGTCGCGCCGAGTTCGAATACCGGGTGCCGTAGGAGGCACGCCGGCCTCGGCTGCCGGGCCGTCACACGGAAACCGGCCGGGCCGCCCGTCGTGGGCGACCCGGCCGCTGGATGCAGCGCCGGCCTGGACGCGCGTCCAGGCGCCGGTCTCAGAACTGGTAGCGCAGGCTCAGCTGGAAGCGGTAGACGTCGTTGAGAAACGCCGTCGTCTCGAGCGACTTCGTCATCAGCTCGTTGTTGATCACACGCAGGCGGTATTGCGCCCGGCCCTGCGCGTCAGCCTGCTGGCCGGCGGCGACCGTCAGCGGCTGGTTCGAGATGAGCCGCTGACCCACGCCCCAGTCGCTGTTGAGCAGGTTGCCGAAGTTCAGCACGTCGGCGCGGAGCTGCAGCGAGTGGCGGCGTCCGCGGATGTTCGTGAAGAGATCCTGCGCGATGCTCACATCCATGCGCTGCACGAGCGGCAGCAGCACGCCGCCTCGCCCGGCGTACTTGCCGCGATTCTTGCTCAGGTAGTCGTCCTGCGAGATGAAGGCCTCCCACGCCGCCGCCTGTTCGGCCGCCGTGTAGGTGCGCGTGCCGACGGTGAACGTCTGGAAGTTCATCTCCGACTGGTCGCGCGGGATGTAGAGCAGGTCGTTCGAGGTGCCGCCGTCGCCGTTGAGGTCGCCCGAGTAGGTGTAGCTCGTCACGCCGATGTTCCGCACCTCATAGAACGCCGAGACCGACGTGCGGCCGAACGAGAACAAGTCCCTCCCGTAGGTGCCGGTGGCGAAGAAGCGGTGACCGGCGCGGCCCGCCGGCGAGAAGCCGACACCCGGGTTGTTCGGGTCGCCCGAGTGCTCGTTGTTGTTCCAGGAACCGAAGGCGATCGATCCCGGGTCAACCGTGTTCTTCGACGAGCCGTAGTTGTAAGCCGCCTTGATGAAGTTGGCGCCGAAGCGGCGGTCGAGCGACGTCGAGATGTTCCACGACCGGCCAACGTTCTGGTTCTTCAGCACGACGGCGTTGGCCACCGCGGAGTTGATGCGGTTGTTGGTCCAGCGAGGGCGCGAATCAGGCCCCGCAAACGCCGTCTGGGCGGCCGGCAGGTTGGCGTTGATGTAGTAGACGCCGTTGACGTCGCGGTTGTAGATGAACTCGGTCGTGCTCGTGAAGCCCAGAGGCAGCCGCTGGTCGATCGCGATGTTGCTGCGCCACAGCTGCGGGAACTTGAAGTCGGAGTTGGTGAGGGCCAGTTCGAAGCTGCTCGCCGGTGCGCCGGTCACGTTGGCGGGCTTGTAGCGGTTCGGATCCGGATTGAAGGGACGCGCCGTCGTGTTGTCGAGCTGCTCGAAGCCCGTCAGCACGCCGGTGTTGCCGATCTGGTTCGAGATCCAGACGTAGGCCGGAGGCGCCGTGAAGATGCCGGTGCCGCCGCGCACCTGCGTGGTGCGGTTCTCGTTCACCGCGTAGTTGAAGCCGAAACGGGGCGACCACAGGATGTTCGAGTCTGGCAGCTTGCCGCTCGAGTACTGCACCGGCTGGCCGTCTTCGTCACGGAAGGTCAGCGCGTCGGCGACCGCGTTGGCATAGCCGGTGTCGCCGAAGCGTGGCACGTCGAAGCGCAGGCCGGCCGACAGCGTCAGGCTGTTGTTGGGCCGCCACTCGTCTTGCAGATAAGCGCCGCCGTAGAGCACCTCGAGCGGCTGCGTCGGCTTGTCCTGGCCCGGGATGTTGTTCCAGCGCACCTGGAAACGGCGCAGGTTGATCGGCGACACGGTGCGGTTGGGGTTGGCCGCGTAGTCGGCGATGTCGGTGTAGAAGTCGTCGATCGAGTTGTAGACGTAGGCGCTCTGCGAGCCCGGGAAGAACACGTTCTCCGACTCGTAGCGCTGGAACGTCGCGCCGAGCGTCAGCGTGTGGCGGTTGATGAACTTGCTCAAGTTGTTCTGTAATTGGAACGTCTTGTAGCGCAGTTCGTTGTTCGGCGTGAACGGCTCGCTGCCGAACGAGGTGTAGGTGGTGGCGTTGTTCAGGATATCGACGAGGGGGAAGAGCTTGTCGATCGGGCCGCGGCTCTCGTCCTGCGAGGTGTAGCCGACGATGAGCGAGTTGGCCATCGAGCCGCCGATCGTGGAGTTCCATTCGCCGACGGTCGACTTGATGTTCTCGAGAATCGAGTAGTTCGAGCCCGAGAAGTTGATCGCCTGCGTGCTGGTGCGGCGGTTGCCGAAGCCGAGTGACGAGGAATTGCTGGCCAGCACCGGCGACTCGGAATCGAGCTGCACGTAGCGGGCGGTGATCTTGTTGGCGCTGTTCAGGTTGTAGTCGAGCTTGGCGAGGTAGCGATCGCCGGGCGTCTTGAAGGGATAGCCCTCGACCTCGCCCGGGTTGTACTGGAAGCGGTTGTTGAGCAGGGCGCTGATGGCGGCGATGTCCGAGGCCAGCACGCGGGTCACGTTGCCCACCGAGGCCTCGCCGCCCTGGTTGGTGCGGAACGTGGTGCCGGGCTGCTCGAGCGTCTCGGTGTCGATGTTGGTGAAGAAGAACAGCTTGTTCT
>JANNIB010000122.1:0-2238 GCA_031404695.1 Acidobacteriota bacterium
GCAGGTGTGATCTTCGTCATCGTTGGCGCCGCCGCCGCGGGCACGTCATTCGCCGTGATCGCCCCGGGTTCGGTGGGCGACGACGCGCACGACGCCGCCAGGGTGCTCGCAAGGAACCCGAGCGCCAGTAGTGTGTGGGAAAGTGAACGGACTCGCACATCAACCCCCTTGGTCGTGGCTGGGCATCCCCTCCACAGTAGCCCAGGCGAGGCCGCGTCGCAACGCCGACGGGCGAGGCCTTACCGCGCGCGCTGGGGCGGCGGCATGAACTGCACTACCGGCGGCTGCGGCGTGGGGATCGGCAGGTCGGGAGGCAGCGGCATGAACTCCACCGTGAGCCCGCCACCGGCCACCGGCCCATCGGGCGGCAGGGGCATCGGGGAGACCACGAGCCCACCGCCCGCCACGGGCTCTCGCGGCGGCGTTGGCAGGAACTCCACCGTCGGCCCGCCGCCCGCAACCGGCCCATCGGGCGGCAGGGGGAGGGGGGATACCACGAGCCCACCGCCGGCCACGGGCTCGCGGGGTGGCGTTGGCAGGAACTCCACCGTCGGGCCCCCGGCCGAGCCATCCACTTCCGGCGGCGGCATGAACTTCACCGTGAGGTCGTCACCGGCGCCCTCCTCGACGGGCGGCAGGGGCAGCGGCGAAACGACCGGCTTCGACGCGACCGGCTGTTCCGGCGGCGGAGGCGGCGGCATGTACGGCGGCCACGGCGCCCACGGAGCGGCGCTGGGCGCGATACCGCCGGTTCCGCCCGCCTGGACCGACGCGGTGCCTTCCGGAACGTCGGTGGGCGCGGCCGCGGCACGGTCGCGCGCGTGCATCCGGAGCGTAGTGAGCGACGACTGCGTATCGACCGAACCGAGCGTGCCGCGCAGTGACCCGATTGAACCCATGGACATGACAGGACTCCTCGCCAGATGGCTGCACCAACTTCCGTGCCAGCCATCCAATCGACACGAGGCGCCACGGGCTTGAGCGCCATGCGCGTGGATGCGCGGGAGTTCACCGTAGCGCGTGGCCACCTGGCGGCGGGCGAGGCGGCAGGTGTGTCGGCCTACGGCCCGGCGTGTCGGCCCGTCGCCACCGCCAGGGCAGAGCCAGCTACTTCGGCAATGCCGCCAGCGCGGCTTCGGCCTGGCCGCGCTCGGCAAACCGCTCCGGCACGGCGAGCGCCCGCAACAGCGCCGCCCGCGCCTTTGCGGTCTCGCCGCGCCGGGCGTGGGCGACCCCCAGGTGATACTGGTAGCGAGGGTGCTGGGGATTGGCGCGCAGCGCCACTTCGAGGTTCTGCACCGCGCGCGCCGACATGCCCGCGTGCAGGTACACCCAACCCAGGGCATCGCGGATGTCGGCGTCCCGGACGAAATCGGGCTCCGCCTCCGTCAACCGCCCCAGCACCTGATCCAGGTTCCTGCCCTGCGCCACGGTCACCAGCGCCAGGTGCGCCGTGGCCGCGGGGTCTCCCGAGCTGGCGGAGAGCACGCGTTCGTACTCGGCCCGGGCATCGTCGAGGCGTCCCAGCCGTTCGAGCACGCCGCCGAGTGCGGTTCTCACGCCGAGCGCGGCCGATTGGCGGCTGAGGGCGCGCTCCAGCAGCAGCCGTGCATCGTCGGCACGGTAGAGATCCACCAGGCACTCGGCCAACTGCACGACCAGGCGGGTATCGTTCGGGTGGCCGGCCAGCGCCGTGCGCAGCAGCGGCTCGGCGCGGCGTGCATCACCGCCGGCGCGGAACACGCGACCGGCGATCGTGACCACGGCGACGTCGTTCGGGTGGGCGGCCAGCGCCTGGGTGACGCGCTCATGCGCCTCGGTCAGGCGGCCGCGATTGAGGTCGAGGTTTACGAGGCCCTCCATCGCGTCGATCGACGTCGGGTGCTCCTTCAACGCAGCCTCGAAGACCTGTCGAGCGGCCGCATCGTTGCCCCGCCCGGCCTCGAGCAGCCCCACTTGGATCTGCACGTCGAGCCGGCGTGGTTGCACCTGCATGAGGGGCGCCAGGGTGACGGTTGCCGCTTCGTAGTTGCGCCGTCGCACCTGCGCGGTGACAAGAGCCAGTCGGGCGTCCCGGTCGTTCGGATACAGGCCAACGGCCTGACGGGCGAACATCTCCGCCTGCCGGTTCCGGCTCGTCTCCAGCGCGAGACGCGCCAGCGTCGGGATGAGCGGCCGTCGCGTCGGATCGAGCCGCAGCGCTTCGGAGTACTCGATGAACGCGCCGTCGGTGTCGTC
>JANNIB010000123.1:0-2407 GCA_031404695.1 Acidobacteriota bacterium
GGATTGACAGGGGACCCGCCAGAATTGCGCGGCCAGCCCAAGCAGGAGGACCAGATCCTGACCGTGGGGGTCGAGAAGGCCACCGGCACCAAGTTCATCTACGTGCCGTTCAAGGGCGGCGGCGAAGTGGCGGTGCAGCTCGTCGGCAACGGCCACGTCATCGGCGCCTATTCTGGCGCGAATCCGCCCCGTGGTCCCGGGCCCGGACCACGGCCGGTAGAGCGACACCCGCGGTGCCCGGATTCGCCCAGGGTCGCACGCGATCCACGTTCGCGCTGGCACTGGCGCTGAGGATGGCCCGACTTCGGCCGAACACTCCGACATGCCCCCTCGGCTGTGGGGCGGCGGCGACCGACGCCGGCGTCTCATCATCAATAGAGTTCAAACGAGATACGTGCTCGTCCAGCTGGCCTGGGCGGCCGCGATCCTGGCGGCGTTCGCCGGTGTGGTCTTCGGTCCGACCGTGTACGCGCTGTTTGCAGGATCCGGTGCGCAGCAGCTTCGTGCCGCGGCCCTCTTCCTCGATCTGCACGCGCGTTTCTGGCCGGCGCTGGTCGCCCTCGCGGCAGCCTTGGCGGCCCTTATCGTGCTGCAGTCACATCGCATCATCGGTCCGCTCGTGCGTTTCAAGGCGGTCTTCGAGGGGGTGACCCGCGGGGACTTGTGGGTGCCGTCGAAGATTCGGAGCGCGGACTACCCGCAGGACGAAGGCCGCGCGCTCGAGGCGATGCTGGTGTCGCTGCGCCAGCGCATCGGCGACGCGCAGCGGGCGGTATCGGCCGCCGACACCGCCCTTCGGCAACTGCCGCCCGGCGTCGGTGCTGACATTCACCTGGCGATCGGCCAGCTTCGGCAATCGCTGCAGGCCTACGAGGTGGAACGCTCTCCTGCTGAGCGTCCCGCCGACTCACCGATACGTCGGTCCGTGGCTCCGGCTGACGCCGGGTTCACGCTGATCGAGATCCTGCTCGTCACGGGCGTTGTCGGCCTGCTGGCGGCGATCGCGATTCCCGGCTACGAGGCCGCGCTCGACAAGGCGCGGGTCACGCGGGCCGTTGGCGACATTCGTTCCATTCAGAGTGAGCTGCAGTCGCACGGGTTCGCCAATGGCTGCTATCCCGCGACGCTCGCCGACATCGGCTATGCCTCGTTGCGCGACCCGTGGGGCAGTCCCTACGTGTACGGCGTGCTCGAGGGCGCGCCCGGTGGCGGCGGACGAGGTCGAGGCGGTGGTGGCGGCGCCACCTGCGCCGCATGCAGGGGCTCCTGCCTGGGCCGCGGGCAGGCCCGCAAGGATCGCAACCTCGTGCCGATCAACTCTGACTTCGACTTCTACAGCAGGGGCAAGGACCGGCAGTCGGTCGGGCCGCTGGCTGCCCGGGCCAGCCTGGACGACGTCGTGCGGGCCAGCGATGGCGGATTCATCGGTCTCGGGCGCGACTACTAGCGATGTCCAGTCTCTTCCGCCATCCCCTCGACAGCCGCGTCGGGCGCCGAATCGCCGCCGTGGCGGTCTTGTCGGCGCTGGCACCGCTGGCAGTCTTCGGCAGCGTGATCTTCGCCCGGGCGCGCACGCAGTTCGAGACGCAGGCGCGACAGCGACTGCACCAGGATGCCAAGACCGCGGCTCTCAACGGGCTGGCGCGCCTGCGGATGATGGAAGAGGAGCTCCGCTGGCTGGTGCCGGTGGCGGCCGCCTCGCCTGGCCGCGACGCCAACGACGCCATCACCGGCCTGCTCGATGAAGCCGAGGCGCTCTCCGTGCTGCCCGCCGATGGGACGCGCGTCGCACTGAAGGGCGCCGGGACGCCGCCGGCGTTGACGGCTGCCGAGTCCCGCCACCTCCGGGACAGCGGCGCCGTGCTGCTAAGAAGCTCGGACGCCGACTGGAACTGGCTGGTCGTGGGCCACGCCTCCGGGGCGCAGGCGGCCGCCCGGCTCTCCACGTCCGCGATTTTCGGCCTCGCGGAGGCGACGTCGTTGCCCGACGAGGAGGCGCTGTGCCTTCGGACCGCCGTGGGGCACGTGGCCTGTTCCAGTGCCGATGCCGCCACCGCGGCTGCGGTGCGCACCGCCGCATTGCCCCAGCACGGCGAAGCGACCATGACGATCGGCGAGGTCACCTACGTTGTGCGGACGTGGGCGTTGCCGCTCCAGGGCGACTACCACGCCGGCGTCTGGACGGCGGTGGCGCTGGTACCTCAGACGGGCTTCAACGCGACGCTCGGTCAACTCGAGCGCGACGTGGCGCTGCTGACGGCCGCCTCGCTCGTGGTCGTGATTCTCGCCGTGCTCGCGAGCGTGCGGCGGAACCTGCGGCCGCTCACCGCCCTGGAGGCCGCCGCGGCGCGCTCGAGCCGCGGGGAGTTCGACGTGCACCTCGACGTGTCGTCCGGCGACGAATTCG
>JANNIB010000124.1:0-3090 GCA_031404695.1 Acidobacteriota bacterium
GGACAACACGTCGCGCGACCTCGCCATCCGCGAGACGATGTTCGTGTTCGGGCACGAGATGGGCCACTACGTGCTGCAGCACATCTGGCTGTCGCTGGGCTTCGCCACGCTGGGGCTGCTGCTGCAGCTCTATCTCGCGCATCGGCTGCTCGCCGGCGTGCTGGCGCGGTTCGGCGCGCGCGGGGACATCCGCGGCGTGAGCGACTGGGCGTCGCTGCCGGTGCTGATCCTGCTGCTGAGCGTGTTCTCGCTGGCAACGCAGCCGGTGCAGGCGGCGTTCTCGCGCTATCTCGAACATCAGGCCGACATCTACGGGCTCGAGGCGATGCACGGTCTCACCGCGGATTCATCGCAGGCAGCAGCGCACGCGTTCCAGAAGCTGGGCGAGAAGGGGCTGGTCTATCCCACGCCGCATCCGCTGTTCGTGTTCTGGGCGTTCAGTCATCCGCCTGTGCACGAGCGCGTGCGGTTCGCCATCGAGTACACGCCGTGGGCACGTGGGGAGCGCGGGCGCTACGTGCAGTAGACGGTGCGCCCGTGACCGTGGCCTGTGACCGTGACAGACCCCGTTACAACTCGTGACGGTGACAGACCCCGTTACAAATCGACCCGGCCTGAGCCGGGCGCCTCACATCACGTCGCTGCAGTTCTTGTAGCCGGAGGCGCGGCTGCCGGCGCGGCAGGCGCGGCACCAGCCGAAGTGCGGGTCGTCGGAGACTTCGTCTTCCCCGAGCGGCGCGTCGATGACGTCGAAGGCGGCCGGGAACGGCAGGAACACGTGCTGCCGTCCGTTGCGCGCCGAGCACGCGACGCAGGCGCGCCACGCGGCGTCGGGCGAATTGACCACGGCGCGCACGTCGGCCGAGCAGTTGACGCACGGAGTGCGGCGCACCGGCGCGACGTGGCGCGGCGCCTGCGGGCTCAGGGCGCCGAGCGGGCTGTTGTCGGAGACCAGATGCGCGCTGGCGCCATCCGGCGTCAGCAGCACGTCGCCGCTGCGGCTGGAGAACTTGATGAGCACTTTCCCTTCACCGGTCTGTCCGGTGATGCGGCCCACGCCCCACTCTGGTTTCGATCGATGACGGACGAGGTCGCCTGTTTTGTACATGTGTATCTCACAAGCGTACACCGTCCGCCGGCGCCGTGCCGGTTGTCGGCGAATATGACGCGGAAGTCCGTCTATCCTGACGACGGCGGATCGTGCACCGCCGGCGATGAGCCTGCCCATGCGCAAGACGTGCGTTGTCACCGTGGATCTGGTGGATGTGTGGGCCGAACCCGGCCGCAAGAAGCTCGCCCGCACGCTCGCCTGGGGCGACGAACTCGTCATCACGGCCGAAAGCGCCAGCCTGCTCGAAGTCGAAACCGTGTACTTCAACGAGCAGCCCGACGGCAGCATCCTGCCGGTGAAGATCAAGGGCTTCATCGAGCCAAGGGCGTCGCTGGCGCTTACGGCCATCGACCTGGTGAAACCGAAGGCGCAGAACGACGTGCTGAAGGTGAACTTCGTGGACGTGCAGCAGGGCGACGGCTCGATCATCGAAGCGCCCGACGGCACCCTCATCCTCGTGGACGGCGGCGACAATCAGCTCTTCGCGCGCTACCTCGCCGGCCGCTTCCGCGGCACCAGCCTCGCGAAGCCGCAACGGATCGACTGCATCCTGGTCACGCACGGCGACGCCGATCACTTCGAGGGCCTGCCGGAGATCCTGACGTCGGAAACCAACACCGAGCCGCGCAAGCGCCTCTTCATCAAGCCGAAGCGCATCTATCACAACGGCATCGTGAAGCGTCCCGGCAAAATCAACGGCAGGTCTGTGAAGGACGTCGAGATGCTCGGTCCGACGAGAGAGGTGGACGGGCAGACGTATCTCACCGGACTCGAGACCAATCTGCTCGACGTGCCCGACACCGAGTTGAACGAGCCGTTCAAGAGGTGGAAGACGACGCTTGCCACCTACCAGCAGCGCTCGCCACTGACGTTTCGCCGGCTGGAGTTCGGCGACACCTCCGCCTTCAAGTTCTTCAACACCGACGCCATGAAGATCGAGGTGCTGGGGCCGCTCACGACGAGTGTGGGTGGCAAGCCGGCGCTGCCGTTCCTCGGCGATCCGCCGAAGGGACCGCGCCTGGGGCACGAATCGCTGGACCTCGAGAACGCGCCGTTCAAGGGGCACTCGGCGTCGCACACGATCAACGGCCACTCGGTGGTGTTCCGTCTGACCTACGGCGGCTACAGCTACCTGTTCGCGGGGGATCTGAACGATCAGGCGAGCCGCTTCCTCACGCGGAAGCACAACGCCGGGCGCGTGAATCTGCGCTCGGAGGTGTTCAAGGTGCCGCACCACGGCTCCGCGGATTTCTCGGGCGCGCTGTTCCAGGCGGTGTCGCCGGTGGTGAGCGTGGTGTCGAGCGGCGACGAGAACGCGCGCAAGGAATACATCCACCCGCGGGCCACGCTGATGGGCGCGCTCGGAAAGTGGTCGCGCGTGCCCTAGCCGCTGATTTTCGTGACCGAGCTGGTGGCGTTCTTCAACGTCGAGGGGTACTCGAAGCTCGCCAATCCGAAGACGCCGAAGCAGAAGGCTCGCGGCGAGTTCTTCGGCTTCAGCCGCACGGCGTTCGGGCTGGTCAAGACGCGCACGAACGGACGTCGGCTGTTTGTGTACACCGACAGCGACAGCGGCAACGTGGACCAGAAGGAAGGCTACGCCTACGAACTCGACAGCTCGGGCGTCCCGGTGCCGTCGAGGGTCGTGCGCGCCTGACATTTGTAACGGGGTCTGTCACGGTCACGGTTTGTAACGGGGTCTGTCACCGTCATCAAGTGTCACCGGGGTCTGACCCCGAAGACATTCGGTGACCGTGACAGACCCCGTTACAATCCGGCATGTCTTTCCCCACGCCCCTGGCACGGCTGTGCCTCCTCGTCGGGGCGCTCGCCGCCCTCGCCTCCTCCCATCCCCTCGCGCAGACGTCTTCCGCGCGCGTCACCGCCATCACCGGCGCCACCCTCATCGATGGCACCCGCGGCGCCCCGATTGCTGACGCGGTGGTCGTCATCACCGGCGACCGCATCACCGCCGTGGG
>JANNIB010000125.1:0-8871 GCA_031404695.1 Acidobacteriota bacterium
CTGCGGTCTTCGCATTGTTCGATGGCGTTGCCGATGAACTCGTCGATGACTACCTCGACGGGCGCCTCGATGACCAGGCGAGCGCCCGTATCGAGACGCTGGCGGCGGCGCCCGACTGGCGCGAGCGCCTGCGGTTTGCGCAAGCGCTGCGAGCCGTCGTGCGCGAGGCGCCGGACGCCGCGGGTGACGCCCCGTCCCTGCTCGAGCGGCTCACGGCGATGTTGAGAACTCCGGCGTGGCAGGCAGGCGCGGGTGTGCTGGCGGCTGCCGCGCTCCTCGTCGCCGTGGGCGCCAGCCTGCAGACCCGGCGCGAGCTGGTGGGGGTGCGCACGCAGCTTCAGGACACGACCGCGGCCCGCGACCGCGCGGAGTCGACGGCGCGAGCGTCCGAGACGCGCGCCGCCGAGGCCCAGTCGGCACGCGAGTCGCTGGCCCGGCAACTCGAGTCGCTCACGAGCGTCGCCGTCATGCTGGTACCCGGCACCCGGTCTGGCGGGCTGTCGGTCGTCAGAGTCCCGCCGGGTGCCGCGCTGGTGCGGGTGACGGCCGTCCACGACGACCCGCTGCCGGCGAACATTGTCGGCGCGCGTTTCGAGCTGCGACGTGGAGGGGTGCAGGTGGCCGGCGGCGTGGTGCCGCTGACGGCCATCACCCTCGGCGATGGGACGATCGACATCCAGGTCGCCGCGACGGCCCTCGCAGCCGGGGAGCACGAGTTGCGCCTGGCGCTTGCGACCGCGCCGGGCCGGTTCGTGGAGTACTCCTCGTTCACATTCTCAGTGGTGCGATAGAGCCACAAGGGGATGGCAGAACACCCGTGCGTGTGGCGCTCCCTGTGATATCAAGAGCGTCTCGAACTCGCGTGCCACCCATGCCAGAGCCCATCAGGAACGTCGGCGCCGCGCTGGTGATCGGGCTGTGCCTCGCTGCCGGGGCCGCCTCCGCCCAGACCCCACTCGAGGGCATCCTCCCGCTGCTGGTGGACACGCCGCTGACGCAGGACATCGACGGCGGCGCGACGCTGACGTTCAGCGTGGCAGCTAACTCCGGCGACTTCGTGCATGTCAGGGTCGATCAACGCAACACCGACGTCGAACTGGCGCTGGCGGCACCGACCGGCGAGACCGTGGCCCGCCGGAACCGGCCCGACACCAAGTCGGATCCGGAAGGGCTGTCGTTCATCGCAGCAGGAGAGGGGCGGCACCTCGTGACGGTACGCTCGCTCGAGCCTTCGGGCCGGCGTGGACGCATCGGCATCGTCGTGCAAGCACACGCCACCGGGTCGCGCGACCGCGTCCATGTCGATGCCGAGCGGCTCACCGAAGAAGGCCATCGACTGTATGCGCCGGCGAGCATGGCCGAGGCCAGGCAGCGGTACGAGGCGGCCCTTCCGCTGTGGCGCACGGCCGGCGCACCTGAAGGGGAGGCCCTGACGCACCTCTCGATCGCGTCGTCGTTCCATGCGCAGGACAACGCGATCGCAGCCGAACCGCTCATCACCCAGGCCCTGCGCCTGGTCGAACCGATCGGGGCCCTCCCCCTGCAGGCCGCGGCCCTCAACATGCTGACGACGGGTTTTCTCATGCAGGGGAAGGCACGCCAGGCCCTCGAGAGCGGCTCCCGGGCCCTCGAACTGGCGCGGGCAGGCGCGTCGCTCAACGCGGAGCACGGCGCGCTCAGCAACCTCGGGTCCGCCCACTGGATGCTCGGCAATCGCGCCGAGGAACTGCGCTTCGGCGATCTCTCGCTCGAGACCGCGCGCCAACTCGACGATCGCGCGCAGCTGGCCATGACGCTCCAGAACCTCGGGGTGTCGCGGCTCACGGCCGGCGACTTTCAGGCCGCGCTGACCATCAGCCGGGAGGCGCTGGCCATACATCGCGAGTCGGGCGACCAGCGACGGCAGAGCGTGGCCCTCAACACGATCGGCGAGATCTACCGCGAGTCGGGACAACTGCGCGAGGCCCTCGGCTATCACGGCGAAGCGCTCGCCATCAGACGGCGGCTGCTGCTGCCCGACCTCGTGGCGCAGTCGCTGAACAACCTGAGCCTGGCGCAGAAGGATCTGCGGGACTTTCAGTCGGCCCGCCGCAGTATCGACGAGGCCGTGGAACTGCGGCGCGCCGTCGGCAATCGCAACGGCGAGGCCACGGCGCTCTTGAATCTCGGCGTGCTGCTCTACGCGGAGCTCGGCGATACCAACGGCGGCCTTCGCCACCTGCAACAGGCGCTCGCCATCGTGCAGACGCTGGGACTCGCCTCGACGGAGGCGAGCGTGCTGATGCATCTCGGGCGTCTCTCGGTACTGGGCGGCGCGGATGCCGACGCGCGCGTCCACTACCTGCGAGCAGGCGAGCTGGCGCGGACGGTGTCGAGTAAATCGAACCAGATCGACAGTTTGCGGGAGCTGGCGGCGATCGATCTGCGCGCCGGCGACCTGCGTGGCGCGCGCGCCCGTCTGGACGCGGCCGTGGCCGTGCTCGACGACGTCATGGACGGCGTGCTTGGAGACGAGCTGCGCGCGGGCTACTTCGCGACCAACGCCCGGGTCTACGAGCAGTACGTGGACGTCCTCATGCACCTGCACCGCGAGCACCCCGACGCCGGACACGACCTCGAGGCCCTGGGCATGGCCGAGCAGGGGCGGGCTCGGGGGTTGCTGCGCCTGCTGTCGGAGGCCAAGGTCGATCTTCGTCGCGACGTCGCGCCGGAGCTCCTCGCCCGGCTGCCGGACCTGCAGCGCCGCGTCGACGCCCTGGCCGCGCCGTCATCAAGCCGGGCAGGGCCGGGCGCGGCGGCCGACGGGACGGCCAGCCGAGACCTGAACGCGGCCCTCACCGAGTTGCAGGAGCTGCGCGCGCAGATCAGGGCGAGCAGCACGAAGTTCGCGGCGCTCGTCAACCCGGTGCCGCTGCAGGCGCGCGACATCCAGGCGACGGTCGTCGAACCAGGGACGGTGCTGCTCGAGTACGCCCTGGGCACCGACCGAAGCTACCTCTGGGTGATCACGAGCGAACGAATCACAGCGGTCACCTTGCCCGCTCGAACGGAGATCGAGCCGCTGGCGCGCCGTCTGCACACACTGCTCGGGGCCCGCAACGAGGTGCCGGCCGGCGAGCTCCCCGCGGCCCGACGGCAGCGCCTGCGACGCGCCGAAGCCCAGCTCGCCGCCGACACGGCGCAACTGTCGCGCCTGCTGCTGGCCCCGGCCGAGGCCGAGATTCAACGAGCCCGCCGTGTGGTGGTGGCCGCCGACGGCGCCCTGGCGTTCATCCCCTTCGGCGTGCTCCCGTTTTCCCGCGGCGGCGCGCCGCTGGTGGCATCGCACGACGTGACCGGTGTGCCGTCGGCTTCGGCGATTGCACTGATGCGGGGCGCGAGGGCCGGCCGCCGCCGCCCGGCGAAGACGCTGGCCGTGCTCGCCGATCCGGTGTTCGACCGCGACGATCCTCGTCTCGGCCGTCCACCTGCGAGCCGGGGCCGACCTTCAGCCGGGCCGCCGGCCGGGTCGCCTGCGGAGCCTGACCTGGCACCCGCATGGACCCGGGCCGCTGCCGCCCTGACGGGAGCTCGCCTTGGCCGCCTGCCGCACACCCGGGAGGAGGCCAATGCCCTGCTCGCGTTGGTGCAGCCCGATCGACGTATCAGCGCAATCGGCGTGCAGGCCTCCCGGTCGGCGCTCGAATCGGCGGCCATGGGCGATGTGCGCATCCTTCACCTGGCGACGCATGGATTCGTCAACGGCGACTATCCGGATCTGTCGGGCATCGCGTTGTCGATGGTGGACGAACGTGGCGATCTGACCGACGGGTTCTTCCGCCTGAACCATGTCTACAACCTGAGGCTCAACGCCGACCTCGTGGTGCTGAGCGCCTGCCAGACCGCGCTCGGTGAGCAGGTGCGCGGCGAAGGGCTGATCGGCCTGACGCGAGGGTTGATGTACGCGGGCGCGGCGCGCGTCGTCGCCAGCCTCTGGAAAGTTGATGACCAGGCCACCGCGGCCCTGATGGCCGCGTTCTACGGCGCCATGCTCGGGCCGCGACAGCTGTCGGCCGCGTCGGCGCTGCGCGAGGCGCAGAATGCCTTGCGGATCAATCCGCGCTGGCAGTCTCCCTACTACTGGGCCGCGTTCACACTGCAGGGCGAGTGGCGGCCGGAGTAGGTTCCGCCCCGCGCACGAGGATACCGACGGCACGCAGCCAGCGCCCGTGGATGACCTGTCGGTAGTCCGACTGGGTGGTGTCTTTCGGGCGGTCGACGCAGGCCAGGCTGCTCACCACGAGCAGGCCGGTGACGTAGAGACCGAGCGCGATGTTTACGGGCAGGTACTCGTCCCATCGCACCGGCGAAGATTCGAGGAACAGAGCACCGCCCATGCCGGCCAGCGTGAGGCCGGCGAGGACCAGCAGCGGCGTCATGATGCGCCACTGCACGACGGTGGCGTGGCGCTGCTCCCCCTTGAGCGTCGGGATGAAGGGCTTGCCGGCAGGCGCGAACGCCAGGCCGGCGATCGCGCGCAGCACGCACTCCAGCGCCACGATGTTGCGGATCTCGCTGACGATCGGCATCTGCCGGCCGCAGGAGATCCAGTAGGTCACCATCGCCGCGCTCACGACGCGGGGCGCGAGGTAGGAGGCGGCCTCGTCGGACGAACACCCAAAGGCCGGCACCCCGGTCCAGAAGTACACGGCGGGCGACACGAGCAGGCACGCGAGGAACCCGAACTGCGAGATCCAGTAGGCCGGCATCTCGGCATAGAAGAGGCGGTCCACGAGCCGGAGGTTGGGGGCGCGAACGGGACCGTAGGGCAGCCAGATCGCCTGGATGATGCCCTGGCACCACCGCACGCGCTGACGGATGTACTCCGACAGGCTGTCGGCCGCCGCGCCGAAGGCCAGCGGCTCGTTGAGATAGCGCACCTGGAACCCGCGGCTGCGGATGGCATACCCGCCGTAGACGTCCTCGGACAGGCAGGCCTCCTCGAACCCCTGCGGGCCCAGGGCGCGTCGCAGCACGACGAAGCCCGTGCCGACGCACACGGCGGCGCCCCAGGCATCACGCGCCGGGAGCATGACATCGAAGAAGTGGCGCTGCTCCTCGGTCCACGAACGGCCGCCACCGAGATTGTGCTGAATCGGATCGGTCGTGTAGTAGTGCTGCGGCGTCTGCACCAGCGCCGTCGATTCGTCCAGCAGCCCGACCAGGCGCCACAGGATGTTCGAGACTGCGCGGAAGTCGGCATCCAACACCAGAATGACCTGACCGGTCGAGTGCGCCAGCCCGTGGTTGAGGTTGCCGGCCTTGGCGCCCGCAGACGTTCGGCGCCGAAGGTACCGCACGCCGTAGTGCGCGCAGAGGTCCGGCAGCCAGGCGTGGACGCGCGCGGCCACGGCAGTCCCTGGCCTGGGCCCCTTGTCGTCGTCGAGCACACAGATCTCGAGATCGGGATAGTCGATGCGCGTCGCGGCGTGGATGGTGGCCTCCAGCACGCCTCGGGGCTCGTTCACGGTGGGGATGAGCACCGTGACGCTCGGCTTTGTGGTCCGCCCCCGCAGCTCGCGCTCGCGCTCGTCGGCCAGACTCGACAGGTTGCTTCGACGAAGCAGCACCAGACCGGTCAGACAGCTGTAAGTCAAGGCCAGCGCTTCGGCTGCCAGGAACGTCCATTGCCAGAGCGCGTCGAATGTGAACGCCGTGTCTGGCAGCGTGGTCGTGACTCGCCAGACGGCGTAGCGCAGCGCGTGGAACTCCATGACCCCGATCGCAAGAGCCCTCGCCACCGGGTGATCATGTGACCACGCCGGAAGCACCAGCTGGAGGGCCAGAGCGAGCAGCAGCGGGTGGAACAGTTCGGGGGACATGACTCACCACGACAGCAGCCACGAAAACAGGGTCGTCGCCGTGCTCGCGATGCCGGCTGAGGCGACGACCACGCGGGCACGCTGGCCAACGAACACCCGATCGCGATCGGGGGCATTCAGTGCCACCACGACCCGCATCGGCTTGTCCTGATCGGGCTGCCACTGCGGAGCCACAGTGCGCGTGCTCGCCGAGGCCTCGGCGCCAATCCAACGCACCGTGCCGGTGAGGTGCGCGCGGCTCCCGACAGGCATGACGCGAACCGCGTCGCCGATGGCGATGTCGGGCAGGTAGCGCTGATGGAAGTACGCCTCGACCTGCAGCGACGACGCCTCGACCAGCTCCATGACCTCGCCGCCGGCGCTGATGAACTGCCCGGCGTTCGCGGCGCGCTTCCAGACACGCCCGCGCACGGGGCTTTCGATCGCGGCATCCGAGAGTCGCGACACCTGGGCGTGCTCCGCCTCGAGCGCGTGGTCGACCGTCTCGAGGCTCTGCCGCAGCTCCTGAACGGTGAGCTCGAGTCCTGTCAGCGTCAGGGCCAGGTCGCCGGCGCGAAGCTTCTCCGCCGGGGCGTCGGCGCCGCCGATGACCCCGCGGCGGAGCGCGGCGAGGCGCCCCTGAAGCCGCTCCGACGCCGACTGGTGTTCCTCGCAGGCGCTTTCGGCCGCCGTGCTCTCCGCCGCGGCGCGCTCGTGGTCGAGTCGCGAGACGAGTTGCGCCGCGAAAAGCGCGGCCATGGCGGCGGCCTCGCTGCGGCGTTGCTCCAGCAGGACCGCGGCGGACGCATGGCGGAGCTGCGCTTCGCGACACTGGTGTTCGACGTCGACGATCAGCGCGTCCCGATGCACGTCGACCTCCCGCATCAGCCGGGCGCGCTCCGCGGCCTTGTGCGTGATCTCGGCGCGCAGGGCCGTGAGCCGGGCGTGCAAGCCTGCTTGCTGCGTGCGCAAGGTCTCGAGCCGACCGCCATCCGCCCGCTCGTTCCTGACGCGGGCAACGACCTGACCGGCCACGACGGAGTCGCCCGTTTCGCCGGACAGCTCCAGCACGGTGCCGGCAATCGGCGTCGGCAAGGCGACGACCCTTCCGGTCACGACCGCTTCAGACGTTGCGGTGAACACGACGAAGAACAGCGACAACCCCAGCGCCGCGGTGAGGGCAGCGAGGCCGGCGGCCACGCGGCCGCGCCGTGCTTTTGGGGTGACGTCCGCCTGTGCCTGCAGAGCGGCCGGCGCGGCGTCGAGGTCAGCGAACGCGTCGAGCGCGGCGGCCGGGGCGATCGCGGGCGCCGCATCTATCGAGGCCATGCACATGGGGGCTCCGTGGGAGTGGCCCGCTGACGGGCGTTGCTGATCCTTAAGTGTTCGATTGGGACAACCCTGTCGTGCCGTCTCGGCTCAGCCATTCCCGCCGATGGTCCACGCCGTTCGTCACCCTGCGGGCGGCCCTATGATGTGCAGACCCGTATCGTTCGATATGAATGAGGGATCGGCATGATCGGACAGACCCTCTCCCACTACCGGATCCTCGGCTCGCTCGGAGCCGGCGGCATGGGCGTGGTGTACCTCGCCGAAGACCAGCGTTTGGGCCGCAAGGTGGCGCTGAAGTTCCTGCCGACCGACAGCGTCCAGGACCCGCAGGCGCTCGACCGTTTCCGCCTCGAAGCCCGCACCGCGAGCTCGCTCAGCCATCCGGGCATCTGCGCCATCCACGACATCGGCGTCCACGACGACGCCCCGTTCATCGTGATGGAGCTGCTCAAAGGCGAGACGCTGCGCGAACGCGTGGCCCGCGGGCCGCTCAAGATCGCCGACGTCCTCGACATCGGCATCCAGCTCGCCGATGCGCTCGAAGCCGCGCACGCCCAGGGCATCGTGCACCGCGACATCAAGCCCGCGAACATCTGGGTGGGCGAGAAGCTGCGCGTCAAGATCCTCGACTTCGGACTCGCGAAGCTGGGGCGCGAACACCGGCTGCTCTCGACCGGCGCCGGAGACATGACGGCGGCGGTCACCGGCACCACGCAGGCGGCGCGGCGACCGGTGGTCGAAAATCAGCTCACGGCGCCCGGCACCGCCATCGGCACGGTGTCGTACATGTCGCCCGAGCAGGCCCGCGGCGAAGACGTGGACGCGCGCACCGACATCTTCTCGCTGGGCGTGGTGCTCTACGAGATGGTCACGGGACGCCAGGCGTTCGGCGGCAGCACCTCGGCCGTGATCTTCGACGCCATCCTGAACCGCGCGCCGGTCTCGCCGGTGCTGCTCAATCCGGAGACGCCGCAGCGCCTCTTCGAAGCCATCAGCACCGCGCTGGAAAAAGATCGCGACCTGCGGTACCAGACGGCCGCCAGTCTCGAAGCCGACCTCAAGCGCATCCGCCGCGACATGCAGTCGGGCGCGATCGCCAGCGCCACGCAGACGGCCGCGACGGCGGTGCCCGGCGCCACCGGCGCGGTTACCACCGCGCAGACGCCGGCCGCCTCGGCGGCCACCGCTGCCGTGTCGCTCCCGGGCAGCAACGCCGCCACGACGGCCGCCGTGCCCGCCGCCGGTGGCCGCGCGTGGCTGCTGCCCGCGGTGGTCGTGGCCGTCGTCGCCGCCGGCGGATTCTGGTTGATGACCAGCCGCGACGCCGACAGTGGCGGGGGCGGCGAAGTGCAGCGTGCCCAGGCGCGGTTGAGCGCGCGCGACTACCGGGCCGCGCTGGCCGAGGCGTCGGCCGCGCTCAGTCACGACCCGGCCAACGCCGAAGCGGCGCGTGTGCGCACCGCCGCCGAAGCCGGACTGGCCAAGCTCGACGGCCTGCTAGCCGCGGCCCGTGAGTCGCTCGCGGCAGGCGATCCCGTAGCGGCGGCGCGGGCCCTGGCCTCGGCGCAGGCGCTCGCCCCGGGCGATGCCCAGGTGGCCGAACTCGGCGCGCAGCTGGCGAACCCCCCGGCGGCGCCGCCCGCCGCGACGCCCGCGCCCGTCGTCGAGCCGCGGCCCGCGGCGCCGGCCGTCCCGCGGC
>JANNIB010000126.1:0-6824 GCA_031404695.1 Acidobacteriota bacterium
CAGCAGCACACGCATACGTTCGGCAGCACCATCGAGCGCGACCGTCACGCGAACCTGTTCAGTGAGGTGGCGTTGCGTGGGACGGCCGGCTCCGCGACGTGGGTGGCCGGCGCAGCCTACGAGCGTGACGCCTACACGCCGCGCGACGTGCCGCAGTTCGCCTATACGTACGACGTACCTGGGGTGTTTGCGCAGGCCGACGTGCAGGCCACAGACTGGTTTGCTGTGTCGGCCGGCGGCCGCGTGGACATGCACAGTGAGTACGGCACGTTCTTCAGCCCGCGTCTCTCGGCGCTGCTGCGCCAGGGCGCGTGGACGAGTCGTGCCTCCGTCGGTCGCGGGTTCTTTGCGGCCACGCCGTTGACGGAAGAGACCGAGGCCGCGGGGCTGACACGTCTCATCATCTCCCGTCCGCTCGAGGCGGAGCGCGGGACCAGCGCATCGCTCGACCTCACTCGTGCCTTCGGCGCGAATGCCATCACCGCCACCATCTTCGGATCGCGCGTCACCGACCCGCTGCAGGTCGATCGCGAGTCGACCTATGCGCTGTTCAACCAGAGCGAGGACGCGACCAATGTCGGACTCGAACTCCTCGGCACATGGCGCCACGGGGCGTACGCCGCGACGACAAACTACACCTATGTCCGGTCGCGTGAAGGCGCCCGCGAGCGTCGACAGGATGCCGAGCTCACCCCGCGACACAGTGCCGGGCTCGTGGGCATGTGGGAGCCCGAAGGCAAGGGGCGCGTGGGACTCGAGGTCTACTACACCGGCCGTCAGCGCCTGGAGGTGAACCCGTACCGCGATGAATCGCGGCCGTATGTCATTGTTGGGCTACTCGCCGAGCGCCGTGTGGGTCGCGCGCGCCTGTTCCTCAATGCTGAGAACGTGACGGGCGTTCGCCAGACTCGATGGGACTCCGTGCTACGCCCGTCACAGGGTCCTGATGGCCGATGGACCGTCGATGCGTGGGCGCCGCTTGATGGCCGCGTGTTCAACGGTGGCGTCCGGTTTGATTTCTGATCAGGCACTGCCAGCGCTGGTCAAGGGGTGCCTTCAAGTGCACCCTTGCTCCGGCCGATTTGCTGATCAGGACCCGGGACAGGTATCCTGACGTTAGTGCACGCCATCCGCCGGCACATCGCTATCCGCATCGTGACCTGCCTCCTGCTGGCGTGGGCGGCGGCGGATTTGCTCGTGCCGGGGTTGTGTAGCAGCGAGGCGGCTGTCCAGGATCACGGAAGCGCTCCGACGCCTCAGGATCAGGACGACGACTGCTTTTGTTGCTGTTCGCACACCGAGAAGGCCATTGCCGTGGCGATCGCGTTCACGGACGGCATTCCGGTGGTTGTCGAACGGTTCCCGGCCGAAAGTCTCGCCATCGGCATCCCGCGCAGTCTCTACCACCCTCCGCTCGCCTCGTAGCTTCCCGTTTCCAAATTCATAGCCTCTGACGGTTCCTGAACCGTCAGGACATGACTTTACCTTGGCGCGTTTGCGGCTTCGGCCGTCGTGTCAGGTGCTGGTGCGTTCCCGCACCCGCTCCCGACAGTGAGCGAGCGCCACTCAGGAGCTATGGAAGGCGTATGCGCAGATCTGTTCGAAGTGTGCCTGTCCACGTGTTCGCCGTCGCGGCGTGGACGCTTGGCGTCTCGTTCCTTACTCCCGGTGCCGTGGCCGCCCAGTCAGCCATCCCGGAGCGGCTGACCCTGCGGGACGCGGTGACGCTCGCCGTCGAGCGGAACCCGGCCATGGTGGCCGCGCGAGCCGACGTCGACGCCGTCGAGGGCGACCGATTGGCAGCGTCGCGACGACCCAATCCGACGCTGTCCGTCGACTCTGCGGGGTACCCCGTATTTGAGTCAGCGCGCCCCGGCTACTGGGGCGGTCAGGAGTTCACCGTCCGATTCGATCAGGAACTCGAGACGGCAGGACGACGACGCCTGCGCACAGAGGTCGCCGAATCCGGGCGCGCCACCGCTCAGTTCGACGTCCAGGACCGCGCCCGGCAGATCGGCCTGGACGTCAGGCGCGCGTATCTGACCGCCGTGCTCGCTCAGGCCGACCGCGGCGTCGCTCAGACGTCGCTCGAGGAAATCGACCGGGTGATCGCGCTCAATCGCGCCCGGTTGCAGCAGGGCGAGATCTCGGGCGCCGAGTTGCGACGGCTGCAGGTGGAGCGACTGCGTTTCGTCGAAGACGTCTTTGGCGCAGACCTGGCACTGAAGAACGCGCGTAGCACCCTGTTGGCGCTCTTGAACGCTCCGCGGCTGGACCTGCCGCTCGAGCTGATTGACGGGCTGAAGGCGTCGCCCGCCGAGGGATTAGAGGCGTTGACCGCCGCGTCTGCGGACGCCGGTGGAGCGCCACGCCTTCTTGCTCAAGCACTCGAGGCACGCCCGGATGTCCTCGTGGCCCGACGGGAGCAGGTCCAGGCTGAGACGTCGACTCGCCTGCAGCGAGCGCTGCGCACGCCCAACATCACCTTGGGGGGCGGCTACCAGAACAACTTCGGGTCCGACGGCGTGGTGTTCGGCGTCACGATGCCCCTGCCGTTCTTCAACCAGAACCAAGGCGGCATCGCGCGCGCCGACGCGGAACGCCGAGCGGCCGACGCACGGGCCGATGCGACGGCCACCGTGGTGCGGCTCGACGTGCAGCGTGCGCTGAACGCCGTGGACACGAACCGCGCGCGGGTTGACTACATCGAGCGGGAGTACCTCATGAACGCGCAGGAGTCCCGAGACATCGTCCTGGAATCCTACCGGCTGGGCGTCGCGGACCTCATCGACTTCCTCGATGCCCAGCGCGCCTTTCGCGACACGCAACGCACCTACAACCGCGCCCTGTTCGACCAGCGGGTGAGCCTGTTCGAGCTCGCCGCCGCCGTCGGACGACCCGACGTGCAGCCGTGAGGAGCTTGATCCCTATGAACGCCACCACAGGCACCAACCCCAACGAACCGGGCATTTCGATGCGCGCGCTCCTTGTTGCCGTCGCTGTCACCGCGGTACTGACTGGCACGGCCGCCTGGCTGCTGATGCGCCCCGCGACCGCGAAGCCGGAGGTCGCCGAAGACCACGCGGACGAACTCCCTGCCGGCGTCGTGGAGCTGACCGCCGACGCGCAAGACAACGCCGCGCTCGGCCTCGCTGCGGTGGAGGTGCGCCCGCTGCCAACCACGATCGACGTGACGGGCAGCGTCGCCGCCGAGGACGCTCGCATTGCGCACATCCGGCCCCTGGCTCGCGGCCTCATCGAGCGTGTCTGGGTCAGCCTGGGTGAGCGTGTGACCAAGGGGCAGCCGCTGGCGACCTACGACAATATTCAGCTCGGCGAACTGGTAGGCGAATACCTTGGCGCGCGCGCCGTGCTGCGCCAGGCCGAAGCCGACCTCGACGTGAAGCGCCGGGTGGTCGAACGAGGCCGTGCCCTCATCAAGCTGGAAGCGATCGCCCAGCAGACGATGGACCTTCGCGAGGCCGAACTGAAGACGTCCGAGGCGGGTGTGGCTCGCGATCAGGCCGCCGTGTCCAGAGTTGAGGAGCAGCTGCATCGCTTCGGCCTCTCGGATGCTGACCTGCGGCAGCTGTCGCCCACTGGCGGCGCCAGTCCCCACCGCGATGCCTCACTCGCCGTGCTGCGCGCGCCATTCGACGGCGTGGTCACGAAGTACGACGTGGCGCAGGGCGAGGTGGCCGAGCCCGAGCGCGAACTGTTCACCGTGACCGACCTGTCGAGTGTCTGGGTCATGGCGGACATCTACGAGAAGGACATCACGAAGGTGCGGGCGGGTACGGACGCGGTGGTGCGCGTGGACGCCTACCCGGACCGGAGCTTCGCCGGCCGCGTCACCTACGTCGCCGACCTCATCGATCCGCAGACGCGCACCGCCAAGGCACGGGTCGTGGTCGCCAATCCCGGAACTGCGCTGAAGCTGGACATG
The DNA here is from genome assembly GCA_031404695.1 of Acidobacteriota bacterium. Taxonomy (GTDB): domain Bacteria; phylum Acidobacteriota; class Vicinamibacteria; order Vicinamibacterales; family UBA2999; genus CADEFD01. The sequence continues at coordinate 3,947 of JANNIB010000126.1, forward strand.
TTCGCCCGTGTCTCGATTCCTACCGCGGAGCAACGCGAGGGACTCCTGGTGCCGCTCGCCGCGATCCAGACCGTCGACAACCAGCCGGTGGTGTTCGTGCAGCAGTCTGCGAATCGATTCGAGCGACGCAACGTCGAGCTGGGCATGACGGCCGGCGATCTCGTCGAGATCCGCACCGGCGTGCAGGCGGGCGACACCGTTGTCGGCGCCGGCAGCTTCTATCTGAAGACCGCGCTCCTGCGCGAGCGCATCGGCGACGAGCACTAGTCGGGAGCCCTTCATGCATAGACTCATCGACTTCTCGCTGCGCAACAAGTTCCTCGTCATCGTGCTGACGGCCGTCATGGTGGGGTTCGGCGTGCGCGCCATGCTCCGGCTGCCGATCGACGCCGTGCCCGACGTCACCCCGAACCAGGTGCTTGTACTGACGCAGGCGCCGGGGCTCGGCCCATTGGAGGTGGAGCGCTTCATCACCTTCCCGGTTGAAACGGCCATGAGCGGTCTGCCGGGCATCACCGACATCCGGTCGGTGTCCCGCTTCGGGCTGTCCGCCGTCTACATCTACTTCGAAGAGAACCTCGACCTCTATTTCGTGCGGCGGCTGGTGCTGGAGCGTCTGCCAGACGCACGGGCGGCCATTCCCGAAGGACTGGGCACGCCATCCATGGGCCCTATCACCAGTGGGTTGGGCGAGATCTATCAGTTCGAGGTGCGTGGGGAGGGGCAGTCGCTGATGGACCTGCGCTCGATCCTCGAATGGGACATCGCCTTCAAGCTCCGATCGGTGCCAGGAGTTGTCGAGGTCAACTCGTACGGCGGCGAACTCAAGACCTACGAGGTGCAGATCGACCCGGACAAGCTCGTCTCGTACAACATCAGCCTCGAGGCAGTGTTCGAGGCCCTCGAAGGCAACAACGCCAACGCGGGCGGCGCCTACATCGAACGGGCGCAGGAGCAGTACGTCATCCGCGGCGAAGGGCTCGTCGAGAAGATCGCCGACATCGACAACATCGTGGTGGCGGCGGCCAAGGGCGGGACACCGGTCTTCATCAAGAACCTGGGTACGACCGTACTGGCGCCCCAGGTCCGGCAAGGTGCCGTCACACGAGACGGACGCGGCGAAGTCGTGACCGGCGTCGTGATGATGCTGATTGGCGAGAACGCCCGCGTGGTGGCCGATCGGGTGAAGACCGAACTCGAGGTGATCAAGGGCAGCCTGCCCAAGGGGGTCACCGTCGACAGCTACTACGACCGCACCGATCTAGTGCGCAAGACCATCGGCACCGTCTCGACGAACCTCATCGAAGGCGGCATTCTCGTCATTGCCGTGCTGCTCCTGCTGCTCGGCAACGTGCGCGGCGGCCTCATCGTCGCGGCAGCGATCCCGCTCTCGATGCTGTTCGCCTTCACGGGGATGGTCGAGGCCGGCCTGTCAGGCAACCTCATGAGCCTGGGGGCCATCGACTTCGGGCTGATCGTCGATGGCTCCGTCGTCATGATCGAAAACATCGTCCGCCGCTTGAGCGAAGCTCGGGCGCCAGGACGGTCGAAAGACGACGTGATACGAGACGCGGGGCGCGAAGTGGCCCGGCCAGTCTTCTTCGCCGTGCTGATCATCATCATCGTCTACCTACCCATCCTGACCCTCGAAGGCGTTGAGGGGAAGATGTTCCGACCGATGGCGCTCACCGTGGTGTTCGCGCTGATCGGCTCCCTGGTGCTGGCGTTGACGCTCATGCCTGTGTTGGCCTCGCTCGGCTTCAAGGCGACGGCGTCGGAGCACGAGCCGCGGCTGATTCACTGGCTGAAGGACCGGTATCGTCCCTGGCTGCACCGCACGGTGGCCCGGCCGCTCTTCACGGGCGGCATTGCCGCCGCGGTGTTCGTGGCCTCACTTGGCCTGGTGCCGTTCCTGGGCGCGGAGTTCATTCCGAAGCTGGATGAAGGGGCCGTGGCCCTCCAGGCGTGGCGACTGCCGAGTGTGTCGCTCACCGAGTCCATCAAGAGCACGACGCTCATCGAACGGACGCTGAAGCAGTTCCCCGAGGTCGTGACGGTCGTGTCGCGCACCGGTCAGGCGGAGATCCCGACCGACCCGATGGGCGTGGAGACGAGCGACATCTACGTCATCCTGAAAGACCACGCCGACTGGACGACCGCCTCGACGAAGGAGGCTTTGGTTGCCGCTTTCAACGAGGCGCTGGAACGGGAGGTGCCGGGGAACGTGCTGAGCTATTCCCAGCCGATCGAACTGCGCGTGCAGGAGCTCATCGCCGGGGTGCGGTCGGATCTCGCCATCACGCTGTTCGGCGAGGGCCTCGACGAGCTGCGGCGCATTGGCGCCGACATTACCCGCGTGGTGTCTGGCGTCCGCGGCGCGGCAGATGTGAAGCTCGAGCAGACGAGCGGGCTGCCCTTCCTGCGCGTGAAGATTCGTCGGGACGAAATCGCGCGCTATGGGATCAACGCTTCGCAAGTGCTGGACGTCGTCCAGGCGATGGGCGGCCGTGCGGTTGGGGAGGTGCTCGAGGGCCAACGGCGCTTCGACATCCAGGTCCGCTTCACCCCGGAATCACGCAGCGACATCGAGAAGATCCGGATGCTGCAGGTCGCCGACCCCCAGGGCCGCATGATCCCGCTGTCGCAGCTCGCCGACATCGTCGTCGAAGAGGGACCGGCGCAGATTACCCGCGAGAACTACCATCGGCGAATCGCCGTGGAGGCGAACGTCCGAGGCACCGACCTCGCCAGTTTCGTTGCGGATGTGCAGCAGGCCGTGGGCAGTCAGGTGACCCTGCCACCGGGCTACTACGTGGAGTACGGTGGCCAGTTCGAGAACCTGCAACGAGCCTCCCAGCGCCTGCTGCTGGTGGTGCCG
>JANNIB010000127.1:0-6649 GCA_031404695.1 Acidobacteriota bacterium
GCGATGCGAGCTGAGGGAGATCAACAACGGGCACGCCCTCGAGATGAATTCTCTGGTTCTTTCGATGGAAAACAACAAGGTTCGCCTGACCTGGTTGTCGCCCGTGCTGGACGACGGCAGCGGAGAACCGAACGCCTACGAGCTCTGGCGGCGTCCGCAAGCCGTTGAACACGAGGCCGTGTTCACCGAAGGTCTGCCAACGGTAGATCGGGTTCATCGCGTACATCAACACGCGGCCTTTGCCGACCGGGGCGTCCACCAGGGCCGGCCGGTTGCGGAGCTGATCGGCGCCGCGCAGGTGTCCGCTGAGCACGCTGGCGTCGCCGCCCGGGAAGCGCAGCACGACCTTCGCCGTCTCCGGGGTCGTGCCGGTGAAGGCGACCAGTTCCGGATTCGAACCGGCCACCTGCAGCAGCGGTCCATCGGCCCAACGCACCGGCAGCGTCTTGCTGCGAAGGCCGTAGAGCAGCGGATGCCCGCCGTCCACGACGTCGGTCTGCACGTAGGGCCCGGGCGCGTAGAACGGCGCCGCCGGACGCTGCGCATCGACGCCGCGCGTCAGGCCGAACTCGGCGGGGAAGAAGCTGGCCACACCGAAGGTCATCATGACGCCGCCGGCATCGAGGAACTCGGCGAACTCCGCCACGCCCTTGATGCCCATGCCGCCGCGCACGTCGTCGGTCTCGGCGTACATCCCGAAGGTCTTGAACGTGTCGTTCTTCTTGTAGGCCAGCGGCTTCGAGAGCTTCGGCTGTTCGTAGACGAGCGCCTTGCCGCTCTGTGTCTGGTGCGGCACCACGATCACGTCGTACTTCGCGCGCAGCTTCGCGCCGGTCTGCACGTGGTCTTTGTGGATGAGGTCGTAGGGAATCTCGAAGCGGTCGAACGCCAGCCGCACCCAGCCCACCTTCTCGGTGTTGGCCCAGGTCGTGTAGACGGCGATGCGCGGCAGGTCCACCGCCACGGTCGCGACGTTGGCGGGCATCGCCTCGAGCGCCGCCGCCGTCAGGCCGAGCGCCGTGATCTCGGTGGCGATGTGTTCCTCGTGGCCGTCGGTGTCGATGAGGAACGAGCCGGCCGGGAACTCGCCGGCAGGCGTCGTGAAGGGCGCCGATGCCGCCCGCACCGGCACGTCGCGCAGACGGTAGCGCAGGGTGATGAGGTTGAGCGCGCCGGTGTGCTTCACGGCGACGATGGTGCCGAGCGAGCCCTGCAGGCGTCCGGGCGTGGCCGCATCGGCCTTCAGGAGCTCTGCGGGCGAGGTCAGCACCGCCTTGTCGTCGATGGTGCGCACGTCGACGTCGCTGGCAAGGCCCATCGTCCATGCCGTGTCGTCGTAAGTGCGCAAGTTCGCGTCGGGGTAGGTCTGCTTCTCCAGCAGCGTCTTGGCCAGGCGGCCATAGGGCTGATTGAGGCGCACGACGTACGAACCCGCGGTGATACGGGCCTCGCCCTCGCCGGCGTCGGAGGTGGCGCGGTGCACTTCGATGCCCTGGCGGCGCAGCAGGTTCACGACCCGGTCGACGCGCGTCTGGTCGTGTTGCCCGGCCGGCAGCACGAAGGCGTGCGGCGCACGGTCGGCGCCCGCGGCCACCCCGTTCACCGACTTCTTGTAGAAGTTCTCGACCAGCATGCCGGGCACGGTCGAGGCCAGTTCCAGCGCCGTGAGCACGCCGGTCTGCGCGTAGTTGATGGAGTTCCGGATCGACCAGTCGATCTCGCCGGATGGCGCCGGCTTGGGCCGGTACCACTCACGCGTGAGCTGCCCGCCGCTGAGGCGCGCCTTCTTCGTGGTGGCGCCGCCCTGATTGAAGATCTCGTACATCCGGAGCATGCCGTTGTGGTTGGCGGCGGCAAATCCCAGATAGCCGGGCGACCACATGTCAACGAAGCCGAAGTGCCACACGCCCGGCATGCCGTAGCCGGTGAGCTTGTTGACCTCGTAGTTGGCGAAGAAGGGCAGTTCGGAATACAGAATCGGGTCGAGGTTGGCGTTCTGCGGCGGCTGTCCGCTGAACGTGTACATCAGGATCTGCGCTTCATGCAGGTCGTGCCACACCGGCGGCAGCCAGTGCAGGTACCACTCGAGGTGGGCTCGCAGCGAATCGACGCCGTAGTTGATGTCGCGGTTGTTGTCGTGGAAGACGTATTTGCCCCAGTAGGGCGGGCCGCCGTAGTTCTCGCCGCCCTCGTAGGGCTCGTCGATCTTGTAGGCGTTGTACCAGTCCACGGCGCGATCGCGGCCATCGAGGTCGGTCGTGCCGGCGACCGACACGATCACGTTGTCGCGGATCTTGCGGATGTAGGGTTCTTCAGACACCGCCAGGCGGTAGACGAGCTCGATGACCGCCTCGGGGGGCGAGGTCTCGGCGCTGTGGAGGCCGGCGGAGACGTGGTAGTGCGGCTTGGTGGCGGCGATGATCTTCTGCGCCTCGGCGGGCGCCAGGCCGCGCGGGTCGGCCAGCCGGCGGATGTTCTGGCGATTGGTCTCGAGGTTCTTGAGGTTCGCATCCGAGGTGATGAACACCATCAGGATGTCGCGGCCCTCTTCCGACCGGCCGGCCGAAACCGTGCGCACGCGGCCCGGCAGCGCTTTCTCCAGCGCCTTGAAGTAGCGCTGCTGGTCGGCCGTCGAGGTGAGCCGCTTCGGCTCGCCGATGTGGTACCCGAGCACGTCTTTCGGCGTCGGCACACCCTTCCTGACCGGCAGATGCGTCACGAGCGGACTGGTGAAGTCGGGCCGGGTCGTCCACTCCGCCACCCGCTTGGCGAAGTCGACGTCGGGGCTCGTTACAGATGAGCTAGACTGTCCCTGGGGCAGGGCCCCGAGCCCGACGACCAGGGCCGCGGCCGCCCAGACGACCACGCGCAGGCGGGTGGAGAGAGGCGCAATCATGTGCATCAAGTCCTTGTCTGACAATCGATTAGGGAATATGCCCGCATTATCGATGGCGGTGGCGTCGGCGCCGGGCGACCCGAAAAAACGGTTGGTGTTCGCGGCGACGGGCCGGTAAAATCCGGCCGTCCAACGGACTCCTATGATCAGCGTTGCCGCGATTCGGATGCAGCAGTTCGGCGTGCAATTCTACCAAGCGTCCCTCACCGCCAGCGACATCGACAAGCTGGTGCGCTTCGAGGTGCTCAGCTACGGCGACCACGGCGCCAACGGCGTGCGGGGCGGGAAGAAGGCGCCTACGAAAATCCGCTGGGACCTGCTCGAGCGGCGCATCGCGTCCAGCGAAAAGGCGTATCAACGCCAGATCATCCGCAAGAAGATCGACGAGCTCGTGCAGTACTACGAGCAGTGCCGCCAGGCGCGGGACCTGCCGTCGATTCCGGGCGCGGTCATCATCTCGTGCGACGAGAAGCTGTCGTTCGACCCGATGGCCGCAGGCAGCGCCCTCGGCACACTGAAGGTGCCTGAACGCGAGGGCATCCTGCGCGCCATCGACGGGCAGCACCGGCTGCTGGCCCTGCACGCCGACATCGAGAACTTCCAGGACGAGTCGTTTTCCGTGCCGGCGATCATCTTCGATCGTCTGCCCGAAGATCACGTCGTGCAGATGTTCGTCACCATCAACGCCAAGCACACGCGGCTCAACGCCTCGCACCTGGTCTCGCTCTCGGGCCGGCAGCTCTATCGCGACGAGTCGCTCGCCGCCGCGCACGACGTGGTGCGGGCGCTGAACGATCGCGAAGACTCGCCGCTGCACAACGAGATCAAGCTGCTCGGCGTCGGCAAGGGCCGGGTGGCCCAGGCGCCGCTGGCGCAGGAGTTCAAGCGGCTCTTCGCGGCCGAAGAGGCCCTGGGCGGCGCCAGAAAGGCCGCCCAGTTCCGCGAGGAATCGAAGACCTTCTTCGTGAACTACCTCAAGCAGGTCGCGACCGTCTTCGAGACAGCGTGGCACGGCCGCAAGTACAGCATCCGCTCGGCGACGGCGCTGCGGGCCTTCGTGCGCGTGGCGCCGGATGTCGTGCGGGCCGTGGACGAACAGCACGCCGAGCGCACCGACTACCGCGCCATCGGCCGGGCAATTGCCCCGTGGGGCCGCCGCATTGGCGCCCTGCGCTTCGAGACCGACGGCGCCTGGAAACGCTCGGGCGCGAGCGTGGATGGCCTTGCGAAGGAACTGCGGCTGGCGCTGCAGTATCCCGAGGGCGCTGGGCAGTAGATCGCGATCGCGTCGATCACGAGATCACCAGATGTGCGAAAGGGGCGACCCCGGAATACCCGGGCGTCGCCCCTTTGAATAGGTGTCGCCAGCCTGGCTCCCCCCAGCGTTCACGGCACCAAACCGCAAACAACAGAACTGGCGACGCTGTCCCGTATTTCAAGTGGCGTGCCGAATCGGAAGTGGCCGAAAAGCGCCGGGATCGCGTGACAGACCGGGGCGGATCGCGCACGACTTCGTCGCCGCGATTACGAAGTCGTCAGCGGCGCGTGAGCGCCGTGATCGTCACGCCGGCGTCTTCGAGGCCGCGCCGGATCGCCGCGGCCAGGGCGGCCGCGCCCGGCGTGTCGCCGTGCAGACAGAGCGTGTCGGCCTCGAACTCGATCGACGCGCCGCTGGTGGCGACGACCGTGTGCTCGGTCACCATCGCCACCGCGCGTCCCACCACCAAATCGACGTCGTGGATGACGGCGCCGGGCTGCGAGCGCGGCGCCAGTGACCCATCGGGCTGGTAGGCGCGGTCGGCGAAGGCTTCGGCTGCCACCGGCAGGCCGGCATCGAGTCCGGCCTGGATGAGCGCCGACCCCGGCAGCCCGAAGAGCACCAGCGTCGGGTCGAAGGCGACGACCGCTTTGGCAATCGCCTCCGCCAGCAGCTCGTCGCGGCAGGCCATGTTGTAGAGGGCGCCGTGCGCCTTCACGTGCTGCAGCCGCACGCCTTCGCTGCGCGCAATGGCCGCCAGCGCGCCGATCTGGTAGAGCACCATGTCTTCGACATCGCCGGGGGAGACGTCCATCTCGCGCCGCCCGAAGCCGACCAGGTCCGGCAGGCCCGGATGTGCCCCCACCGCCACGCCGTGCTTGCGCGCCAGGCGGATGGTCGCGCGGATGGTGCCCGGGTCGCCCGCATGGAAGCCGCAGGCGACGTTGGCCGACGAGATGAGCGGCATCAGCAGCGCGTCCTGGCCCATCGGCCAGGCGCCGAACGCTTCGCCCAGATCGGAGTTGAGATCGATGCGCACGAGCGGATTGTAACGGCCTTCGGCCGTATTCAATCCGCTCGGGCGCATCGATGGGGCTGGGGACTAGGGACTAGGGACTAGGGACTAGGGGCTGGGGGCTGGGGCGAACTGGGTTCTGGGGGCTGGGTGCTAGGGGCTGGGGCGGGCAGCGTCCAACATGCGACAGTCGTGTGCGTCGCCTCGGCGACGCGACCGTGTGACGCGACCCGCCCTAGCCTCCAGCCCCTAGTCCCTACCGACGAGCCTTAGTTCCTATCTGCGAAGAGGGAAACGAGCATCGCCTTCTGCGCGTGCAGGCGGTTCTCGGCCTGGTCGAAGGCGACCGAGGCCGGCGATTCGATGACGTCGTCGGAGACTTCCTGGCCGCGGTGCGCCGGCAGGCAGTGCATGAATAGCGCGTCGGGCCGGGCGCGGGCCATCATCGCGTCGTTCACCTGATAGCGCGAGAAGATCTTGGTGCGCTCGGCGTATTCGACTTCCTGGCCCATCGACGTCCACACATCGGTGTAGATGGCGTCGGCGCCCTTCACCGCGTCGGTCGGGTCGATGTACTGCTTGAGCTCGGCGCCCTTGACGGCGATGCGGGCCGCCACCTCGGCCACCTCCGCCGGTAGCCCGTAGCCCTTGGGCGTCGCCACCCGCATGTGGGCGCCCAGCATCAGGCCGGCATGCACGAGCGAGGTCGCCACGTTGTTGCCGTCGCCGATGAAGGCGATGGTGCGGCCGGCTACCGAACCCCAGCGTTCCTGCAGGGTCTGCATGTCGGCCAGCGCCTGGCAGGGATGTTCCTCGTCCGAGAGCGCGTTCACGACGCGCAGGGCCGGGGACGCCTCGGTGAAGATGGTGAGCCGTCCCTGAGCGAAGGTGCGGATGACGACCGCATCCACCCAGCGCTCGAGATTACGGGCCACGTCGTGCAGCGGCTCTCGGTCGGCGTGCATGACGTCCGACGGGATGTCCACGACGCTGCCGCCGAGTTCCCCGACGCCGATCGTGAAGGTGACGCGCGTGCGCAGCGACGGCTTCTCGAACAACAGCCCGACCTGCCGGCCGGCCAGCGCCGAGGCGTGCGGCGAGGTCGTGCGCGCGCGGCGCGCGGTTTTCAGTTCGGCGGCCAGCGCCAGCGTGCGCGCCAGGTCGTCGGGCGTGAGTTCGAGCAGCGACAGGAAGTGCTTGGGCATCGGTGACACCTGAGATCTCGTGATGCAGTTCGTCCCGAGCCCCGGCCCCCGGGCCCCGAGCTCCGCGTTACGTGCGGTATTCGGCGTTGATCTGGACGTACATCTTCGACAGGTCGCAGGTCCACACCGTGGCGGTATGACTGCCGCCGGTGCCGAGGTTGACGTCGATGTCGATGTCGGCGCCCTGCAGATAGGTGGCGGCCTGCGGCGCCAGCTGGTCGAACGGACGGCCGTCTTCGAAGAGCACGAGGTCGCCGATGCGCACCCGCGCGCCC
>JANNIB010000128.1:0-8073 GCA_031404695.1 Acidobacteriota bacterium
GCCGAGCGCCAGCTCGAACGGCAACCGGCGCTTCAGCAGAATGGCGGGGCCGCCGTACACGAGTTCGATGTGGATCCAGTAGACGAAGAGCGATGCCGCGCCCAGCGTCGCGAGCCCGGCGCCGAGGGCCGCGGGCATCCACCGGCGCACGCTCCAGGAGAGCGGCAGCAGCGCCGTCACGATGCCGAGCCGGATGAAGAAGAAGGTCGGCGACGGGCCCCAGAACGTCGAGCGGCCCGGCGGGTAGATCGACGGCTGCAGGGACGCCCAGTACGCCGCCGCCGTGCCAACCACCGCGAGCGCAGCCAGGCACAGCTGCAGGCGCCGCTCCTCGGATTCGTGCCGCGCACCGGCCACCGCCACGCCCACACCCAGGCCGGCGATGACGAAGGCGGCCCACGGCAACAACGTGAAGTTGGTGTGGCCGGGTGTGGGCCGCAGGTACCACTGCAACGGCGCGGGCAGTTGGTCGATCCAGCCGGCCGTGCGCACGAGCGGCGCCACGAAGGCCAGGACGGCTGTGGCCACGATCGCGATCCACACGCGGCCGCGGTTGTCGTCCACGAGGCTCCAGAGCAGCGCCGCGAGGATGAGCGCGAGCCCCATCACGTTGAGCACGTCCACCTTCAGCAGGTCGATCGGGCGGCCCAGACCGAGGATGAACGCCTGGAGCCGGAAGGCGAACGCCAGCGCGAAGATGGTGAGGCCGCGCCGGATCAGCGCGCGCCGCACCTGCCCCAGCGGCGTTCCGCGCCGGCGCTGCGAGGCGCCCGAGAGCGCGGTGCCGAGCCCGGCGAGGAACAGGAAGCCGGGGGCCGCGAGGCCGCCGAGGAAGGTGGTCCAGTAGTAGCTCGTGCGGTCGCGATCGCCGTTGCGCGTCCACGCGTCCACGACGTGGGCCAGCACCATGAGCACCACGGCGACGCCGCGCGTCCAGTCGAGCCAGTCGCGCCGCGCGGGCGCGGTGGTCCCGCTCGTCAGGGCACGACCTCATAGGTCGTCGCGAACGCGATGTCCTGGCGCATCGAATGCCACACCGAGCAGTACTTGTCGTGCGACAGCTCGATGGCGCGCTCGATGGCGTGAGCCGGCGCGTCGGTGCTCACCGTGAAATGCAGCCGCACCGAGGTGAAGCGGCTCGGCGGCTCGGGGGCGCGCTCGGCGACGATGTCGGCGACCAGGCGCGTGAGCTGGTGGCGGCCCTTCTGCAGGATGTCGGCGACGTCGACCGCCATGCAGCCGGTCAGGGCCAGCGCCAGCGCTTCGACCGGCGACGGGCCGGCCGTGGATCTGCCGTCGATGACGAGCGGCACGCGATCGGTCATGCCGGTGAATCGGAGCTCGCCGTCCCAGGCGAGGGAGAGCTGAATCGGAGGTTTCGCCACGGCGCCGAGAGTACTACAGGCCTGCGGCGCGACGCCGTACACTGCCGTGTCGATGGCGGATCCGTCCAACGGGCAACACTGGCAGCACCGGCGCGTGGCCGCGCTGACGGGGCTCGCCTTCGTGCTCGCCACGCTGCATCTGACGGTGCGGCTCGATCGGGAGATGGTGGACGTGTGGGACGAGTCCATCTACGCCACCAGCGCCCTCGAGATGCGTCGCTCGGGCCAGTGGGCCGTCACGACGTTCCAGGGTGCGGTGGACTATTTCAACTCGAAGCCGCCGCTGAACGTGTGGCTGATCGTCGGCGCCTTCGATCTCTTCGGCGTGGGTCTGGTGGCGCTGCGTCTGCCGTCAGCGATCGCGGCCTGGCTGACCATCCTGGTGGTGTTCCTGTGGACCCGACGCGTGTGCGGCCCGGTCGTCGCCGCGCTCGCCGCGCTCGTGCTCGCCACCACCTACCCGTTCCTGTACGTCCACGCCGGACGCAGTGCCAACGCGGATGCGCCGCTGACGCTGGTCGTCACGCTCGTGTTCGTGGTGCTGTGGGCGGCGCGCGGCGACGCGCGTCGGGCCTTCTGGCTGGGCCCGCTCGCCGCGGCGGCGCTGATGCTCAAAGGACCCGGCGCGCTCGGTTACGTGGTGCCGCTGGTGGCGGCCGACCTCGTGGCCCGCATCCGCTCGGCGCGACTCGACCGGACATGGCTGACGCACACGGCGATCGGCGGGCTGCTCGGCGCGGTGCCGATCCTGATATGGGCCATCGCGCGATGGCGTGTGGACGGCTGGCGCTTCCTGGGCCGCCTGGTCTCCTACGACATCGTTAGCCGCGCCACCGCGGGTGTCGAAGGCCACGCCGAGCCGGTGCACTACTACCTGCTGGTGCTGCTGCGTCACCACTACGACTGGCTGGCGGTCACGGTGCTGGCGCTGGTGCTGGCGCCGGCGGTCGCGCGTCGGGCGTGGCGCTGGCTCACGGCCGACGGCGAGGCGCACGCGCGTCTGCTGGTGGCCGGGTGGACGGTGGCGACGGTCGTCGTGCCGACGCTGGTGCCGACGCGGCTGGCGTGGTATCTGACGCCGTTCTACCCCGGCGCCGCCGTGCTGACGGCGCTTGCGGTGCATCAGGCGTGGCAGACGTTGCGGGGGAGCGGCCACCGCCGGCGCGCCGGCGCCGTCGTGGCGCTGGTCGTCCTCGCGACGTGTGTGGCCGAGGGTCGCCTCGCCTATCGCTCGCTGGTCATGCTCGATCTCGACCGCTCGGCACAGGGCCTGATCCTCGCGCACCCGGGCGCCGTGGACGGCGCCCGGGTCTTCGCGGCGACGTGTCCGGCGCCGGAGGCGTTTCTGGCGGCGGCGGCCGGCGGCGCCTGCGTCACCGCGGCGGACGCGCCCGCCGCGCGGCGTCTGGCCCGCCCGGGTGATCTCTGGATCGATGCGCCTGCGGCCATCGTGCCGGGATTCGAGCGGCTGGGTGTGAACCGCCGGGCCTCGCTGCACCGCGTGCCGTAGCGGCGACGCCCCGTTACGGCGTGGCAGCGGCATGGTGGTTGCTCCGCCGACGGCAGCCGGTTGCCTTATGATGGACTCCGTTATATAGTACTCCGTCATGTCATCGCAATCCGCCGCCGACATCCTCCGCGAAGCGAAAAAAGGCAGCGCCGAGCTGGTGATCCTGGCGCTGCTCGAACACACGCCCCGCCACGGCTACGAGCTGGCGGCACGGATCGAAGAAGACTCCGACGGCGCACTCAGCTACAACTTCGCTTCCCTGTACGCCACGCTATACAAGCTCGAAGAGCGCGGCTGGGTGCAGGGCCGCTGGGTGGAACGTCCGGGGCAGCGGCGCCGTCGCTACTACCGTCTCACCGCCACGGGCACCTCGGTGCTCGGCCGTCAGCGTGACGAGTGGAAGCAGTTCGTGCAGGCGCTGGGCCGTATTGCCGGCATCAGCTTCGCCTAGACACTGAGGGACGCCATGAACGACTGGCAGCAGCGAGTCCGGCGGCACATCCACGAACGCGGCCTGGCGCTCCCGCAGGCCGTCGTCGACGAATTGGCGACGCACCTCGAAGACGCGTGGGAGGCGCGGCGAGCGGCCGACGGCGACGACCCCGACCGCTTCGCCGCCGCGGCGCTGGCGCAGGCGGACATCCCGGCGCTCTCGACCCGGCACGTGCCGCCTCCGCCGGTGCCGGAGCCGTCGAGTGGGTCGGTGCTGAGCGGACTCGGCGGCGAGCTGCGGCACACGCTGCGGCAGTTGCGGCGCGCGCCGGTCTTCACGACGGCGGTCGTCGCCGTGCTGGCGCTGGGCATCGGCGCCACCACCGCGGCCTTCGCCCTGGTGCACGCGGCGCTGCTGGCGCCCCTGCCCTACGCCGACGCCGATCGGCTTGTGATGGTGTGGGAACACAACGTCACCCGCAATCGCCCACGCAACGTCATCAACCCCGGGAACTACTACGCCTGGTCGGAGCGCGGCACCTCGTTCGAGCGCACGGGGCTCTTCACCCCGACGGCCGGCAATCTGGCCAGCGACGGCCATCCGCCGGAGGAAGTGCGCGGCCTCGCCGTGCAGCCGGACGTACTGACGATGATCGGCGCGCGGCCAATCGCCGGACGCCTCTTCACCGACGCCGACGGCGAGGCGAGCGCGCCGCGCGTCGTGCTCATCAGCGAGGGGCTCTGGCAGCGGCGCTTCGGCGGCGCCGCCGACGCTGTGGGCCGCGCCGTGGTGCTCAACGGCGAGCCGGCGACCATCGTCGGCGTCGTGCCCACCGCGCTCGACGTCGCCGGGTTCCGCGGCGAGTTCTGGCGCACCGCGGCGATGCCCGCGGAGGCCCGCACCAGCTTCCGCGGCCGCAGCCTGATGTCGCTGGCCAAGCTGAAGCCCGGCGTGGCGCCCGAGGCGGCCCAGCAGGAGCTGGCCACGATCTTCCAGGGGCTCGTGACCGAGCATCCGGACTTCAACACCGGCTGGACGCTGAATGTGGTGCCGGTCACCGAACAGCTCCGCAGCGACACCCGGCCGGCGCTGTGGACGCTCTTTGGCGCCGTCGTCGCCGTGCTGCTCATCGCGTGCGCCAACGTCGCCGCGCTGCTGCTGGTGCGGGCCAATGGACGCCGGCACGAGATGGCGGTGAAGGTGTCGCTCGGCGCGCGGCCCGTGCACCTGGCGCGGCAGGTGGGCCTCGAGACGAGCGTGCTCGTCGGCGCCGGCGGCGTGCTGGGCGCGGCGCTCGCCGCGGTGTTGATGCGGGTGGTATCAGCGACCGCGCGCGAGGCCGGCGTGCCCATCGTGACCGGCGGCGACCTGAACGGCACGGCCCTGCTCTTTGCGGCCGCCACGACGGCGCTGACCGCCGTCGCCTGCGGGCTGGGCCCGGCGCTTGGCGCGCGCACGGCGTCGGTGGCCGGCACGCTGCGCGAAGGCGGACGCGGCCAGACCGGCGGCGGCCAGCGGTGGCGCGGGTGGCTGGTGGCCGGCGAAGTGGCCGCGGCCATGCTCATCCTGTCGGGCGCGGCCCTGCTCGGCCGCAGCTATCTCGCGCTGCAGGACGTCTCCCCCGGCTTCAACCCGCAGCAGGTGCTCACGGCGCGGGTGTCGCGGATGGGTGCCGAGGCGCAGAAGACCTCGGTGGCCTTCACCAGCGACGTGCTCGCCCGCCTGCGCGCGCTGCCTGGGGTGACCTCCGCCGCCGGCACCTCGTTTCTGCCGCTCGACGGCAATCCCGGCATCGGCTCGTCGTTCCTGCTCGCGGATCGTCCCGAGCCGCCGGCCGGCGAGCGTCCGGTGGCCGACTACCGGCCGGTGACGCCGGGCTACTTCGCCACCCTGCAGATTCCGCTGCACACCGGACGCGACTTCACCGACGGCGATGTCACCGATCGGCCGCGGGTCGCCATCGTCAACGAGGCCTTCGTGCGCCTGCTGTCGGCCGACGTGTCGCCGATCGGCCGCCGGCTCACCGACTCGCTCGGCAGCGATCAGGAGATCGTGGGCGTGGTCGGCGACGTCACGCTGGCAAGCCTGGGCGCCGAGCCACGGCCGGCCATCTACCTGCCCTACGCGCAGCAGACCATCGGCGCGATGACCTTCGTGGTGCGCACAGCCGGCGACCCGGCCGCACTTGGGCTGTCGGTGGCGGCCGCCGTCCGCGAGGTCGATCCGCGCCAGCCCGTCTCCGACATCCGGCCGCTCGATGCGGTGGTCGCGCGCTCGCTGACGCGGCCGCGCGTCGCCTCGGCCGCCCTCGGCCTGTTTGCCGCCTCGGCGCTGCTGCTGGCGGCGATCGGCGTGTACGGCGTGGTGGCGTACGGCGTGGCGCAGCGGCGCTCGGAGTTCGGCGTGCGCCTGGCGCTCGGCGCCGAGCCCGGTGACGTGGTGCGACTGGTGCTGCGTCAGAGCATGACGGTGGTGGTGGCCGGGGTCGTCGCCGGGGCGGTGCTGTCGGTGCCGCTCGCCTCGGCGCTACGGGCGCTGCTGTACGGCGTGGCGCCGGCCGATCCGTCGACGCTGGCCGGCGTCGGCGCGCTCATTGCCGGCGCCGGGTGGCTGGCCAGCTACCTGCCGGCGCGACGAGGCACCCGCGTCGATCCGGTCGAGACGCTGCGCGCCGGCTGAGGGCGGCGGCGCCGGCTGACGCCCGGTCAGTCGGGCGCGTGCACGACGGTGCGGCTGCTGCGGTGGCCGGCGACCAGGTCGGCGAGCAGCTGCTTGCTCAGGTAGACCTTCGAGTCGCCGGGGCCGCTCGGGTGCCGCTCGAACTTCACGACATCGAAACCGAGCTGCGCCAGCACGGCGCGCATGTCGTAGAACTTGTTCTTCGTCTTGACGACGACTTCCTGGTAGCCGAGCGCGACCGCCCACGCCTCAGACTGCTCGGTGAGCGCCCGGAAGTGCCCCTGGCCGCGCCAGTCGCGGCGGGTGGCGCCAATCCACGAATAGAGCACCTTGCGCTCGTCGAAGTTGATGCAGTCGCGCAGGCGTTCGACCAGATCGCGGAGCTTGGGCTCGGTCTCGGCCGGGCGCAGTTCGTGCACCACCTTGTAGGCCACCGGGATGCGCGTCGCCGGTTCGTCGGGGAGGGTGCTCTCGGCCATCAGGATGAGCGACTCGCGACCTGCGAGCCGCTTCAGCACCTCGGCGGCGGTCTTGCGGCGGGGGAACTCGCCGAAGAACTCTTCGAGGTACTCGATTTCGAGGGCGCCGGACTCGAGCGGATACTGCTTGATGAGGTATTCCACGGCTGCTGTGGGCACATTATAGCTGCCGGGAGGCGTCGACCTTCAGCCACAGTAGCGCCCCCACCGTGAGCAGCACGGCCATGGGGATGAAGGGCGCGTCGTAGCTGCCCGACCGCGCCACGATGTAGCCGTAGAGGACCGAGCCCACCAGGCCCCCGATCTGGGCGACCGTGTTCATCAGCCCCACCATCGCCCCGGCGCGCGGTCCGCCGATGTCGAGGCACACGCCGAACACTCCGGACTGCTGGAAGGTGATGGCTCCGTAGGTGAGCGCGAGGAAGACCACCGTGAGCACCTGGTGCTCGGTGAACATGGCCGCCACCGTGAACGCCGCGGCGGCCGCGAGCGCACCGGTGCCGATGAACCGCCGGCCGCGCTTTGCACCGAGCCGCCGCGCCAGCGCGTCGCTGGCGGCGCCGCCGGCGAGATTGGCGACCACGGCCACCAGGAACGGCAACGCCGAGAGCAGCAGCGTGCCTTCGCTGAACCCCCGCCCCTTGACCAGGAACGTGTGGAACCACGTCTGGAAGAAGTTGTAGACGTAGATGTAGCAGAAGGCCACGCCGAGCAGCGCCCACACCGACCGGGACCGCGCGGCCTCGCGCCACGGGAACACGTGACTCGCGGCGGCCACCGGCGCCGCGACCGCCTCGCTGTCCGGGGCCGCGCCATGAAGTCGCATCTGGTCGGGTGAATCGCGAAACCAGGCGTACCAGATCGCCGCCCAGACGAGACCGGCCGCGCCGAAGACGTAGAACGACATCCGCCAGCCGTAGCGGATCTGTATCGGCAGCACGAGCAGCGGCGCGATGGCGCCGCCCACCTGGCTGGCCATCAGCGTGACGCCCGACATCGTCGCCCGCTGTGCCGGGGGAAACCACCGTGCCACCACGATCGACGCATTCGGGAACGCGCCGGCCTCGCCGGCCCCGAACAGGAAGCGCGTGATGAGCAGCGGGTAGTAACTCGTCATCGTGCCCGTGAGCGCGGTGAAGGCCGACCACCACACGACGATGCGGGTGAGCACGCGCCGCGGGCCCAGCCGATCGCCCATCGTGCCGGTCGGAATCTCGAACAGGCAGTAGGCGAGCGTGAACATCCCCGTGACCCAGCCCCAGCCCACCGGATCGATCCCGAGGTCTTCCTGCATCCGCGGGCCGGCCACCGAGATGCAGACGCGATCGAGATAGGTGATCGCGAACAGGAAGATGAGCAGCGTGACAACTTTCGGGCGGTCACGCTCGGTGGGCGGCATGGCGGGCGATTGTGTCACGGGTGTCGATCCGCGAGGCGACGCGGTTCCATCAGCAGTACCGTTATGATGGGGCGCGGGGAGACGACGTGAGCGCACGTGATGTGATTGCCAACCTGCGCGCTCTGGCGGCGCTGACCAGTGATGCCCACGGCGCCCAGCGCGTGGCCTGGACGCCGCGCTGGCGCGAG
>JANNIB010000129.1:0-14370 GCA_031404695.1 Acidobacteriota bacterium
CCCGTCGATCAAGAGCGGCTACACGGTGACGCTTGCGGCCGGCGCGGGTTCGGCGGCGCAGGGCATGGGCTGCGACGGCGTCGCGGGCATCAGCTCGTATGTGGCGTCGGCGGTGCCGGTGACCTTCCAGACCAGCGGCAACCGCTCGTTCGCCAGCACGGTGGCCGGCACGATCTTCTGGAACAACACGGCCGTGGCGCCGACCGAAGCGCAGATGGCGCCCGGCGGCGGCGGCACGGCGCTGCAGTAAGCCGATCCGTTCGGACCTGATTCGCGGGGACGGCGCACGCTGCGCCGTCCCCGTTCGTCTGTACCGGCGCCGCCACGAAACTCGCTACAATACACGCATGGCAGCCAGCAGCGACGCCGCGCCGTCCACCGCGACGCCCTTCATGTGGGTGG
This sequence comes from Acidobacteriota bacterium, assembly GCA_031404695.1. Lineage (GTDB taxonomy): Bacteria > Acidobacteriota > Vicinamibacteria > Vicinamibacterales > UBA2999 > CADEFD01. The sequence goes on from JANNIB010000129.1 coordinate 403, forward strand.
CCGCACTTCTCGGGTTGGGCGCGTCGGCCGAGTCCTCGCGCGTGCACTACAAGCTCCTGACCGACCCGTCCTACGCCAGCGTCTGCGACGTCAGCGAGACCGTCAGCTGCACCAACGCGTACTCGAGCGCGTATGGCGTGATGGCTGGCGTGCCGACGGCGCTCCTGGGCGTGCTCTTCTTCGCCGGCGTCCTGCTGGTGCTGGCGCTCACGTCGCGATCGGCGTCGAGCCGCGCCCACGCCGCCACCTACGTGCTGGCGATGGCGTCGGTGGGTCTGCTCGTGGTCGGCTATCTCGGGTACGCATCACTTGTCGTGCTGGGGACCGTCTGTCTCCTGTGTGTGACCACCTATGTTGCGGTGGTCGGATTGTTCGTGTCGGCCGTCACGGCCACGAGGGTCTCCATGAGCGCATTGCCCGAGCGACTGTCGGCGGATCTCCGCCGCCTCTTCACCACGCCTGCCGCGACTTCGGCGCTGGTCGCGTTCGTGGCGGCCGCGGCGGCGCTGCTCTGGTCGTTCCCCAGCGACACGCTGCAGGCGTCGGCGGCCGAGGCCGGCGGGACCGGCGGGGCCGGTGAAGAGCAGGCCGCGGCGATCGCACCGCTGGCGCCCGCGCAGCAGCAGGAGCTCGAGAAATTCATCGCGGCCCAGCAGCGAGTGCCGGTGATGGTGGCCACCGAAGGCGCCGCCGTCGTGCTGGTCAAGTTCAACGACTACATGTGCCCGCCCTGCGGCCAGACGTTCGCCGAGTACAAACCGGTCCTTGCGAAGTGGGCCAAGGAATACCCGGGCAAGCTGAAGTTCGTCACCAAGGACTTTCCGCTCGATCCGGAGTGCAACCAGTTCGCCCCGGGCGGCAGCCACCAGGCCTCCTGCGAAGCGGCCGTCGCGGTGCGGCTGGCCCGCGAGAAGGGCAAGGCGGCGCCGATGGAAGACTGGCTGTTCGCCAATCAAGCGACGCTCACGCCGGCCGCGGTCAAACAGTCGGTGCAGACGATCGGCGGGGTCATGGACTTCGATGCCCGCTATCAGGCGACGCTGCAGCTCGTGAAGGGCGATATCGCGCAGGGCGGCCAGCTGCAGGTGCAGGGCACCCCGACCTTCTTCCTGAACGGCATCCGCCTGCCGGGCCTGCGGGCCCAGTTCCTGGACGCGGCGATCGCCATGGAGATGAAACGCGCCGGCGTCGCCGTGAAGTAGCCGCGGTCTGCACGGGACTGCACGTCCCGGCGTGCAGCCGAGGCGCGGCGAGGGCATACGGACGGGGCCGATCGACCGATAGGTAGGGAGGGCTGGTCGGCACCGGCCCGTCAGACGCCCCCATGCTTGCGATCGAGACCGACGGCCTCACGAAAGACTATCTGGTCGGCTTCTGGCGGCCGCGCCCCTACCGCGCGCTGCACGATCTGACCCTCTCGGTCGAGTGCGGGGACGTGTTCGGCTTCCTCGGCCCCAACGGGGCCGGCAAGAGCACGGCGATCAAGCTGCTGATGCAGCTCATCTACCCGACCAGCGGCACGGCGCGGATCCTCGGGCGTCCGGTGGGCGACGTCGAGGTGCGCCGCCGCATCGGCTTCCTGCCCGAGAACCCGTCGTTCTATGACTACCTGACGGCGGAAGAACTCCTGACCTACTTCGCCGGCCTCTTCGACATCCCCTCCGCCGAGCGCGCGGCGCGGGTGTCGCGCGTGCTCGACGAGGTGGGGATCGGCGCCGAGCGCCGCAGGCGCCTGCGCTCGTACTCCAAGGGCATGGTGCAGCGCGTCGGCATCGCCCAGGCGATCATCAACGACCCGGAGATCGTCTTCTTCGACGAGCCGATGTCGGGCCTCGATCCGCTCGGCCGGCGTGACGTGCGTCAGTTACTCCTGCGGCTGCGCGACCGCGGCTGCACGGTGTTCTTCAGCTCGCACATCCTCTCGGACGCCGAAGCGCTGTGCAGTCGCGTCGCGATCATCGCGCAGGGACGGCTGGCCGGCGGCGGCCGCCTGACCGACATCGTCGGCGTGGACGTGCTCGGCTGGGAACTCATCGCCGATCGGGTGAGCCCCGAGGCCCGTGCCATGCTGCAGGCGCGTGCCCGCGCGGTGACCGCCCTGCCCGACGGCCGGTGCGCCGTGGATCTGCCGCCCGAGCCGCCCGAAGCCACCGTGCAGGCGCTGGCAGCGGCCGGTGGCCGCGTGGTGTCGCTCAATCCCGTGCGCCACACGCTCGAAGACTACTTCGTGCAGCACGTGGCGCAGGCCGCCAGCCGCGAGGCGACACGGTGAGGCCCGGCGCCGTCGGCAAGGTGGCGGTGGCGGTGTTCCGCGAGTCGGTCCGCGACCGCGTGCCCTACAGCCTGGTCATCTTCGCGGTCATCCTGATGGCTGCCTCGTTTCTCATGAGCCGCCTCACGGCCGGGCAGGACCTCAAGGTCATCAAGGACCTCGGCCTCGCCACGATGAACGCCATCGGGCTGCTCATCGCGGTCTTCATCGGCACCGGACTGGTGGCCAAAGAAGTCGAGCGGCGCAGCATCTACGCCGTGCTCTCGAAGCCGCTCTCGCGGTCGAGCTTTCTCGTCGGCAAGTACGCGGGGCTGGTGCTCACGCTGGCGGTGAACCTGGCGATGATGACGGTGGCGTTCTACGCCATGCTCCAGTACATGCACCTGACGACCGACGACTGGATCAGACAGGGCTGGCGGGCGCCGGCGCTCGATCCGCGCCTGCTGGCCGCCATCGCGCTCATCGGCGTCCAGTTGATGCTCACCACGGCGGTCGCGCTCTTCTTCTCGACCTTCTCGACGCCGATGCTCTCGATGTTGCTGACGCTCGCCGTCTGGGTGGCGGGGCAGTTCAGCGGCGACCTGCGCAACTTCCAGGCCGCCGTCGACTCGCCGGCGGCGGCGGCGGTGGCGCGCGGGCTCTACTATCTGCTGCCGAACCTCGATGCCCTCGACGTGAAGAATGAAGTGGTGCACGGACTAGCCATTCCGTGGGCGGCTGTCGGGCTCGGGCTGGCGTCGAGTGGGGCCTACATCGGCGTCCTGGTCTCGGGCGCGGTGCTCATCTTCAACCGGCGGGATTTCAAGTAGGCGCTGCCGGTGATGACCCGCGTGACCCCCACCCACGACCGCGCCGCCGTCGCGCTCGTCATCGTGCTGCTGCTGGCCGCCGTCGGCCTGCAGGCCGTGCGCGAGCGCGTCGCGCCGCCGCGGGCCGCGGCCGTGCCGACGCTGTGGCTGCAGTCGCCGCAAAGCGCCCGTCGCCTGATGCTCTCGTTCACGGACCTGGCGGCCGACATCTACTGGATGCGGGCCGTCGTGCACTACGGCGGCGAGCGCCGCTCGACGGCCACCGAGGGCCGCTACGCGCTGCTGTACCCGCTGCTCGACATGACGACCACGCTGGATCCGCACTTCGACGTCGCCGCCCGCCTGGGTGCCATCTTCCTCAGCGAAGGCCATCCCGGCGGACCCGGCCGGCCCGACCAGGCGCTGACGCTGCTTGAAAAGGGCATGCGCCACGATCCGGACCGCTGGCAATACCGGCACGACATCGGCTTCGTGCACTACTGGTGGCTGCACGACTATCCGGAGGCGGCGCGTCAATTCGACCTGGCGGCGAAGCTGCCGGGGGCGCCGTTGTGGCTGCGCACGATGGCGGCGGTGACGCTCACGCGCGGCGGAGACCGCGAGTCGGCGCGCCAGCTGTGGACGGAGCTGCTCGACGCGGCAGACGTCGATTGGCTGCGTCAGGCGGCGGACTTCCGCCTGCGACAGCTCGCCGCCCTCGACGACATCGATGCCCTCACCGCGATCGCGGCCCGCATGCGCAGCCGCCTCGCCGGCCCGATTGACTGGCATGCGATCGTGCGCGCCGGCGTGCTCGCCGCCGTGCCTACCGACCCGATGGGCGTGCCGTACGCGCTCGCCGCTGACGGCACCGTGACGCTCGCCCCGACCTCGCCGCTCGGACCGCTGCCAACGCTGGAAGCCGCGCCGTGACGCCCGAGACCTTCACCGTCGTCGTCGCCGGTCTGTTCGGGCTGCTCGTGGGCTCGTTCCTGAATGTCTGCATCTACCGCCTGCCACGCGGCACCTCGATCGTGTGGCCGGCGTCGGCGTGCGGCAGCTGCCGGCGCCAGCTGCGCTGGTTCGAGAACATCCCGATTGCGAGCTGGGTCGTGCTCGGCGCCAGGTGCGCGCGCTGCAAGGCGCCGATCTCGCTGCAATACCCGCTCGTCGAGGCCATCACGGCGGTGCTCTTCGTGCTCGTCGCCGCGACCACCCCGGTCGGGCCGCTGCTGGCGGCCCGGCTCCTCTTCGTGTGCGCGCTCATCGTGCTCTTCGGCATCGACCTCGAGCACCAGATCCTGCCCAACGCCATCACGCTGCCCGGCATCGTCATCGGCCTGGCGTTCTCGCTGGTCGCTCCGCCCGGCTGGCAGGCGTCGCTGCTCGGGGTGCTGCTCGGCGGCGGCGTGCTCTATGCGATCGCGTGGGGATACTACACGGTGCGCAAGGAAGAAGGCCTCGGCATGGGCGACGTGAAGATGCTCGGCATGATCGGCGCGTTCCTGGGCTGGCAGGCGGTGCTGCTCACGCTGGTCCTCGCGTCGTTCTCGGGGGCAATCATCGGCGTCGCCATGATCGCGCTGCAGCGCGGCTCGATGAAGTACGCGCTCCCGTTCGGCACCTTCCTCGCCATTGGCGCGCTGGTGGCCATGCTCGCGGGCCAGCCGATCATCGACTGGTACGCCGGGTTCTATTGATGCCGCCGTTCTCTCCGGCCGGTTACCTGCTGCTCGGCTTCACGGCGTTTGTCGGCTTCCTGGCCGGCCTGCTCGGGTTCGCGGCGCTCAAGGTGCTCTCGGGTTCGCGGGATTCCGCCCGGCGCATGCGCGAGGCGACGGCCGACACCACCATCCTGTCTGCGGCGCTCGAAGAAGCGGTCGGGAAGCTGCGCCAGCAGGAGCGTTCGACACTGGCCCGCGCCGAAGCGTCCGAACGCCTCAATGCGCAGATCGTCGAAGGCTTGACCTCGGGCCTGCTGGTGGCGGGCGCGGACGGCAAGGTCCGGATGCTGAATCCGGCCGGCCACCGCATCCTCGGCATCGCCGAACGCCCGATGCCGGTGGACATCGGCGAGCTGCTGGCACCGGTGCCCGCGCTCTGCGCGCTCGTGCGCGACGCGGCCACGGGACGGCGCTCGATCTCGCGCCGGCATGTGGCGACCGGGGACGTGACCGGCGGCCCGTCGCACCTCGGCGTGACGTTGTCGCCGTGGAGCGGCGGACCCGGCGAGGGCGGCGTCATCTGCCTCTTCACCGACCTGTCGCGCGTGGTCGCCCTCGAAGAGCAGTTGCGCCTCAAAGACGCGCTGGCGCGCCTCGGTGAGCTCACGGCCGGCCTCGCGCATGAGTTTCGCAATGGCCTGGCGACCATTCACGGTTACGCCCGGCTGCTCGACCCGGCGGCGCTGCCCGCCCCGCACGGCGCCTACGCGGAGGGCATCCGCGCCGAGACGCAGGCGCTCGGCGACGTCGTCACGAAGTTCCTCGAGTTCGCCCGGCCCGAGCGCGTGACGCTGCAGCCGCTGGCGCTCGAGCTCGTGGTCCGGCGCGCCGTGCACGACGTGGACGCCCCAGGGACCTTCGTCCACGTGTCCGGCGCCTTCGGCCAGGTCGAAGGTGATGACGTGCTGTTGCGGCAGGCGTTCTCGAACCTGGTGCGCAACGCCGTCGAAGCCTGCCAGCGCGCCGGCCGTCAGCCCGCCGTCGAGGTCCGGGGCGCCGTGCATGCCACCGAGGGCGTCGTCGAAGTGACGGTGGCCGACAACGGCCCCGGCCTGCCGGACGGCGATCGCGGTCGCCTGTTCCAGCCGTTCTACACGACGCGGTCCGACGGCACCGGACTCGGGCTCGCCCTCGTGCTGAAGTTCGTCGTCACGCACAACGGCCAGGTGCGCGCCGCCAATCGCCCGGAGGGTGGCGCCGTGTTCACCGTGCTGTTGCCGCTGCGCGCGCCGACGCCCGCGCTTTCGCAGTAGTTGCCACGCTGACCCGCCGCGTCGGCGGCAGGTTCTGCTGCGCGACCTGCCGCGCCCTCGGCACGACCGCGACGACAGCCGCGGAATCCTTCGTGAATCCCATCACGCGCCCCGCCGCCCTCGCGTGGCCCGCGCGTTGCACCACACGCCCGCATCGGCCGCCGTCACGGCCGGAGGAGGCGCGTCGTGCAGGCATCGTGCGAGAAGGGATTCACCGTGCTCGAAGCGATCGTGGCGCTCGCTGTCGTGACCAGCGGGGTGTTGAGCCTGGTCGGGCTCGCGCGCCAGGTCACAGACACCGTCGCCAGATCGCGTCGCCACCTGTCGGCCGCCGTGCTCGCCGACGGGTTCGTCACGACCCGCGTCGGCCGGCCGATCGGGGCGACGCCTCCCGACTGCCTCGACCGCGACATCGGCGGCTGCATGGAGGCGCTCGATGGTGAGGGCCGGCCCACGGCCGGTCTGGCCGCGTATGTGCGCCGCTGGCGCATCGCCGCTGTCGCCGGCGCGCCGTCACCGGCGTGGAGTGTCACGGTCTGCGTCGTTCCGGCGGACCTGCGGCGCGCGACCACGCCGTCGCCGGGGGCGTGCGTCGCGCGCGTCGTCGCGGAGGCGGCGCCATGACGGCGCCGCAACGGGGCGCCACACTGGTCGAACTGCTGGTGGCCATCGCCCTGCTCGGCCTCGCGATGAGCGCTGTCGCGGCGCTGACCATTCCCGTGCTCGCGGCCTTCGAGGCCGACCCGGCGGCGGCCGACGCGCAGCAGCGGGCGCGCAGCGCGCTGCACGTGCTGCTCGATGACGCGCAGCGCGCCGGCACCGGCTTCCTGCCGATGGGCGAAGACGGCCCCGGCCTGGCGATGCCGTCGCTGCTGCCCGACGCGGTGACGACCGGCGCGTGGGTGGTGCAGCCGCAGCCGGGCACGCTCGCCACCTGGCATGCGCCGCGCGGCGCGGCCCACGGCATCGTGCGCGCGGCGATCGCCGCCGGCGGGATCCTGGTGCCGTTGGCGCGGCCGGCGTTCTGCTCCGCGGTCACGCCCACGTGCGGGTTCGCCGCTGGCGACGAGATCACGATCGTGGTGCCGCACGGACGTTTCGCGATCGCGACCATCCGGCAGGTGCACGCGCCGCTCGATCTCGAACTGACGGCGCCGCTTGCCGACGCGTGGCCGGCCGGCGCCGCCGTCTCGGCCATCGTCGCGCACAGTTACCAGCTGCGCCCCGACCCGGCCACCGGCCTGTCGCAGATCGTGCGGCGACTCGGCAACGGCCCGGCGACGCCGGTGGTCGACTTCGTCCGCCGCTTCGACGTCGAGTGGATCGTGGCGGATGGCGCGCCGCGGGTGCACCTTGCGCCCGATGGGTCGGAGGAACACGCCACCTCGGCGCCGCGGCCGCCGGGGCCGGGCGTGGTGGTCGAGCCCGCGTGGCCGGCCGGCGAGAACTGCGCCTTCTTCCGCGACGCCGCCGGGGCGGCGCATTGGCGCGGTTCGGCGGGCGGCGGCGTGCCGGCGCCGGTGGCGCCAGCCATCTTCGCCGATGGACCGTGGTGCCCGGCGCCCGACGCGCCGGTCCGCTGGGACGCCGACCTGGCCCGCGTGGCGGAGGTGCGGCTCGTCGTCAGCGTGGCGGTGGCGACCACCACGCTCCGGCCGCCGGTCGGCCTCGGGATCGGGCGGCGGCCCGGCGCGCGGCTGGTGCCCGACCTCGTCGTCGAGACCACCGTGCGTCCGGGACGGCGCAGTGGAGGTGCGTGACATGCGACGCCCAGCGCTGGTCGACACGCGCGGCTTCGGCCTGCTCACGGTCTTGCTCTGGCTGAGCCTGCTCGCGACGGCCGCGCTCGGCGCCGCACTCGCGACGTCGGCCGAGCCGCCCGCCACCGGCGCCCTGCACGATCGGCTGCGCATGGCCCGCGCCGCGGAATCCGCGGTGTCGCTCGCCGTGTCGGCGCTGGCGGCGCAGGCCGACTGGTCGCTCGTGCCCGCGTCGGGTCTGGCCTCGCCCTTCATCGACGGCGCGCCCGGTGTGCGCATGGTCGACGGACTGCCGTTCGACCTCGCGATCGAGACGCGCCTGCGCACCTGCGGCCGGGCAGCGCCCTGCGATGACGTGACGACCTCCATGGTGGCGCCCGCGCGTCCGTGGGGCGTGCGCAACCCGCGGTGGCTGCTGGTCGTCCACCAGCCGCTCGCCGACGTGGACGCGGTCGCCGCGCGCGCCTGTCCCTGCTATCTCGTCGCCTGGGTGTCGGACGACCCGGCAGACGACGACGGCGACCCGGCGCGAGACGCGCCACCCGGTGTGTCCGGCCACGGGGTGCTGCTCGTGCGCGGCGCGGCGGTGGGGGGGCAGGGCGCCCTGGCGGAGGTCGAGGCGCTCGTCGCGCAGCCGTGCCGGCGATCAAATCTGCCGTGCGGGGGCATTCGCGTGCAGTCGTGGGGCCCGGTGCGCGACACCGTTCCTTGACCGGGCGACACGTGGGGCGTAGCATCGATTCCAGGTGTCGTACATGACTTCACACGCTTCGCATCGTCTCGCTGTGTCGTGCCTGGTTGCCATGTTGTCGGCCGTGCCTGCGGTGTCGTCGTCACAGTCGCTCGCCGACGTGGCGCGAACGGCGACGGCCACTCGCAAAGACCAGCCCAAGGCCGGCAAGGTCTACACCAACGACAACCTCAGGGCCGACATCACGCCGAGTGCGCCGGTGGCGCCAGCGCCTGCGGCCGACGGTTCGACTCCGCCCGCAGATGGCGCGATGGCGACGACCCCGGCCGACGGCGCCGCGGCGCCGTCAGGAGCGGTGACCGATGCGCGCGACCAGCGGACGAAGGACGAGGCGGCGTGGCGCGCTCGGATCACCGCCGCGCGCGAAGCGCTCGACCGCTCGACCTCGTTCGCGTCGGCCCTGCAGTCCCAGGTCAACGGGCTCACCGTCGACTTCATCAATCGCGACGATCCGGCGCAGCGCGCGCAGATCGAGCAGCAGCGGCTCAAGGCCGTGGCCGAGCTCGAGCGCACGCAGCGCGAGATCGAAGCCAACCGCAAGGCCATCACCGCCATCGAAGACGAAGCGCGGAAAGCCGGCGTGCCGGCCGGCTGGCTACGCTAGCACCGTGAGCGATCCGACGACAGGCGCCGGCGACGCCGACGTGCTGGTCGTCGAAGATCGCGACTCCCTGCGCACGATGCTGCGCCTGGCGCTGGAGTCGCACGGTTACCGCGCGCTCGAAGCCCGCGACCAGCACGAGGCCGAAGACCTGCTCACGCGCCATCAGCCGGCGGTCGTCATCACCGATCTCCGGCTGCCGAACGGCGATGGCCTCGGTGTCCTGCGGGCGGTGAAGGCCGTGGACGCGCACATCCCGGTCGTCGTCATGACCGCCTACGGGGGCGTGCAGGATGCGGTCGCCGCGATGCGCGACGGGGCGCTCGACTTCCTCGCCAAGCCCGTCGATCCCGATCACCTGCTGCTGGTCGTGGGCCGGGCCGTGGCGCAGCAGCGGCTGGTCCGGGATTACGAGCGCCTGCAGCAGGAAGCGGCCGAACGCCGCGGCGCGCCGCCGATTATCGGCAACGCGCCGGTGCTCATCAAGGCGACGCAGGCGATGCAGCGGGCGGCGGCGGCCGAGATCACCGTGCTGCTCGAAGGCGAAAGCGGCACCGGCAAGGAACTGTTTGCCCGCGCCCTCCACCTCTGGAGCCCCCGCGCCGACGGACCGTTCATCGCCATCAACTGCGCTGCCATTCCCGAGACCCTGCTCGAGTCCGAGCTCTTCGGCTACGAGAAGGGCGCCTTCACCGGCGCTGGTCAACGCAAGCTCGGCCGGGTGGAGCTCGCACACCGGGGCACCTTGTTCCTCGACGAAATCGGGGAACTGGCACTGCCGCTGCAAGCCAAGGTGCTGCGGGTGCTCGAGACGCGCGAGTTCGAGCGGCTCGGTGGCACGGCCACCATCCGCGCCGACCTGCGCCTGGTGGCGGCAACCAACCGCGATCTCAAGCGGGAGGTCGCCGAACGGCGCTTCCGCGAAGACCTTTTCTTCCGTCTGTCGGTCATGCCGATCGTGGTGCCGCCGCTGCGCGATCGCGGCGACGATGTGCTGCTGCTGGCGCATCACTTCGTGGTGCGTCAGGCGCAGGCCAGCGGGCGGACGCCGCCGTCGCTCGACGACGATGCACGGGCGGCGCTGCTCGGGTATCACTGGCCCGGCAACGTCCGCGAGTTACAGAATTGTCTCGAGCGCGCTGCCATTCTGGCCGATGGCGACATCATCCGGGCCCGGCATCTGCACTTGCGAGACACTGAAGTGCCGACCGCCGCGACCCCACTGCCGGTGGCCGGGAGCCTCGACCTGCGGGGCACACTGGCCGAGGTCGTGGCGCGGGCGCAGGAGGATGCCGAACGTCGCACGATCGCGGCCGCACTGGCCGAGGCGGGGAATGATCCCTCACGGGCGGCCGAGCTGCTCGGGGTGGCCTTCCGCGACCTGCTGACGAAGATGCGCGCCTACGGCATCGGCACCCACTGAGCCGCGAGCCACAGGTGGCGGCCGCGCCACGTCGAGCCGCCGCGGTGCGGCGGTGGCCTGACCGCCGCTATGCCCGTCTGCGGACGCCGATGGCCCCAAGCGCGGCGCGCAGCTCCTTCGGCGTGACGTCGCTGACGGTGGTGGCGGCCGTGCCGGCCACCAGCACGAAATGCAGGCGTCCGTTCACGACCTTCTTGTCGTGCTTCACCGCGCCCATCGCCTTGCTGACGGTGACATCGGCGACGCTCGGCAGCGGGCCCAGCCGGGTGATGAGCGCCGAGGCGCGCGCGGCGACCGCCGCCGGCGTCACGCCCCGCGCTACGCCCAGCGCCAGCGCGGCCCGCATGCCCAGACCCACCGCTTCGCCGTGCCGCAGACGCGTGTAGCCGGTCGTCGATTCCAGCGCGTGGCCGAGCGTGTGGCCGAAGTTCAGGATGCGCCGCAGGCCCTGTTCGTGTTCGTCGGCGCTCACGACTTCGGCCTTCGTCCGGCAGCAGGTGCGGATCATCTCCGAGAGGGCCTCGCCTTTCTGCGTCAGGACGGCGTCGAGATGCTGCTCCAGCAGCTCGAGCAGCGACGGCTCGGCGATGAGGCCGTACTTGATCACTTCGTAGAGGCCGGCGCGGAACTCGCGGCGCGGCAGTGTCGCCAGCGCCTCCGGGTCCACCACCACGAGCTCCGGCGGGTAGAAGGCGCCAATCAGGTTCTTGCCGCGGGGGTGGTTGACGCCGACCTTGCCGCCGATGGCGCTGTCGACCTGCGCCATCACCGTCGTGGGCACGTGCACGAGGCGGACGCCGCGCAGGTAGGTGGCCGCCGCGAAGCCCACCATGTCGCCGAGCACGCCGCCGCCCACCGCCACGACCGTCGAGCCGCGATCCGCCGCCCGGTCGAGCAGCGCGTCGTAGACGCGCGACACCGTGGCCAGGGTCTTGGCGCGTTCGCCATCAGGGACGAGCGTCGGCGTGAGACGGCCGAAACGACGGCCGAGCGCCGCCCAGACGCGCGGGCTCGAGACGACCAGTGGCCGGCCGGTGACGCCGTGCGCGGCCAGAGTCGCTGGCAATCGCGTGGTGGCGCCGGGCTCGACGACGATCCGGTAGGCGCCATTGGTGGCGCGGACGTCGATGAAGGAGGAAGACATCGGAGGCGTGGCGGCGGGCGCGCGTGAACGCGGATGGTAGGATAACACCCGGTGCCCGAGTCCGCCGACTTCCTGGTGATTGGCAGCGGCGTCGCGGGGCTGCGCGCGGCCGCGGCGCTGGCGTCACATGGCACCGTGCTCGTGTTGACCAAGGCCGGCGAGCCTGCCGAGAGCAACACCGGCTACGCCCAGGGCGGCATTGCCGCGGCCGTCGGTGACGACGACTCGCCGACGCTCCATGCCCGCGACACCGAAGCCGCCGGCGACGGCCTGTGCGACCACGAGGCCGTGCGCGTGCTCGTCACCGAGGGCCCGGCCTACGTCCGTGAACTGGCCGCGTGGGGCGCCGCCTTCGACTGCGAGCCCGATGGCCGCTTCTCGCTCGGGCGCGAAGGCGCACACACCGTGCGTCGCGTGCTCCACGCCACCGACGCCACCGGTCGCGAGATCAGCCGTGTGTTGTGGCAGCGCGTGTCGGCGCTACCGGGCGTGCGGGTGGCCTCCGAGGCGCGGGCCGTCGGGCTGACGATCGAGCGGGGCGTCTGCGTCGGAGCGCACTATGAGGTCGACGGGCGGATCGTGGACGCGCGGGCGGCCGCGACGCTGCTGGCCACGGGCGGCGCCGGACGCGTGTTCCGCGAGACGACGAACCCGGCGGTCGCGACCGGGGACGGCGTGGCGCTCGCCTGGGCCGCCGGGGCCGCCGTGTCCGACATGGAGTTCGTGCAGTTCCATCCGACGGTGCTGGCGGTGCCCAACACCCCGCGCTTCCTGCTGTCGGAAGCCCTGCGCGGCGACGGCGCGTGGCTGCTGAACGTGCACGGGCAGCGCTTCATGACGCGCTACGAGCCGGCGGGGGAGCTGGCGTCGCGTGATCTCGTGGCCCGGGCGATGGTGAAAGAAGCGGCACGCACCGGGGCGCCGGTGACGCTGTCGCTGCGGCATCTCGACGCCGACTGGGTACGACGGCGTTTCCCGACGCTCGCCGAGGCCTGCCGCCAACGTGGCCTCGATCTGGCGACCGATGCGGTGCCGGTGTCTCCGGCGGCGCACTACGTGATGGGCGGGGTGGCGACCGACATCGATGGCCGGACCTCGGTTGCCGGTCTCTACGCGGCCGGCGAAGTCGCCTGCACGGGCGTCCACGGCGCCAACCGCCTGGCCAGCAACTCGCTGCTCGAGGGGCTGGTGTTCGGCGCGCGCGCGGCGGCCGCGATGCAGCAAGCGCCGCGGCCCGGCGCCATCGCGCGGTTGCGTCCGCGAGGTCGCATGCCGCAGGCTGCCGAGGCCACCGTGATGCCGGACACCGGCGCCGTGCGCGAGCTGATGTGGCGCGATGTCGGGCTGGTGCGCGACGGCGCGGGCCTGGGCCGCGCGGTGGTGACGCTCGACGGCTGGCGCCGCGCGCTCCTGACGGCGGGCCACACCGGCGACCCGGTCGGCACCCTCGTCACGGTGGCGTGGCTGATGGCGCGGGGGGCGCTCGACCGCAGCGAAAGCCGCGGCGGGCATGCCCGATCGGACTTCCCGGCCAGAGACGATCTACACTGGATGGTTCACGTTTCCGAGAGCGCGCATGACCAAGACTCCTGAAAGCGGTGGCGGCCAGGTCACCGAGATCACGCCCCAGTCCGAAGACTTCTCCCGTTGGTATCTCGACGTCGTCCGCAAGGCCGAACTCGCGGATTATTCGCCCGTGAAGGGCTGCATGGTGATCCGGCCGTACGGCTACGCCATCTGGGAACTCATCCAGCGGCAGCTCGACGATCGCTTCAAGGCGACCGGCCATGTGAACGCCTACTTCCCGCTCTTCATTCCCGAGAGCCTCATCATGAAGGAGGCGGAGCACGTCGAAGGCTTCGCGCCACAGGTGGCCTGGGTGACCAGGGGCGGCACCGAAGACCTCGAAGAGAAGCTGATCGTGCGTCCCACGTCTGAGACGCTGTTCGGGGTCATGTACCAGAAATGGATCCAGTCGTGGCGCGACCTGCCGCTGCTCATCAACCAGTGGGCCAACGTCGTCCGCTGGGAAAAGGTCACGCGCCCGTTCCTGCGCACGACGGAGTTCCTCTGGCAGGAAGGGCACACGGCCCACGAAACGGAGGCGGAGGCGCAGGAAGAGACGCTCAAGATTCTGGCCCTCTACAAGGAGTTCTGCGTCAACGTCCTGGCGATCCCTGTGGGCCCCGCACCCGCATCTCCGACATGTGCAGCCGCTGCCACCAGCTCGAGGCCGATGTCTACGCCAGGAG
>JANNIB010000130.1:0-6355 GCA_031404695.1 Acidobacteriota bacterium
CACGGTTCGGCCCGAATCTGAATGCTCAGCTCCGGCAGACCCTTTGGAAGACTGACGCACTGGTCCTCGTCTTTACCGCAGCCGAGGGCGAAGACTGGTCTTACTGCATGTGGGAGTGCGGAGCGGCCGCCAATCCAGACACGCCAGCCACCACACTCATCGTGCTGCAGTGCTGGCGCGACGTTCCGAGGCCTTTCGCCGACGACCTTCGCGTCAACGCGCGAAGCCTGGACGATCTCAGGAAGTTCACGAAGCAGTTGCTGACGGATGTGACCTTCTTCCCTCGGCTTGGCGGCGCACTTGCCCCGAAGGTAGAGCAAGAGACTGTCAACAAGGCCGCCACGAGGTTGCACGAGAGCCTCCGCGCGGTGCTGCCGGATACCGAGGACGGCGCAATCCAGCAGTGGCCGACGTGGCCCTACCTGCGCATTGAACTGCCCATGGCTCAGGCCGATGAGATCAAGAATGCGCAAGAGGCAGGGCGCCAAACGAAGGCACGAGAGCTGATCACAAACCATGGCGTCGTTGTCGAGGGAGGCGAACGAACCGCGGAGCTATTCGGCCTTGCCAACCTGTCTCCGCGGCACTCGATAAGGGAGTTGCTTCGGACGTGGACCGAGAAGACACCCGGAGCCGAACCACTGTGGTTCAACTCCTGCTGCGACCAGATCGCTGCCGGCGCGATGCGGCAGTTTCCAGTCATTCGACCGGCCACGCTTCGTGAGGCGAACGGCGATGCCGAGTTCACTCCAGCACTCAGCCGAACTCGTCGGTTGCCGTTCGCAAAGGTTATGCAGTTTGATCTGTATTTCTACAACCTGAATGACCCTCGCGCCGTGCCGGTAACCTCGCGGATGCTCCCGGTAGCGGAGGTCTACCTCAAGAACATCGGTCACACGGGCCCTGGCGGCGTCACGCTGGGCGGACTCCTTGACGATCTGAAGAGAGTGGGCAAGAGCCGCGTCCCGCTGGTCGATGCTGAGATGCGGGCACTCTACGTAGTTCACCGCAGTATGGTGGACCAGTTCATGCTCGAACGAGTTCGAGCGGGGGTGACGAGGCGAGATCTAGACGAGCTGACGCTCGCCGATCTGTTCGCGGAGCCAGGGCTGCAAGAGATGTTTGAGAGTTCCTTCGCGGTCGTCGGCGAACAAGCCACGCTCGCCGACGTACGCAACGAAATGGCCAAAGGCCGTGACATTCGCGACGTTTTTGTCACGACGAGCGGGAAACGTAACGAACCTGTCAAGGGCTGGCTAACCAACGTCGATCTAGTGTCGAAGCGCTAAGAGACGCCGGCCTTTGGATCGTCGTTGGATCTTGCAGGGGCACTGACACGACGGCGGTCGGCCGTGTCGATGCTTGGCGCGGAAGTTTTTTTCGCCTTATGCTGCGATCAGTCCCCGGAGGCGACGATGGCAACCCCCACACACGGCGTCACAGGCCCACGGCCGCTCTGCTTCGTCGTCATGCCGTTCCGCCGCCGCAAGGTGGAAGGCACGCACTTTCCTGGCGCGCCGGCCGACTGGGACTGCGATCGACTCTGGGACGCCGTCTTGCGGCCGGTGCTCGTGGAGCTGAACTACCTCCCGGTGCGGGCCGATGCCGAGACCGGCTCCGTGATTGTGAAGGACATGCTGCTGCGGCTGGCCCAGGCGCACCTGGTGATCGCCGACGTAACGCTGCCCAATGGGAACGTCTACTACGAGGTCGGCCTCCGTCACGTCGCGCAGTCGACCGGCTGCGTACTGGTGGCCGCCTCGTGGTCGAAGCAGCTCTTCGACATCGAGCAGTTCCGGACGGTGCGATACGCGATCACCGACGGCGACATCCCCGAGGACCAGGCCGCCACAGCACGCACGAAGCTCAAGGCCGGCATCGAACACATGCGCGACTCGCGGTCGCCATGGCACGAGTTCGTCGTGCCGGCGGCGGGTGCCGACGCCGCTCAGATGCGCGATCAGGTGGAGGAGTTGAGCGCACTCCAAGCCAGGATGCGGGCTGTTCGGATGGCGCCGGTCGCCGACCGCACGACTCGCGTCCGCGCGCTCCTCGACCAGCTCGGCCCCGGCGCCCTGGCCATTCCCGAGATCGCGTCCGAGCTGCTGGTGCTGATCCGCGACTATGCGGGATGGCCCGCAGTGGTGAGCTTCGTGGCGCAGTTGCCGCGGGCGACGGCGCGGATCCCGTTCGTGCAGGAGCAACTGCTGCTGGCCCGGGCTGAGACCGGGGAGACGCTCGAAGTCATCACCGGCCTGGAGCGGCTCATCCAGGAGCACGGCGACACGCCGGAACGGCGCGGTCTTATTGGCGGGCGCTACAAGAGGCTGTGGCGTGCTGCCCTCGAGGCTCGGCGGGCGGCCGACGTGACCGCGCCATCTTCCGACGAGCGCCGCTACCTCAACCGCGCCATCGAGCAGTACACACTGGGCATGGAACTCGACTACAACCGATATTACTGCTCCAACAACCTGCCGGCGTTGCTGCGGGCACGGGGCGCTGCGGGTGATGCCGAGCGAGCCGCGGTCATCGATCAGTTCGTCGTGGCAGCGTGTGAGCGGGCGATGAAGCGCGGGGACGGCGACGACTGGATGCGGGCGACGCTGCTCGGGGCGGCGTTCCGGGCGGGAGACGTGGCCAAGACCGAGGAACTGGCGGCGAAAGTGGAAGACGAGGGCGCGGCTGGGTGGAAGCTCGACATCACGTTGAAGGACGCGCGCATCGCGGTGGCGCAACTCAAAGACGCGGAGGTGCAGGCATCGCTGCTGGCCATCATCGAGAGGCTGACGCCCGGGAAAGTGACGCCGGCCGAAAAACCGGAATGACGTCCGTCCAATACCACGAGAGGGGCGGGTTGCCCGCGCGTAAGCCCCCGCGAATCTGAGGTCACACGCATGCCGACGTCCAGCCTGCCGCCGGAGGAACAGCCCAGGGTCAAGCCCTTCGACCCACTGGTGCTCGACAAGACGGTCATCGCCATTCCCCTGCTGGAACAAATGCGGGAGGACTTCGCGCGCATCGCCGAGATCCTGAAGGACCATCCCGACGCGTCTGGGTTCAACACCGCCATCCAGTACAACGAGGCGTTTCCGGGTGGCCTCGACGGCGCGTGGCAGGCGGTGCAACGGCTCGCGACCGACGCCGCGAAGAAGACGCTCACCGTGATCGACAAGCAGGTGTCGCAGGTCGCGCCGTCGATCCAACCGCGATTAGCGCGACGCCGCGACTCGCTCCAG
Source organism: Acidobacteriota bacterium (assembly GCA_031404695.1). GTDB lineage: Bacteria > Acidobacteriota > Vicinamibacteria > Vicinamibacterales > UBA2999 > CADEFD01. The sequence continues at coordinate 3,237 of JANNIB010000130.1, forward strand.
CGCGCCGTCGAGGAGCCGACGATCCCGCCACCGCTGAGTGGCCACAGCTACGGCTTCGCGGCGCTCGACGCCGGCGTGGCACGGCGTGTTTCGTCCGCGAACAAGCGCCTGGACCCGCGGCCGATCCTTCAGATCGGCCCGACACGATTCGAGATCATCATCGACCTCAATCTCGACTATCCCGGGGGCCGTCAGACCGCGCGGGAGTGGGTGCTCGACAATCTCGATCGAGCGAAGCAGGAAGCCGGCGTCGTCGACGACGGCCAGGACATCCACTGGGAGAAGGACAACCCCACCAGCCAGTACATCTTCGCCCGACTCGAAGGGCGCGCCATCCAGAAGCTCGTAGAACTCGATGCGATCTGGGCCCAGGCCGAAGCCAAGAGGCGCGAGAGCATGACCGCGAACCCGGCGCTCAAGACGGAGGTCGAGGCGCGGAAGTGTCGCGCCATCTACCATGTCTGGCCGGACTTCGAAGTCTCCGCGTGCATCTACCGCTCGATCGCCACCGTGAAGGCCGATGCCGCGCAGAATTCGTTCTCGGCGCTGGGCACTGGCATCACGTGGGCGGTCATGGATTCGGGGATCGACCACGAGCACGAGCATTTCCGCAAGTACGGCAACATCGATCCGACGTCGCACCTGCACAAGGACTTCACGGTCGAGGGCGCCGGGCCCTTCGACGACCTCAACGGCCACGGCACGCACGTGGCGGGCATCATCGCCGGCGAGTGGCGCGTCGCACCCGACGCTCCCGTCGACCAGCGTCCCATCGCGATCTCACGCATGGTGAACGAGAAGGGCGATGTCGACCTGCAGGAGAAGCGGCTCGAGGGGGCCGCCGGCATGGCCCCGCGTTGCAAGCTGGTGAGCCTGCGGGTGCTCGACGAAGACGGCAAGGGCTCGGTCAGCAACCTGATCGCGGCGATTGCGCACGTGCAGGAGAAGAACAGCTACGGAAGCCGCCTGGTCATTCACGGCGTCAACATGAGCCTCGGCTACAACTTCGAGCCCGAGTGGTTCGCGTGCGGCCAGAGTCCGCTGTGCGTCGAAGTCGATCGGTTGGTCAAATCGGGAGTGGTGGTGGTCGTGGCGGCCGGCAACACCGGCTACGGCAGCCTGTCGACGAGCATCGGCGCGTCGTCGGCCGGCATGGCGCTGACCATCAACGATCCGGGAAATGCGGACCTCGCCATCACGGTCGGGGCGACGCATCGCGACATGCCGCACGTCTACGGCGTGTCGTACTTCTCGTCGAAGGGCCCTACCGGTGATGGCCGGCTCAAGCCGGATCTCGTGGCGCCGGGCGAGAAGATCATCTCCTGCGCGGCTGGCACCCTGAAGCAGGAAGGCGCCAAGGGAAGACCCTGCGACTACGTCGAGACGAGCGGGACGAGCATGGCAGCGCCGCACGTCAGCGGTGTCATCGCTGCGTTCCTCTCGGTGCGGGCCGAGTTCATCGGCAGGCCGGAGCGTGTCAGGAGCATTTTCCTGTCGACCGCCACCGACTTGCGGCGGGATCGCTACTTCCAAGGCGCTGGCCTCGTCGACCTGATGCGCGCCATCCAATCGGTGTGAGCCACAACGGACGGAGACAGTCATGAACGCAATCGCTGGAATCCCCTATTTCGTCGCGGAGTTCGACAAGAAGGGCAAGCGCACGAGCCCGTCGCCGTCGCTGCCAGCTGGTGTGACCGATCTGTTCGTGGTATCCCACGGCTGGAACAACGACAAGGACGAAGCTGAGGCGCTCTACTCCGAACTCTTCACCAACTTCATGGGCGTCGGCACGGCGGTCGACCTCGCCGGCCGCTCGCTGGCGATCATCGGCGTGATCTGGCCGTCGAAGAAGTTCGACGAGCTCGTCGCGGCGTCGGAACAGGCCAGCGCTGGTGGCGGCGGCGCCAGCCTTGGCGGCGCCGGCGTCACCGATCCGGCTTCGCTGGTCGCGGTCGAGGCGAAGCTGAGCACGATGGAGGATTTCTTCGCCGAGCAGCCAGAGATCGAGCGCCTGCGCCGGGCTCGAGCGCTCCTGCCGGACCTCGAGGACAAGGCCAGCGCGCGACGCGAGTTCGTCGCCGAGCTTCGCGGACTGCTGGATCCGTCGGCGGCCAACCGCGAGGACGCCTCGACCAGGTTTTTCAAGGACGACGGCGACGACATCATGAACAGGCTCCAGATCCCGGACCAGGACCTGGACTCGCAACTCGCGCCGGCGGCAGGCGCTACGGCACTGCCCACCGGTGCAGCACCCACGGTAGACGCCGGCGGCGCGGCCGGTTTCAAGCAGAAGGTCCTGGGGTTCCTCGGCGCCGCGATGAACGTGCTGAACTACACGACCTATTTCGAGATGAAGGCCCGGGCCGGCACTGTGGGCAAGAACGGCGTCGCGCCGTTGATCGACGCGCTCGCGCCCTCGGTGACGCGCGTCCACCTCGTCGGGCACAGTTTCGGCGGACGCGTCGTGACGGCCGCGGCCGCGGCGTCGACGACCGACCGCATCCGCAGCATGTCGTTGCTGCAGACGGCATTCTCCCACAACGGATTCTCGAAGCAGAGGACCGGCTTCTTCCGCGGCGTCGTCGACGACGGACGCGTCCGTGGCCCCATCCTGGTCACGCACACCGCGAATGACAAAGCGGTGGGTATCGCCTATCCGCTGGCATCGCGCCTCAGCGGCGACCAGGCTGCGGCACTCGGCGACAAGAACGACAAGTTCGGCGGCCTCGGCCGCAACGGCGCGCAGAAGATGGAGCCCGGCGAGACCATCGACGGCGCTCTGCTGGCCACCGGTGGCACCTACGCCTTCAGCGCCGGCAAGTTCTTCAACCTCGAGGCGACACCGTTCATTGGCAGCCACGGCGGTGTGCGCGGCCGGGAGGTCGCGTACGCGATTCGCTGCGCGGTCGCCATGTCCTGAGCGGCGGTGTCGCAGCCGCGGCGCGACCTTCGAGCCCCGCGGCCACTGGCCGCGCCCCGTGCCTACGCGGGCACCAGGTCGTAGCCAGGGTCCAGATGCTGATGCTTGGTCAGGATCTGGTGGATGTTGTAAGGGTGCGTGGGCCGCCCGGTCAGGTGATTGCGAATCACCTGGAACACGTGCCCGAGCCCGGCGGCGT
>JANNIB010000131.1:0-1789 GCA_031404695.1 Acidobacteriota bacterium
GCGCGCGCTGCTCGACGTGAACGACGCGCACCGTGCGCAGCACACGCTCAAGCGCGTGCTCACCATCCTGAAGGTGCTGGTGGCGCAACTCGACATCCTCGAGACGATGACGCCGCTCGAGTTCCAGTCGTTCCGCCAGCGCCTCGAGCAGGCGAGCGGCTTCCAGTCGGATCAGTTCCGCCAGCTGGAGTTCGTGCTGGGCCGACGTTCATCGGAGGCGCTCGCGCGTTTTCCCGCCGGCAGCCGCGCCCGCGAGGCGCTGGTCATCCGGCTGCGCGAGCCGTCGATCTGGACCAGCTTCCTCGCCTATCTCGAACGCGAGGGCTATCCGGTGCCGGCCGAGGTGCTGTCGGCCGAACCCACTGAGCCAATCGTGCCGTCGCCAGCGTTGCAGGACGTGCTGGTGCGCGTCTACAAGACCGACCCCAAGAACGCCTCGATCTGCGAACGGCTGGTCGATCTCGACGAGGGCGTGCAGGAATGGCGCTACCGGCACGTGAAGATGGTCGAGCGCACCATCGGCGTGCAGCCCGGCACCGGCGGCTCGTCTGGCGCCGCTTACCTGCGCAGCACCATCTCGCCGGCGTTTCCGGACTTGTGGGCCATCCGGTCGCAGCTCTAGGCTGAAACGGGTGATAATCGTGCCGGATTGCCCGTTACCTGCGGCCCTCCCTTCGCTTCGATGCACACCTGGATCGTTACCGGCGGCGCCGGATTCATCGGCAGCAACTTCGTGCGGCGGGCCCACGCGCTGGGTGCCGCCCGTCTGGTCGTCTTCGACGCGCTGACGTATGCCGGGCACCTGGAGAGCCTCGACGGACTCATCGACGGCGACCGCGTGCGCTTCGTGAAGGGCGACATCGCTGAACGGGCCGACGTCCGGGCGGTGGTGCATGAGGCCCAGCCGACAGCGATCGTGAACTTTGCGGCTGAAAGCCACGTCGATCGCTCGATCGATGGCCCCGGCGCGTTCGTACGCACCAATATCTGCGGCACCTTCGAACTGCTCGAGGCGGCCCGCGCGTTTCTGCAGAGTGCGACCGCAGAGGGGAAGGCGACCTTCCGCTTCCTGCACGTCTCGACCGACGAGGTCTACGGATCGCTCGGGCCCGAGGGCGCGTTCACGGAGACGACGCCCTATGCCCCGAACTCGCCGTATTCGGCCAGTAAGGCCTCGGCGGATCATCTGGTGCGTGCCTATCACGAGACCTACGGCCTGCCGACACTGCTCACGAACTGCTCGAACAACTACGGGCCCTACCAGTTCCCCGAGAAGCTCGTGCCGCTGATGCTCATGAACGCGCTCGACGGCCAGCGGCTGCCGATTTACGGCGACGGCCAGAACCGCCGCGACTGGCTGCACGTCGCCGACCATTGCGACGCCATCCTGCGCGTGCTCGAGGCCGGCGTGCCCGGCGAGAAGTACAACGTCGGCGGCAACGCCGAGCGCACCAACCTGCAGATGGTGGATGCGCTCTGCGATGCGCTCGAACGCCAGGCGCCGGCCGCTGCCAATGCGAAACTGCAGGCCGCCGGGGTGACGCGCTACCAGGACCTCAAGACGTTCGTGGCCGATCGTCCCGGGCACGACCGTCGCTACGCCATCGATGCCGCGAAGATCCTGCGCGAACTCGGCTTCCGTCCCGCCCGCACCTTCGAACAGGGCATCGACGAGACCGTCGCCTGGTATCTGGCCAATCGCGGCTGGTGCGCGGCGGTCACCCGCGAGACCTACGATCGCCAGCGGCTGGGCCTCGAGGAGACGGCCACGCGATGAAGGGCATCATCC
>JANNIB010000132.1:0-37310 GCA_031404695.1 Acidobacteriota bacterium
GGTTGATGATGCCGGGCACGAGGATCAGGTCCGAGATGCCCTGAATCGCCTGCCGCAACACGTCGTCAGCGGTCACGAACGCATCAAGCATCGAGGTCTGCCGGTCGATGACCGACAGCAGACGCTCGTTGGGAATCGTGATGACGGTGTCGACCGCTTCGCGCAGGGCCTCGAGGCCGTGCGCCGCCTGGGTGAGCCGCTTCTTCCCCTCGAACTTGAAGGGCTTGGTCACGACCGCAATCGTGAGCGCCCCCAGCTCGGTGGCCAGGCTGGCAATCACGGGCGCCGCGCCAGTGCCCGTGCCGCCGCCGAGTCCGGTCGTGACAAACACCATGTCGGCACCGCTCAGCGCCGCGATGAGCGCGTCGGTATCTTCGAGGGCGGCCTGACGGCCGACGTTCGGATCGGCGCCGGCGCCGAGTCCCTTGGTGAGCTTGCTGCCGATCTGGATCTTGACCGGCGCCGGGTTCGAGCGCAGGGCCTGCGCGTCGGTGTTGGCGACCATGAACTCGACGCCCGACAGCCCCGCCTGCACCATCCGCGACACGGCGTTGCCGCCGCCGCCGCCGACGCCCACCACCTTGATCCGCGCGCCGCTGCGAAGCTCCTCATCGAGCGTGAGGCGAAGCGCGTCCTGCACGTCGGCCACGTGGGCCTGAGGTTTCAACCATCCGTCCATCAGAAGAACTCCTTGAATACGGTTCGCAGCCGGCTGACCATGCGGGTAAGGGCGCCGCCGCCGACGCCCGCGGATTCGTGCTGGCGATGGCGATGGGCGTACAACACGAGGCCCAGCGCCGACGCACATGCGGGATTGCTCAGGTGATCGGCGAGCCCGCCGACGCCGACGGGCACGCCCCGTCGCATCGGCAGATCGAAGATCTGCTCGGCGATCTCGGACAGCCCGTCGAGGACGGCGCCGCCGCCGGTGAGCACCAGCCCGGAATTGAGCGACTTCTCGTAGCCGGCCTTGCTGATCTCGTCCCACGCCAGGTGGAACAGCTCTTCGGCGCGCGGCTGCAGGATGTCCGACAGGATGCGGCGCGCCATCACGCGCGGCCGGCGGCCGCCGACGCTGGCCACCTCGATGGTCTCGTCTTCGTCCACCATGCCCGACAGCGCGCAGCCGGAGCGGCGCTTGACCTTCTCGGCCTCGGGAATCGGCGTGCGCAAGCCGACGGCGATGTCGTTGGTGAAATGGTCGCCGCCGACGCCGATGACGGCGGTGTGCCACAGGGCGCCGCGCTCGAAGATGGCGAGGTCGGCGGTGCCGCCGCCGATGTCGAGCAGCGCCACGCCGAGCTCGCGTTCGTCGGGGGTCAGCACGGCTTCGGCCGCCGCCAGCTGGCCGATCACCATATCCTTCACCTCGATGCCGGCGCGGTTCACGCACGACACCAGGTTCTGCGTGGAGGTGGTGGCGCCTGTCACGATGTGGACGTTGACTTCCAGACGGGTGCCGGTCATGCCCACCGGGGCGCCGATGCCGTCCTGGTCGTCCACCACGAAGTCCTGCGGCAGCACGTGCAGCACCTCGCGGCCGGCCGGCAGCGACACCGCACGCGCGGCATCGAGCGCCCGGCGCACGTCCTCGCGCGTGATCTCGCGATTCTTGCCGGCCACCGCCACGACGCCACGGCTGTTGAAGCCCTTGATATGGGGGCCGCTGATGGCCAGATGTGCGGCGTCGATCTCGACCCCGGCCATCAGCTCCGCTTCCTCGACCGACTTCTTGATCGAGTCGACGGCGGCTTCGAGGTTGACGACGACGCCGCGCTTGAGGCCCTTCGACTCGGCCACGCCGATGCCGATGACGTCGAGGCTGCCGTCATCGGACACCTCGCCCACCACCGTGCACACCTTCGAGGTGCCGATGTCGAGACCCACGATGTACCGCTCGCTTCGTGCCACTACTGTCCTCCCGCCCGTCCAACCGCATCGCGTGATGCGGGCAGCGCCGCGGCGTGATCGTCACGTCCGGGGCGCACGTACATCCGTTCACCGAACCGCAGGTCAACCGTGTCGATGGCCGACATCCGGTCCTTCAACGCCGTCGCCACATCCAGGTAGTCCTGAAGGCGCGCGGCGAAATCGCGATCGCCCAGCCGCAGCATCACGGTGTCGCCGTCGAGCAGCACGACGGCGTCGCGGGCGTCGCGGACGTCGATCTGCGACACCCGGGACGCAATCTGCTCGTGGGCCGAGACGTCGGCCAGCAGGCGTGCGACCAGCGCGGTGCGGCCTTCGTCGACCACCGGCGGCCCCTCGCGGGGCGGCTGCGCCAGGCCGTCGATGACCGGCAGGTCGAGGTCGGCGTAGGTGGGACCGTACTGGTCGATGACGGTGCCGTACTGGTCCACCAGATAGAGGTCGCGGCCGATGCGGGCGATGCCCATCGGCGTGCGCTCGCGCACCACCACGTCGAGCGTGTTCGGCAGCACCCGGCGCACGACCGCGTCCTCGACCCACGGAGAGGTCAGCAGCCGCTCCCGCCAGTCGTCGAGGCTGATGGCGAGGATGTTCTGGCCCCGCAGGTCGCCGATGAGCGCCATGGCTTCGCCGCGCGACAGGCGATCGGTGCCGTGCAGGGTGATGTTGGCCACCTGGAACGTCGGCGACTCGGTCACCAGCGTCACGACGCGCCAGACGGCGAGCCCGGCCACCAGCAGCATCGCGATCGACCTGGCGGCCAGCACCGCGCGGCGCCACAGGAGGCCGCGGCGGCCGGTCGGGCGCACCTGGGCGCGGCGGAACCGCTTGTCGGCGGGAGCGGGCAGTCCGGGCTTCACGACTGTGCCTCCGTGGCATGGCGGCGCTCGAGTTCGCGCATGAGCGCGGCCGGCACGCTGCCGATCGAGCCGGCGCCGAGCGTGATGACGAGGTCGCCGGCGCGCGCCAGATCGGCGACCGCCGCGGGAATGGCGGCCAGGGTCTTCACCACCGTGACCGGGGTGGCACGCCGGCGGCTCACGGCGTCGGCCAGCGCTTCGACGGTCACCCCGGGAATCGGCGCTTCACTGGCCGCGTAGATGTCGGTCAGCACGACCTCGTCGGCGGTGGCCAGCGCGGCCGCGAAGTCGGGCATCAGCTGTGCGGTGCGCGAGTAGCGGTGCGGCTGGAACGCTACGATGACGCGCGCCGGCGCGGCCGCGCGGGCGGCGGCGAGCACCGCCGTGATCTCGGTCGGGTGGTGGCCGTAGTCGTCCACCACGGTGATGCCGCCCACCACGCCGCGGATTTCGAAACGGCGTTCGGCGCCCATGAACTCCTCGAGGGCGCTGGCGACCACGTCGTAGGGCACGCCCAGTTCGAGGCCGACGGCCACGGCCGCCAAGGCGTTCAGCACCGAATGGCGGCCGGGCACCTGCAGGCGCAGCCGTCCGAGCGGCACCGCCGGCGCCTGCCGATCGTGCGGGTCGCGATGCACCACGGTGCAGGTGCTGCCGAATCCCTCGAGCGCGACGTCGATGGCGCCCACGGTGACGTCCGGCGCCTCGATGCCGTAGGTGGTCGCGCGGCGGGTGAGCCGCGGCAGGATGCGGGCCAGCTCGGTGTCGTCGGCGCAGGCGACGACCGCGCCGTAGAACGGCACCTTGTTGGCGAAATCCACGAACGCCTGCTGCAGATCGTCGAAGCTGCCGTAGGCCTCCATGTGCTCACGGTCGATGTTGGTGATGACGGCCACCGTCGGCGAAAGCTTCAGGAACGAGCGGTCGCTCTCGTCGGCTTCGACCACCATGTGCTGGCCGTTGCCGAGGCGGGCGTTGCTGCCGAAGGCGCGCAGGCGGCCGCCGATAACGGCGGTCGGATCGAGCCCGGCCCGCTCGAGCACGAGCGCGATCATCGACGTGGTGGAGGTCTTGCCGTGCGCGCCGGCCACGGCGATGCCGATGCGCAGCCGCATCAGTTCGGCCAGCATCTCGGCGCGCGACACGACCGGGATGGCGCGGCTTCTGGCGTCGAGGATCTCGACGTTGTCGGGCCGGATCGCCGACGAGAAGACGACGACATCGGCCGGACCGACATTGGCCGCCGCGTGGCCCACCGCCGTCGCTACCCCCATCGAGGTCAGGCGTTCGAGCGCCGCCGAGGCGGCCTGGTCGGAGCCCGACACCTCGTATCCGAGGTTGACCAGCAGTTCGGCGATGCCGCTCATGCCGATGCCGCCGATGCCGACAAAGTGCACGCGGCGCGTGCGTCCGAGCACCATGTCAGTGCCCCCCCGCCAGCGCGATGATGCGATCGGCCACCCGGGCCGCGGCGTCGGGACGTCCGAGCCGGCGGGCCTGTCTGGCCATCAGGCGGCGCCGGGCCGGATCGACTGCCAGCGCGGTCAGGGTGGCGGCCAGCCGCTCGCCTGTCAGGTCGCGCTCCTCGACTACCTCGGCGGCGCCGGCTGCCGCCAGCACGCGCGCGTTCTTGCGCTGGTGATCGTCGGCGGCGGTCGGCAGCGGCACCAGCACCGACGCCCGGCCCAGCACGGTGAGCTCGGCCAGCGTCGAAGCGCCGGCGCGCGCCACCAGCACGTCGGCGGCGCGCATCCGCGCGTTCATGTCGTGGAAGAACGGCTCGACGGTGGCCGTCACACCCGCCGCCGCGTAGCCCTCACGCACCCGCGTCAGATCACGATCGCCCGTCTGATGCGTCAGCGCCAGCCGGCGCCCGGCCAGCAGCGGCGCCGCCGCGATCATCGCCTCGTTGATGGCGCGCGCGCCCTGGGATCCGCCCACGATCAGCACGTGCACCTCGCCGGCGTTCCGGGCCCCGTCATCTCCGGCCTCCAGGCCCTGCAGGAATTCCCTGCGCACCGGATTGCCCGTGACCAGGCCCTTGTCCGGGAAGTACTGCAGCGTCTCTTCGTAACTGAGCGCGGCCGCGCGCACGAACGGGGCGAGCCGCCGGTTCGTGAAGCCGGGTGCGGTGTTCTGCTCCATGAGCAGCGTCGGCACGCCGCGCAGCGCCGCCAGCAGCAGCACGGGACCGGAGCTGTAGCCGCCGACGCCGACTACCACATCCGGCCGGCGCGTCGAGAGCACGCGCCACGCATCGAGCGCCGAGAGCGGCAGCAGCGCCAGTCCACGCAGCAGCGCGGAGAACGACTTCCCCTTCAATCCGGCACTGCGGATGAGGTCGAGCGGCAGGCCGCGCGCCGGCACGGCCCGACTCTCCAGCCCGCGCGCGGTGCCGACAAACGACACCACGGTCGCCGGATCGCGAACGAGCAGCTCCTCGGCCACCGCGATGCCGGGGTACAGATGGCCCCCGGTGCCGCCGCCCGCGAAGAGGATTCGCACGGATCACGCGGCTCCCGGCTCCATCGCGGCGCTGTCGTGCACTCCGTGCTGCGAGATGTTCATCAGCACGCCGATCGCCGCCAGGTTGACCAGCAGCGACGACCCGCCGTTGCTGACCAGCGGCAGTGAGATGCCCTTGGTGGGCAGCAGGCCGAGCACCACGCTCAGGTTGATCATGGCCTGGGCCACCACCATCGCCGTGATGCCGAGTGCCAGGAACGCGCCGAAGCGATCGGGGGCCGCGACGGCGGCCCGCAGTCCGCGCCAGGCAATCACGCAGAAGCAGGCCACCACGAAGGTGGCGCCGATGAGACCCATCTCTTCGGCGATGACCGCGAAGATGAAGTCGGTGTGCGGCTCGGGCAGGAAGAAGAGCTTCTGGAGACCGCCCATCAGCCCGCGTCCGAACCAGCCGCCGCTGCCCACGGCGATGAGCGACTGGATGATCTGATAGCCGCCGCCGTTGGGGTCGGCCCACGGGTCGAGGAAAGACGTGATCCGGCGCCAGCGATACGGCTCTGCCAGCACGGCGCCGGCGCCGAGCACCGCGGCCAGCAGACCCGCCGCCGCGACATAGCCGTAGTGCAGGCCGGCGGCCAGTACCATCACCCCGACCACGAGCAGCATCGCCACCGCCGTGCCCAGGTCGGGCTCGACGAAGATGAGCAGCCCCAGGCAACCGACGACCAGAGCGATCGGCAGCAGCGCGTATTTCAAGTCGTCGATGCGGTGCATGCGGCGATCGAGGATGAGCGCGGTGAAGAGCACGGCGGCGACCTTGGCGAGCTCCGAGGGCTGGATCCCGAATCCGCCCACGCCGAACCACCGCCGCGAGCCGTTGATCGGACGCGCGAAGAGCACGGCCACGAGCATGAACGCCACCAGGCCGACGAAGCCCCAGATCACCTGGTCGTTGCGATAGGTGCGGTAGTCGATCCGCATGACGATCGACAGCACGGCCAGGCCCAGCAGGGCCCACATGGCCTGGCGGGTGACGAAGTGGTACGGCTGCACGCGGTAGCGGTCGGGGGCGATGACCGCCGACGCGCTGTAGACCATGACGACACTGACGCAGACCAGCGCCAGCGTCGCCAGGAACAGCCACTTGTCAGACTGAAGTTTCCGCGCCATACTCTCCCGCTCCTGAGGGCGAATGCCCTTAGGGAAAACCACCCCCTAAAGTGCCGGGGGACTCGATCCGAAACATGTGTCCGGACGCGTTATGTGCGCCCGGCCGCTTAGGCGAACCGTATGGGTCGCGAGCGGTCAGCAGTCATCAGCCAGATGGGGGACTGGGACACCAGCCTCGCAGGCCAGGACGGCCTGCGCTCCCAGCGGCCAGCTCCCAATCGCCACCACCCGGCTGATGACTGCTCACCTCTCGCTTCTCCGCCTTCTGAACCGCCGTTCTTCCTGGCGCGGTTCCTGGCAGCGGGACGCCGGTACGCCCCAGCCCCCAGCCCCTAGCCCCCAGTCGTGATCGCCCGCACCGCCTCCTTGAACGCACGGCCACGGGCCGCGTAGTCCTCGAACATGTCGAAACTCGAACAGGCTGGCGCCAGCAGCACCACGCTGCCGGGCGACGCCAGTTCGCGAGCTTTGGTCACCGCCTCCGCCATCGAGGCGGCCTCCACCACCGGCAGCACCGGCGACAGTGCCGCCTGCACGAGTGGACGGGCCTCGCCAATCGCCACCACCGCGCGGCCACGCGATGACAGCGGCGCGATGAGGTCTTCGAAGCGGCCGCCCTTGTACTTGCCGCCGACGATCGCGACCACGTCGTCGAAGCTCTCGATGGCACGCCCGGCGGCATCGATGTTGGTGGCCTTCGAGTCGTTCACGTAACGCACGCCGTCGATCTCGGCCACCAGTTCCAGCACGTGCTCGAGACCGGCGAACGACTCGAGCGCCGTGGTCATGCCGGTCGGCGTGGCTCCGGCCAGGGCGCTGATGGCGCACGCGGCCACCACGTTCGATGTCATGTGCCGGCCCGGCAGCCGCACCGCGCCAAGCGGCGCCAGCGCCGTTTCCCTGTCGCCGGAGCGGTGCCACACCACGCCGTCGCGCACCGAGACGCCGTGGTCGAGCGTCTGCGTGGACGAGTAGCGCAGTTCGCGCGCGGCGCCGCCGCGGGCCAGCGCGATCGTCGCCGGCTGATCGGCGTTCACGACGCGCCAGTCGGCGGCGGTCTGGACGGCGAAGATCCGCGCCTTGGCGGCCGCGTACGAGGCCTCGTCGGGATGACGATCCAGGTGATCGGCCGACAGGTTCAGCAGCGCCGCGATCGACGGATGGAAGGTGTCGGTCGCTTCGAGCTGGAAGCTGCTGGCCTCGACGACGTGCAGCGTCTCGGCGGTGGACAGATCGACGTGCGCGCTGAGCGGCACGCCGATGTTGCCGCCGACCAGCACGCGCCGGCCCGAGGCCTCGAGCATGCGGCCCACCAGCGTCGTGGTGGTGGACTTGCCCTTGGTGCCGGTGATGGCAATCAGCCTTCCCACCAGCCATCGCGACGCCAGCTCGAGTTCGCCGATGACCGGCACGCCGGCACCTCGCGCGGCCGCCAGTGGCTCGAGCCCCGGCGGCACGCCCGGACTGGTGACGATGAGATCGGCGCCGGTGAAGAGCGCGGCGTCGTGGCCGCCGAGGTCGAGCGCCACGCCCAGGGCGCGCAGGCGGTCTTCGCCGGGAATCGTCGCCGCGCGATCGGTCAGCGTGACGTGGGCGCCGCGCGACACCAGCAGCTCCGCGGCGGCCAGACCGCTGCGGGCCGCGCCGACGACGAGCACGCGCTGGCCGCGCACCTGGAATGCCGTTTCACGGGGCCCGAGAGAGGTGGTGGCCGCCATCATCGGAGCTTCAACGTGGTGAGGCTGAGCAGGGCGAAGAGGATGCCCAGGATCAGGAACCGGGTGATGACCTTCGGCTCGCTCCACCCGAGCAGCTCGAAGTGGTGATGCAGCGGCGCCATCCGGAAGATGCGCTTGCCGGTCAGCTTGAACGAGCCGACCTGCAGAATGACCGAGACGGCTTCCATCACGAAGACGCCGCCGACGATGCCGAGGAGGATCTCCTGCTTGATGAGGATGGCGACGGTGCCGAGGGCGCCGCCGAGCGCCAGCGAGCCCACGTCGCCCATGAAGATCTCGGCGGGATAGCAGTTGTACCAGAGGAAGCCCAGGGCGGCCCCGACCAGCGCGCCGCAGAACACCGTGAGTTCCGCCGTGGCCGGAATCCGCACCAGCAGCAGGTATTCGGCGAAGACGGCGTGGCCCGTCACGTAGGCCAGCGCCGTGAAGCAGGCGGCCGCCACCGCGAACGTGCTGATGGCGAGCCCGTCGAGCCCGTCGGTCAGGTTGACCGCGTTCGAGGCGCCGGTCAGCAGCAGCATCGCGAACGGCACGTAGCCCCAGCCGAGATCCGGAATGAGCTGCTTGAAGAAAGGGAAGATGAGCCGCGTCGTGTACTGGTTGTGCGACGCCAGGTACAGGAGCGTCACGCCGACCAGGCCCGCCACCAGCAGCTGCAGCCCCAGCTTGTAGCGGGCCGCGAGCCCGCCCGAGGACCGGCGCGTGATCTTGAGGTAGTCGTCGAGGAAGCCGATGGCGCCGAAGGCGGCCGTCGAGAGCACGGCGATCCAGATGAAGACGTTGGTCAGATCGGCCCACAGCAGCGTCGGCACGAGCGACGCCGTCAGGATCAGCAGACCGCCCATCGTCGGCGTGCCGGCCTTGGCACGATGCGACTGCGGGCCTTCCTGACGGATCACCTGTCCGACCTGGAAGTCGCGCAGCCGTCGAATCAGCCACGGACCGAGCACCAGCGAGATGACCAGCGCCGAGATGCTGGCGACGGCGGTGCGGAACGTGATGTAGCGGGTGACGTTCAGCACGCCGAACTGCGGCGCCAGCGGGAACAGGAGGTGATACAGCATCACGCCCCCCCCGTCATGAGCCGCGCGACCACCGCGTCGGTCCGGATGCCGCGCGACCCCTTCACGAGCACGAGATCGCCGGCGCCGAGATCGCGCGCGACCAGCGCGGCCGCTTCGTCGCTGGTCGCGGCGTGGGTCACCTGTGAGGCGGGCAGGCCGGCCACGATCGCGGCGCCGCCCAGGCGGCGCGCCGGCTCGCCGCCGACGGTCACCAGGCGCTGCACGCCGGCAGCCACCGCGTGGCGGCCGCACGCCTCGTGGAGCGGCACGGTTTCGTCGCCCAGTTCCAGCATCTCGCCGAGCACGGCGATGCGGCGGCCGGTCGGATGGCTGGCGCCGAGCGCGTCGAGGGCGCGCGTGAGCGCCGCCGGGCTGGAGTTGTAGCTGTCGTCGAGAATCGTGGCGCCGGACGGCGTGGTGAGCGTGACACCGCGGTGGTCGCCCGGCACCACCGTCGCCAGGGCTCGCGCGATCGCGTGCTGCTCGATCCCGAGCTCGAGGCCGACCGAGGTGGCCGCCAGCGCATTGAGCAGGTGCCCATGGCCGGGAAGGGCGATCGCGAGCGCCATGTCGCCGGCCGCCGTCCGCACGGTGGCGGTGGTGCCGCCGATGCCGCGGTCGTCGATGTCCACGGCCCGGACGTCGGCGACGGGCGAGACGCCGAAGGTGACGATGCGCCCGGGAAACGAGGCGACGCGCGCCATGACCAGCGGATCGTCGGCGTTGCAGACGAGCACCGTGGCGGGCGACGCCTGCTCGAGAATCTCGGCTTTGGCGTCGGCAATCGCCTCGCGCGAGCCGAAGTAGCCGATGTGCGCGTCGCCGACGTTGGTCCAGACGCGGATGTCGGGCTCGGCCAGGCCCACCAGCACGCGGATCTCGCCCGCGTGGTTCATGCCGAGCTCCATCACCGCCACCTCCGGCGCCTCGCGCATCTCGACCAGCGAGAGCGGCAGACCGAGGTGGTTGTTGAGGTTGCCGCGGTTCTTCACCACGCGGTATTTCGTGCCGGCGACGGCGGCAATCGCGTCTTTGGTCGTGGTCTTGCCGGCGCTGCCCGTGATCGCGACCACACGCGCGCCCGACGCGCGGCGCACCGCCCGACCGAGCGACTGCAGGGCCGTGAGCGTGTCGGGCACTTCGACCACCACCGCGGCGGCGTCGGCCGGCACCTCGACGGCACGCTGGACGACGACACCGGCGGCGCCCTGCGCCAGCGCCGCCGGCACGAAGTCGTGGCCATCACGCGCGGCGACGATGGCGAAGAACAGATCGCCGGGAGCGATGGAACGCGAGTCGATCGACACGCGGCCGAGGCGGCGCGACAGCGCGCCCGCAACCTGACGGCCGCCGATGGCGGCCGCGAGATCCGACGCGGAGTAGGTGCCGTGGGCCAGTTGCATGGCTAGCCGGCCCTCACATGACGGCGGGCCAGCGCCGCCCGCGACACGTCGGCGTCATCGAACGCGAGCACCCGATCGCCGATGTGCTGCGTCTTCTCGTGGCCCTTGCCGGCGATGAGCACGACATCACCCGGACGGGCGAGCGCGACCGCCTTCTCGATGGCGGCGCTGCGATCGACGATGGCGGTGACATCCGGCGTGCGGTCGGAGGCGGCCTCGCCGGCGGGAATGCCGCGGCGGATCTCGTCGATGATGGCGAGCGGCTCTTCGCTGCGCGGGTTGTCGGAGGTGATGACGACGACGTCACTGAGGCGTGCCGCCACCATCCCCATCAGCGGTCGCTTGGTGCGATCGCGGTCGCCGCCGCAGCCGAACACGGTGATGACGCGGCCGGTCGTGAGCGGCCGGGCCGTCTCGATCAGGTTGCGCAGCGCGTCGTCGGTGTGCGCGTAGTCGACCACCACCGTCACGCCGTCGGCCGGACTCGACACCACCTCGAAGCGGCCGGGAACTCCGGTCTGGTTCGCCAGTCCCTCGGCGATCGCCTCGCGCGGAATGCCGATGGCGCTGGCGGTCGCGACCGCGGCCAGCAGGTTGTAGACGTTCGGCCGGCCGACCAGCGACGAGCGGATCGTGACCGGACCGGCCGGTGTCGTCGCCGTGAAACGGACGCCGGCGAGATCCATCACGAGGTCTTCCGGGCGCACGTCGGCGGGCTTCTGGATGCCGTAGGTCAGCGACTGCGGGCAGGCGGCCACCAGGGCCGCGGCCCGGGGATCGTCGGCGTTGACCATGCCGGGCGCGTCGGGGCCCAGCATCTCGAACAGGCGGCGCTTGGCGGCGAAATACGACTCCATGTCGGCATGGAAGTCGAGATGGTCGCGCGTCAGGTTGGTGAAGGCCGCGGCGGCGAAGCGCATGCCATCGACCCGACGCAGCGCCAGCGCGTGCGACGACACTTCCATCACGCAGGCGCGGTTGCCGGCCCCGATCATCTCGCGCAGCAGCGTCTGCACGTCGGACGCTTCGGGGGTGGTGCGCGCGGCGACGCGTTCCTCCTGGCCGACCTTGTAGTGGACGGTGCCGAGCACGCCGGCCGACAATCCCGCCGCGTCGAGCACCGCCGCCAGCAGGTAGGTGGTCGTGGTCTTCCCGTTGGTGCCGGTCACGCCGATGACCGGGATCTCGCGGCTCGGGTGAGCGGACGCCTCGGCGCCGAGCAGCGCCAACGCCAATCGGCCGTCGCGCACGACCACCCACGGCACGTCGAGTCCGTCCGGGCGCGCCGACTCGCTGACGACGACGGCGGCGCCGCGTCTGAGCGCTTCGGGCACGAAGTCGAAGCCATCGGCCTTGAGGCCCTTGAGGGCGACAAACGCCGTGCCGGTGGTGACCCGCCGCGAGTCGTAGGCAACGCCGGTGATGGCGCGCGTACGATCGCCGGTGGCATCCGTCGTCGTGACGACCAGATCCCCGAGCGCGGCGCTCACCGACGCCAACGTCACCGCCCGCCTCCCGCCACGGCGCGACTGATGCGGCCGGCGTCGCGATCGAGCATGATGGTGGACGATCCGCCGACCGCGACGCTCTCGCCGGCCTCGGGATACTGGGCGACGACCACGCCGACGCCCTGCATCTTCAGCGACACGCCGAGACGGGCCATGCGGCGCAGGGCTTCACGGGCGCTCAAGCCGACCAGGTCGGGCATCGCCCGGCCGCCCGCATCGTCCACCGTCACGACCATCGGCCGGCCCGGCGGCGGCGACAGCACCTGCGCCTTGCGGTCCACGAGCACCGGCGGGGCCGGGAACACCGTCGGCGGCACGCCCAGGTGACGCAGCGCTGCGTCGGCGATCTTCTGGAACACCGGCCCGGCCACCGAGCCGCCGTAGTAGAAGCCGTTGCGCGGCGTGTCGATGACGACGGTGACGGCGAAGATGGGCTTGCGCGACGGCACGAACCCGGTGAACGAGACGTTGTAGTCGGAGTGCGAGTAGGCGCCGTTCACCAGCTTCTGCGCGGTGCCGGTCTTGCCGGCGACACTGAAGCCCGGCACCTGGGCGAAGTTGCGGCCGGTGCCGCGGGTGACGACGTCTTCCATGATCGTCGTCAGTTCGCTGGCGGTGTGCTGGTTGATGGCGCGCCGCACTTCCACCGGGTCGGTAGCCGTGCGCACGCCGTCGCGGACGATCGCCCGCACGATGCGGGGCTTCATCAGGCGCCCGCCGTTGGCCACGGCCGCCGTCGCAGTCACCATCTGCAGCGGCGTCACGCCCACCTGGTAGCCCATCGACACCGACGCCAGCGCCGAGTCGTTCAGCTTCGACGGGTTCCAGACGATGCCGGGGCTCTCGCCCGGGAAATCGGCCGATGACTGGCGGCCGAAGCCGAATCGGTTCACGTAGGCGCCGAGCCGGTCACGACCGAGCATCAGGCCGACCTTGATCGCGCCGACGTTGCTCGACTTGACGATGACGTCGCCGAAGGTCAGCACGCCGTAGGTGTGATCGTCGCGGATGGTCCGCGCCCCGAACGTGATGCGCCCGCCGCTCACGTCCACCGGGTCGTTGGGCGAGATCACGCCTTCTTCGAGCGCGGCGGATGCGGTGACCAGCTTGAAGGTCGAGCCGGGCTCGTAGAGGTCGGTGACCGCGCGGTTCTTGCGGGCCTCCGGCGTCGCGGCCCGGAAGACGTTCGGATTGAACGTCGGGTAGCTCGCCATGGCGAGGATCTCGCCGGTGGCCGGATCCATCACGACGGCGGTGCCGCCTTCGGCCTTGTGGGCCTTGACGCCGGCTTCCAGCTCACGCTCGACGATGTGCTGCAAATACTGGTCGATCGTCAGTTCGAGCGTCGCGCCGGTGGTAGGCGAACGCTCGACCCGGCTGAACGCCCGCCGGCGCGCATCGGTCTGCACGAGCACCGTCCCCGGGTGCCCGAGGATCACCTTGTTGTAGGCCGCTTCGAGGCCCCCGAGCCCGATGTTGTCGGTGCCGACGTAGCCGAGCACCTGACTGGCCAGTTCCTTGTTCGGATAGAAGCGGCGGCTCTCTTTCATGAAGCCGACGCCTTCGAGGTCGAGCGCCTTGACGCGCTCGAAGGCACCCGGCGACACGAAGCGCTGGACGTAGGTGAACTGCGACTTCCGGCTCAGTTTCTCCTGCAGCTCGGAGCGGTCGGCGGCGGTGCAGACATCGAGGGCCCGGCACAGATCGGCCGCCGCCTGCCGGGGGTCGGCAATCTCGGAGGGCACCGCATAGACGGTGTCGACGTCGACGCTGAAGGCGAGCACGCGGTTGTTGCGGTCGCGGATCTCGCCGCGCCGGGCCGGCGCGTCGATGGTGCGCTTCTGCTGGCGGTCGGCACGGGCCACGAGGTCGGCGTGCCGGACCACCTGCAGCCAGGCGAGGCGGCCCTCGATGGCGGCCGTCCACAGCGCCAGCAGTCCGCCCGCGATGAGCGCGCGCTGCCGGATCGTTCGGCGCCAGGCGTTGGGACGTTCGTCAACCATCAGCACTCCCCACGGTCAGATCAGCGTGACGCGACGACCGAGCGCGCGGGCGGCTCGGCGGGAAGCACACGTTCGAGCACGATGGCGTCGCCCGACTTCGGCGGCACCATGCCGAGGCGGCTGACGGCGATCCGCTCGATCCGCTGCGGCGCGCGCAGCGTCGCGATCTCGAGACGCAGGTGACGGCGCACCTCGTCTTCGGCCGCCAGCGACTTCTGCAGCTGGTCGATGGCGTAGCCGTGCCGGATGTGCTCGAAGTGCTGCCAGGCATCGAACATCACGACCAGCACGAGCACGGCACCGATGCCGAGCGAACTGAGCAGCTCGCGCTGCCGGCGCTGGTCCACCTCGCGCACGATCGGGTTGTTCCGGACGTCCTTCCGGATTGCGTATTCGAAGGTTTCCGCGTGTTCCACGTTGTCCTCCTCCCGCCTGCTCACGCCAGCCGTTCCGCGGCCCGCAGCTTGGCGCTGCGGGCGCGGGGATTCATCGCGACTTCCTGCTCCGACGCCACCAGCGGCCGGCCGGTGAGGACCCGGACCACCCCGTCGGTGCGATCGAGAGCCCGCAGCGTGTGCTTCACGACGCGGTCCTCGAGTGAATGGAAACTGATGACGACCATCCGCCCCCCGGCGGCCAGCCGCACGGCGGCGCGGCGGATGAACTCGTCGAGCCGATCGAGCTCGCCGTTGACCCAGATCCGCAGCGCCTGGAACGTCCGGGTCGCCGGATCGATCCGCTGCCAGCCCGGCGCCGCGACCGCGCGGCGGACGATGGCGGCCAGCTGCGCCGTCGTCGTGATGGGTTCACGCTCGCGGGCCGTCACGATGGCCCGCGCCACGCGGCGCGACTTGCGTTCCTCGCCGAAGCGGTAGATCACGTCGGCCAGATCGAACTCACTCACGGCGGCCAGCCGCTCGGCGGCCGTCTCGCCCTGCGACTGATCCATCCGCATGTCGAGCGGCTCGTCGCGGCGGAAGGAGAAGCCGCGACCCGGCGCGTCGAACTGCAGCGATGAGACGCCGAGATCCGCCAGCGTGCCCTGCACCAGGCCGATCGCCTGTCGATCGAGCACCTGGTCGACATCGCGGTAGTCGGCATGCACGAGTCGCACGCGCGAACCGTAGGGCTCGAGGGTGCGGGCGGCGGCGGAGAGCGCCGTCGGATCGCGATCGATGCCGATGACGAGATCGGCGCCGAGGTCGAGCAGGGCGCTGGTGTGACCGCCCAGCCCGAGCGTGCAGTCCACGTACGTGCCCCCGCGTTCGGGCTGCAGGAGCCGCGACACTTCGTCCACCATCACCGGCAGATGCTGCGGCTGGTTTACGTCCGACACCGGTTGGGGCCCGCTGCTGCTAGACGCCGAAGCCGGAAAGAGCAAGTGCGTCGTCATCGGTGAACGGCACCTTGATCCTTGCGTCGAGGCGTTCGTGGTTCCACACTTCGAGGTGGTCGAACTTGCCGAGCACGTCTACCGGGCCGTTCATGAGGGCCGACTCCCGCAGGCGGGGCTGGATGAGCAGCCGCCCCTGGGCGTCGATCTCAGCGACCTGGCCGTAGTAGCTGACGCGCTCGAGATACTTGAGCCGGGCCGGATGCGTGGAGGGGGCCAGGCCCAGCTTGCGCTCGACTTCGATCCAGACCGGCATCGGATACACGAGTACCGACTCGCCAGTCAGGCTGGTGACGTAGACCTCGCTGCCGTAATCCCGGAACTGGAGGACGGCGCGATGGGCGTTCGGGATCTTCAGCCGGCCTTTGTCGTCGATCTTGGCCGGTTCGTTCCCTCGAAAGGACTTTGCTTCCACTGAGGTCCAGAAATTTCCACCGGAATCGTATGGGACCGGGGGGGACCTGTCAACTGTAAGTTGTCGTGGATATTGGGCTTACGTATTTCGTTCGCCCTACTTTTTCTAGGTGGGAGCGAACGCGAGGCCACAAGTGGCATCGCTTTTGTTTCGCCATGACAGGCGCATGATACGATTACCGGTTCCATTTTTGCACAAGTGATGGCCGTTCGCACCGTACTCGTTTGCGAAACCCAGGTTCCGTTCGTGCGCGGCGGCGCCGAGTTGCTGGTGCAGCAGCTCGTCGCTGAACTGCGCCAGCGCGGCTTCGAGACCGATCGCGTGTCGGTGCCCTTCAAGTGGTATCCGAAAACCGAACTTCTGCCGCATGCCGCTGCCTGGGGCCTCCTCGATCTGAGCGAGAGTAACGGCCGGCCGGTGGACCTGGTCGTCGCCACCAAGTTTCCGACCTACCTCGCCCGCCATCCCCGCAAGGTCTGCTGGCTGGTGCACCAGCACCGCGCCGCCTACGAACTGGCCGACACCGCCTATTCCGACTTCGCGCACGAGGAACTCGACGTCGCGCTGCGCGATCGGCTGATGGCGATCGATGAGCGGGCGCTCGGCGAGTGTGTCGGGCGCTACACCATCTCGCGCACGGTCACGGCGCGCCTGACACGCTACAACGGCCTCGATTCCACGCCCCTGTACCATCCGCCTCTGCTGGCCAGACGGCTCACGCCGGGGCCCTACGGCGACTACGTGCTGTCGGTCGCGCGCCTCGAACAGAACAAACGCGTGGACCTGGCCGTGCGGTCGGTGGCGCATTGGCCAGAGCCCCTGCGACTGGTCGTGGTTGGCGAAGGCAGTCAGCGCCGTTACGTCGAACGCGCCGCCGAAGAGGCCGGCGTGAGTCACCGCGTGTCGTTTCTCGGCGCCGTCGCCGACGAGGCGCTGCCGGCGCTCTATCGCGACGCGCTGGCCGTCATCTACGTGCCGTTCGACGAAGACTACGGCCTGGTGACGCTCGAGGCTTTCCTCGCCGCCAAGCCGGTGGTGACCGCCTCCGACTCCGGCGGCACGCTGGAATTCGTGGACGACGGGGTGACCGGCTCGGTCACCCCACCCGAGCCCGAAGCGCTCGGCGCAGCGGTGGCGGCGCTGCATGCCTCGCGCGCCCGCGCCGCCTCGCTCGGCGACGCCGGCCGCAGCCGCGCCTCGGCCATCACCTGGGATGGCGTGATCGATCGCCTGGTATCACATGGCTGACACCACTCCCACCGCGCCGCTGCCATCGGTCCTCGTGCTGTTGCCCACCTATAACGAGCGGGAGAACCTGCCGATCATCGCGGCCATGCTGCTGGCGCAGCCGAACGTGCGCGTGCTGGTCATCGACGACGGCTCGCCCGACGGCACCGGCGCCATCGCCGACACCATCGCGGCCGCCAGCGGCGGGCGCCTGTCGGTGATGCATCGCACCGGCAAACGCGGGCTCGGCCGCTCGTACCTCGACGGCATGCGCGCCGCGCTCGAGACCGACGCCGATGTCGTCTTCCAGATGGACGCCGACCTGTCGCACGATCCGAAGTACGTGCCCGATCTCGTGCGCGCCTCGGCCGCCTTCGACATCGTCATCGGCTCGCGCTACCTGCAGGGCGTGAGCGTGGTGAACTGGCCGCTGCGGCGCCTCATGCTCAGCACGTTCGCCAACTGGTACGTGCGCACGGTCACCGGCATGCAGGTGCGCGACTGCACGGCCGGCTTCCGCTGCTGGCGCCGCCAGGCGATTGCCAGGATGCCGCTCGACACCATCACCTCCGACGGATATTCCTTTCAGGTCGAGACGCTGTTTCTCGCCCTCGACGCCGGCTGCACCGTCGGCGAAGTGCCAATCATCTTCGTGGAGCGCACCGTCGGGGCCTCGAAAATCTCGGGCGGCGTCATCCGGGAGTCGTTCTTCACGCCGTGGCGCCTGCTGTTGCGCCGGTGGTTTACGCCCCGTCGCAACCACGGCGCACGATACAATTCCCCCGGCGCGTGACCATGCCCGTTTCGACGGCCCCTCCCAGTCTCAGCATCTTCTTCCCCGCCTACAACGACAGCGGCACGATCGGCAGTCTCGTGATCCGGGCGCTGCAGGTGGCCGAGACGCTGACGCCCGACTACGAGGTGATCGTCGTCAACGACGGCAGCCGGGATGAGACCGCCGACATCCTCGACGAGCTGACGCGCCTGTATCCGGCGCACTTCCTGGTCGTGCACCACGTGGTGAACCGCGGCTACGGGGGCGCCCTGCGCAGCGGCTTCGAGGCGGCCACCAAAGACCTCGTCTTCTACACCGATGGCGACGCGCAGTACGACCCGGGCGAAGTCACGGAGCTGTGGAAGGCGCTCGGCGACGACGTCGACTGGGTGAACGGCTGGAAGATCAGCCGCTCCGATCCGCTGCACCGCATCGTCATCGGCCGCCTCTACCACCACACGGTCAAGACCCTCTTCGGGCTGCAGGTGCGCGACGTCGACTGCGACTTCCGGCTGATGCGGCGCCGCATCTTCGACACCGTGCGGCTCGAGAAGAACAGCGGCGTCATCTGCCTGGAGATGATGAAGAAGTTCAAGGATGCCGGCTTCCGCGTGGCCGAGGTGCCGGTGCACCACTACCACCGCACGCACGGCACCTCGCAGTTCTTCAACTTCCCGCGCATCGCCCGCACCGGCGTCGACGTGCTGAAGCTGTGGTGGGCGCTGGTGGTGCGCCGCGAGCACCTGCGCCGGCGGGATGCGGCCACGGCCGGCTCGGCCCGGGAGACGCGATGATCGACGTCGCCGCCCACTACCGCGGCCGCCGCGTGATGATCACCGGCGGCCTCGGCTTCATCGGCAGCAACCTGGCGATCCGCCTGGCCGGGCTCGGCGCCGAGGTGCTGCTGGTCGATTCGCTGATTCCGGGTTCCGGCGGCAACCTCGTCAACATCGAGCCGGTGAAGGACCGCGTGCGACTGAATGTCGCCGACATCCGCCAGCCGAGCACGATGAACTACCTGGTGCGCGGGCAGGATGTGATCTTCAACCTGGCCGGCCAGGTCAGCCACATCGACAGCATGCGTGACCCGCACACCGACCTCGAGGTCAACTGCCGGGCCCAGCTCACGCTGCTCGAAGCCTGCCGCCATCACAACCCGGGCACGAAGGTGGTGTTCGCCGGCACGCGGCAGGTCTACGGGCGGCCCGATCACCTGCCGGTGACCGAAGACCATCTCGTGCGCCCCACCGACGTCAACGGCATCAACAAGGTGGCCGGCGAGTACTACCATCTCGTCTACAACAACGTCTTCGGGGTGCGCGCCTGTTCGCTGCGCCTGACCAACGTCTACGGACCGCGACAGCTCATCCGCCACAACCGCCAGGGGTTCATCGGCTGGTTCGTGCGGCTGGCGCTCGACGGCGGCGAGATCCAGGTGTTCGGCGACGGCTCGCAGATCCGCGACTTCGTGCACGTGGACGACGCGGTGGAGGCGTTCCTGCTCGCCGGCGCCACCGATGCGGTCAACGGCGACGTGTTCAACGTCGGCGGCGACGAGCCGACCAGCCACGCCGACCTCGTGCGCCTGCTGGTCGAGTTGAGCGGCCGCGGCACCTGGCGGTTCGTCGAGTGGCCGCCCGAGAAGAAGGCCATCGACATCGGCAGCTTCTACGCCGACTCGAGCCGCTTCCGCACCCGCACCGGCTGGGAGCCGAAGGTGCGCCTGCGCGAGGGCCTCGCCTCCACGCTCGACTACTATCGCGGCAACTACCGCGCCTACGTGGACGAAGGCACCTCCGCATGAGCGCGCTACCGGTGCGCGTGCCGTTCAACATGCTGCGGCTGGGCGACGAGCGCGCCGAGGTCGATGCGGCGATTGCGCGCGTCATCGACTCGGGCTGGTTCGTTCTCGGCCCGGAAGTCATGGCCTTCGAGGCCGAGTTCGCCGCGGCGATGGGGGCCCGACACGCCGCCGGCGTCAACACCGGCACCGACGCCATCGCGCTGGCACTCACGGCGCTCGGCATCGGTCCCGGCGACGAAGTCATCACCTCGCCGCTCTCGGCCGCCTACTCGGCGCTCGCCATCGACATGGCGGGCGCGACCCCGGTCTTCGCCGACATCGATCCCGGACGGCTCACGATCGATCCGGCGGCGGTGGCCGCCGCGGTCACCAGCCGCACGCGGGCGATCCTGCCGGTGCACCTCTACGGGCAGCCGGCCGATCTCGAGGGCATCCACGCCGTCGCCGCGCGGCACCATCTCGCGGTGGTCGAAGACGCGTGTCAGGCGCACCTGGCCACGCACCGCGGCGTGCCGCTCGGGCGCGGCTCGGCCGCCGCCGCCTTCAGTTTCTATCCGACCAAGAACCTCGGCGCGCTCGGCGACGGCGGTGCGGTGACCACCGACGACCCGGCGCTCGCCGATCGCATCAGGCGGCTGCGCAACGGCGGCCAGACGACCAGGTACCACCACGACGAGCGCGGGGTGAACAGCCGTCTCGACGAGCTGCAGGCGGCGGTACTGCGCGCGCGGCTGCCGCGCCTTGCCGCCACGACCGCGGCCCGGCGGGCGCGCGCTGCAGAATACCGCGCGAGCCTGCACACAACCGCGATTCAGGTTCCGCGTGAGTATGACAGCGGGCACGTGTACCATCTCTTTCCTGTGCTTGCGGCCCAGCGTGATCGCTTCCGGGCGCACATGCACGCCGCCGGCATCGAGACCCTGATTCACTATCCCGTGCCCATTCCACGACAGCCCGCCGCCACCGTGTGGTCGCCCACCATGTGTCCGGTCGCCGACCGGGTCGCAGCCGAAGTCGTGTCGCTGCCGTTGTACCCGTCGCTGTCGCCAGCCGCGCTGGACGAAGTGACTGCCGCCGTTGCGGCGTTTTCGAGGTGACCCGATGCGAGTTCTGATCACGGGAGGCGCCGGCTTCGTCGGCTCCCATTTGTCCGACGCCCTGCTCGCGGCAGGGCATCACGTGCACGTGGTGGACGACCTGTCCACCGGCTCCATCGACAACATCTCGCATCTCAAGCCGCACCAGCATTTCGGCTACACGATCGACACCATCTTCAACGAATCGCTCACCGCCGAACTCGTGGATCACGCCGACGTGGTCTTCCATCTGGCGGCGGCGGTCGGCGTCAAGCTGATCGTGGAGCGCCCGGTGCACACCATCGAGTGCAACGTCCACGGCACCGAGGTGGTGCTGCGGCACGCCAGCAAGAAGAAGAAGCTGGTGCTCGTCGCCTCGACCTCTGAGGTCTACGGCAAGAGCATCAACGTGCCCTTCCAGGAGGACGCCGACCTGGTGCTCGGCGCCACCACGCGGCACCGCTGGGCCTATGCCTGCAGCAAGATGCTCGACGAGTTCCATGCGCTCGCTTACTACAAGGAACGCAAGCTGCCGGCGATCGTCTTCCGCCTCTTCAACACCGTCGGCCCCCGGCAGACCGGGCAGTACGGGATGGTGCTGCCCAACTTCGTCCGCCAGGCGCTGGCCAACGAGCCGATCACGGTCTTCGGCGACGGCACCCAGAGCCGCAGCTTCACCTACGTCGGCGACGTCGTGCGCGGGCTGATGGCGCTCATGGTCGAGCCGAAGGCCATCGGGCAGGTCTTCAACATCGGCAACGTCGAAGAAGTCAGCATCCGCGCCCTGGCCGAACGGGTCAAGGCGGCCGTCGGGTCGAGTTCAGAGATCGTGACCATTCCGTACGAGCAGGCCTACGACTCCGGCTTCGAGGACATGCCGCGCCGGGTGCCGGATTTGACCAAAATCCACGCCCTGGTGGGCTACGAGCCCAGAGTCCAGCTGGACGAGATCATCAGCCGCGTGGTCGACGACTTCCGGACCCGTTGACACGCGCCGCGGGCGTATACTCGACCTATGGTTCGTACGACCGCCACGGCGCTTGCTCTGCTCATCGCGCTGCCCGTGTCGGCGCAGCAGCTCAGCCTTGATATTCGCGACGGGCTGGTGACCCTGCAGGCCACCAGCGTCCCGGTCCGTGTGGTCCTCGCCGAATGGGCGAAGGTGGGCGGCACCAAGGTCGTGGGGGCCGAACGCCTCGCCGGGCCCCCGCTGACACTGAGCCTGGAAGGCGTGCCCGAGGCCAAGGCTCTCGACATCGTGCTGCGCGGCGCGGCTGGCTACATGGCGGCCGCGCGCTCGGTGCCCGGCAGCGGACGTTCGAGCTACGACCGGATCCTCGTGCTCGCCACCAGCACGCCGCCCGCGGGCGGTGGCCCGGCCACGGCCGCCAATGGCCGCCCGGCCACGCGCGCCTTCGGCGTGCCGCCCGCGGTCGAGCCGCCGGATACCGCCGACACCGGCGTCGGCGAGCCCGAAGTAGCCGCGGCCGAGATGCCTCAGGTCAACCCGTTCGCCAACGCGTTCGGCCAGCCCGGCACGACCAACCCGTTCGGGCAGCCGCAGCAGGCCAACCCCTTCGCGCAGCCGCAGGCGAATCCCTTCGGCCAGCCGATTCCCCAGAATCCGTTCGGCCAGCCGTTGCAGCCGCAGCCCAGCCAGGGCCTGTTCACGCCGGTCCTGCCGCAGCCGCAGGCGCAGCCCGCCTTCGGCGTCATCGGCTCGCCCACGCCGGGCGTCGTGCAGCAGCCGCCGGGCCAGCCCGGCGTGCGTCCCCGCCCGCAGGGCTAGTTGCCCCGATGTCCGGTCTCGATCGCTACCGCTCGGATGACCGCCGAGCGCTGGAAGCGCTCTATCGCCGCACGCTCGGCGTCGAGGCCGCCGAGCGCTTGAAGCTCACGTGGCAGTGGGAGCGACGACAGAATCCGGGGGTCCGCGGCGCCGAGGCTCCCTGGGTGGTGCGCGAAGGCACCGCCCTGGTTGGCAGCCTCGCCTCGCGGCCCGTCCGCGTCTCGCTCGCCGGCCGCGACGTGGGCGGCGCGTGGCTGGTCGATCCGATCGTGGCGGCCGAGCGGGATCGCCAGGGCCTGCACGAACTGCTGGTGCGCGCCGCCCACCGCGACCACGCCGTCACGCTGGCCACCGGCGTGAGCGACGCGACGCGCGCCGTGCTCGACCGGATGCGGGCGCCGAAGGCGGTGTCGCTGCCCCTGCTCGTCAAGCCGCTCAGCCGGCGCGCGCTGCGGCGTCCAGACTGGCCGCAGCCCGTGAACCGCCTGGTCTCGGCCGTGACCCTGCCGATCGTGAAGGTGGTGGCCAGGCAGCGTCCGCTGCGCGAGTCGGTCGAAGTGGTCCGCCGGCTCGACACCAGCGCCGACGACCTGTGGGCGCAGGCCGCCGCCACCATCAGCCTGGCCGTGCGCCGGGATGCGGCCTACGTGAACTGGCGCTTCGCTGAGCCGCCGCACGCGCGCTACGCCATCGCGGTGCTGCGCCGCCAGGGTGCCGCGGCCGGCTACGTCGTCTACCGCCACGCCCACGAGCCGCGCGGCAAAGTCACCTACGTGGTCGACTTCCTCGCCGTGCCGGGCGACGATCGGGCGCTCAAGACTTTGCTGCGCTGGGTCGATCGCGAGGCCCGCGTCGCCGACTCCGACAAGATCCGCTGCCACGCGCTGCACGCCGGCTTCCGCCGCGTGCTGAAGCGATCCGGCTACTTCGGCGTGCGCTCGTCGGCCAGCCTCTCGGTCAAGCTGCGCGACGCGGCCGCCGCCCGCGCCTTCTACGAGACCACCGACGACTGGCACTTCACCCTCGGCGACGGCGCGGTCGACCACTGACCACCACGGCGTTCTACATTGACCTGGAGATCACATGTCGCTCACGGACACGCTCAGCGCCGACATCGCGCGCGCGATGAAGGCGAAGGACGCCACCACCCTCACGGCGCTGCGGATGCTGAAGACCGCGCTCACCAACAAGAGCATCGAGAAGAACAAGACGCTCGAGGCCGCGGAGGAACTGCAGGTGGTCAACGTGCTGGTCAAACAGCGCCGCGATTCGATCGAGCAGTTCGAGGCGGCGGGGCGCCACGAACTGGCGCAGAAGGAGCGGGCGGAGATCGCCGTGCTCGACGCCTACCTGCCGCCCTCGGCCACCGACGGGGAACTCGTGGCGGCGGTGGACGCGGCGGTCACCACCACCGGCGCGGCCTCCGCGAAAGACATGGGCAAAGTGATGAAGGCGGTGATGAGCGCGCTGGCCGGCAAGACGGTGGACGGCAAGCGGGTCAATGAACTGGTGCGGGCAAAGCTTTCGTAACCGCGCAAACTATTTGGCTCGTCGTTCCGTCTATACAGCTGAAAGGCCTAGTCAGCCTCTCACCATCCTCCTCGGGCTCCCGCCGCAGGGTCGGAGCCCGATTTTTTTGCCGTCCGATCGCGGGACGGTGTCCGAATCCGGCCGCCAACGGCCGTGCTACGCTTCGGACGGTTTCCATGTCAGCTTCGGAGTCGACCCCAGGCGGAAGTGAGCCGGGCCCGACCTCCGGCAGCGCCGAGCGCCCGTCCGCGACCTCGTCTTCCCGGCTCGCGCGCTCGGCCGGCGTGGTCGGTGCGGCCACGATGACCAGCCGCGTCCTCGGGCTGGTGCGCGAGCAGGTGCTCGCCTACTGGTTCGGCGCCAGCGACTCGATGGACGCCTTCCTGGTCGCCTTCCGAGTACCGAATCTGGTGCGCGATCTGTTCGCCGAAGGCGCGATGAGCGCGGCGTTGGTGCCGACCTTCAGCCGCGCCCTGGCCAACGAGGGCAAGGCACGGGCGTGGCGGCTCGGCAACTCGGTGATGAACGCCCTCATCCTGGTGACGGCGGTGCTGGTGGTCGGGGCGATCGCGTTCGCGCCGGCGCTCGTCTACTGGCTGGCCGGCGACTTCGCGGCCGTGCCCGGCAAGTTCGAGCTCACCGTCACCCTGACGCGCGTGATGGCGCCGTTTCTCATCCTGGTCGCGGTCGCCGCCGCGTGCATGGGGATGCTCAACTCGCTGAACGTATTCTTCATCCCGGCGCTGTCGCCGGCGATGTTCAACGTGGCCTCGATCGCGGTCGGCGTGGGACTCGTGCCGCTGGCGATGCAGGCCGGCATCCAGCCAATCCTGGCGATGGCCATCGGCACCCTGGTCGGCGGCGTCGGCCAGGTGCTGCTGCAGTGGCCGGCGCTGCGCGCGCACGGCTTCCGCTGGACACCGCGCCTCGACTTCTCGGATCCCGGACTGCGCCAGGTGCTGGTGCTCATGGGCCCGGGCACGATCGGGCTGGCGGCGACGCAGCTCAACGTCTTCGTGAACACCGTCGTCGCGACCGGCGAAGGCACCGGGGCCGTGTCGTGGCTCGGCTACGCGTTCCGCGTGATGTACCTGCCGATCGGCCTCTTCGGCGTCTCGATCGCGACCGCGACCACGCCGGCGCTGTCGCGGCTGGCAGCCGTCAACGACACGCCGCGCCTGCGCTCGACGCTGGCCTCGGCGGTGGCGCTGATGCTCACGCTCAACGTCCCGGCCACCCTCGGGCTGGTGGTGCTCGCCACGCCCATCGTGCGGCTCATCTTCGAGCGCGGCAGCTTCGGCCCCGCCGACACCATCGCCACCGCCGCTGCGGTGCAGCTCTACGCGGTGGGTCTGGTGGGTTATTCCGTCGTGAAGATCCTGTCGCCGGCGTTCTACGCGCTCGGCAGAAGCCGCACGCCGGCCGCCGTCGGCGTGGCGGCCGTGCTGCTCAATGCGTTTCTTAGCGTGACGACGGCGCCGGTCTTCGGCTATCGGGGCCTCGCCTTGAGCGCGTCGATTGCTGCCCTCTTCAATGCGGCAGCCCTGGCGTTCCTGCTCCGTCGCTCGCTCGGCGGCCTCGAACTGGGCCGCGTCGCCGCCACGCTCGGCAAGGTGCTCATCGCCGGCGCGTTCATGGCCGCCACGGCGTGGGGGGCCGAACAGTGGCTCGTGACCCTCGCGCCGGGGCCCTCACTGGCCGCCCAGGGCACGCGGCTCGGCGGCGCCATCGCGGCCGCGGTGGCGGTGCTGGGTCTCAGCGCGCAGCTGCTGGGGATCCGCGAGTTCGAGGAGGTGCGCGACGCGGTGATCGGCCGCCTCCGCCGCATCAGCGGCCGGTGAGACGGCCCTCACCGAAGAGGACGGTCACTGCGCGTTCAGAAGCGCCCGCCAGCCGAGCGGCCGCGCGACGGCGGCACCAACCCGGCGCAGACCGGTCCGCGCCGTCGGTGCCGTGCAGCGGCCGGTGGCGATGAACCCGAGGGCGGCCGCCAGCGATGTTTCCTCCGCCGATCCCAGCTCGTGGCCGATGTCGTCGGCAGCGAGGCAATCGGCCGGCAGGCCGTCGAAGTAGTCGCCTTCGCCGCGCGCGTTCACCATCGAAAACGCCACCGGCGCCAGCACCTTGTCGCAGAACGGCAGCCCGTACTGGCCCACCGGCTTGCCATAGGTGCGATCGCCGACGACCACCACCGGCAGGAACGGCTTTAGGCCGTTGATGAGCAGTTCGCTGGCCGAGGCCGACGCGCGGGTCGCAATCACGACCAGGCGCTCGAGGCGCAGCGCCGAGGCGGCGGCGCCGAAGCGGCGCGTCTGGTTGAGCCGCCGGTTGCGGTCGTTGTGCCGCGAGTCGGCGAAGACCTGATCGCGCAGCGCCGGCCCGCCGACGAGGCTGGCCAGATGCACCGCGACGTCCACGAGACCGCCGCCGTTGTAGCGCAGGTCGAGCACGAGTTCGTCGACACCGGCCGTCTCGAGCGCGGCAAACGCCGCGTCGAGGGCCGCAATCGAGGGCCGCACGAAGTTGCGGAAGAAGAGGTAACCGACCTTGCGGCCGCCGGCATCGAACACCCGCGTCAGCGAGACGGTGGGAATCGTGACCGGCCGCTTGCGCGGCGCTGCCGTGCGCGCCTCGCCGCCGCGCGTCACGAACGCGAGGGTGACCTGCAGATCGATCTCGGCGGGCCCGAACGCGCCATCGATGAGGCCGTCGGCGATGAGCGCGCTGACGCGTCGTCCGTCGATGGCGTCGATGCGCGAGCCGCGGTCGAGCCCGGCCTCGGCCGCGGGACTGCCGTCGAAGACCTGCAGCACGCGCAGCGCTCCGTCCACCACGGTGGTCGACAGGCCCAGACCGATGAACTGGCTCTCGGAATAGAACGCCTCATCGGCGGCGCGCGACGTGATGTAGCTGAAGGAGGCGTCCTGCGGCCGGACGCGCACGCGGTCGAGGTATTCCCCGGGTGACGCGACGTCGGCCGGATCCAGATCCGGAAGGTCGCGGTACCAGAGATAGAGCTCCTGCAGGGTGTCGCGGACGAAGGTGGCCTGCCCGAGCGGCGTGCAGGCAAAGGTCTGCGCCCCGGCCGGTGCCGCGGCCAGCACCAGCACGACGACGGCGAGCGCGCGGGCGAGCAACCTCATCACGCCGTCGATGATAGCCCGGTCGCCCTGCCGGCGGAGCGGCCCGGTCATGGCTCGGCTGGCGTGTAGACTAGACCGGATGGGGCCGCAGTCGTGACACCCGCAGACGCCGTGAGCGCGCCGGCGCCCGCCGCCACGCACACGGTGGCGGGCCTGTCGCCGACGGTCGTCTCGCTCGCCTCCACGCACTTCATCGTCGACGCCTACACCAACATCTACACGCCGCTGCTGCCGCTGCTCATCCCGCACTTCGGGCTGTCGCTGGCGGCCGTGGGCATGCTGGCGATGTGCTTCCAGTTCTCGTCGTCAGTGTCGCAGCTCGCCTTCGGCACGCTCGCCGACCGCTGGCGCCCGCGGGTGCTGCTGATGGCCGGGCCGATCCTGGCCGTGGTGGTGCTCAGCTTCGTCGGCCTGGCGCCGAACCCGGTGGCGCTCGGCGCGCTGCTGGTGCTCGGCGGACTCGGCGGCGCCGCCTTCCATCCGCCGGCCGCGGCCGCCGTCTACCGGTCCGCCGGCGCCAACAAAGGCTTCGCGATGTCGGTGCACATCACCGGCGGCTCGATCGGCATGGCGATGGCACCGCTCTTCTTCGCGCCCACGATCGAGCGCCTGGGCCTCGCCTGGTCGCCGGTCATCGCGGTGCCGGGCCTTATCGGCCTCTGGTTCCTGTTGCGGCGGGTGCCGCCAATCGAACGGCCGTCGCTGGCCGGGCGTGAGGGGCTGGCCGGCCTGAAGCCGTACGCGCGGCCGCTCACGCTGCTTTACTTCTCGGTGGTGCTGCGGACGCTGACCGCCGCCGGGTTCGCGGTGTTCCTGCCGGTCATCCTGACCTCGCAGGGTATGTCGATTGCCAACGCCAGCCTGGCCGGCACCTGCTACCTGCTGGTGTCGGGCATCGGCGGCTTCTCGGGTGGACCGCTCGCCGATCGCTTCGGCCCGCGGCGCGTGATCCTGGTCTCGCTCATCTCGTCGGTGCCCTTCATGATGGCGGCCTCGCAGCTCACCGGCTGGTGGCTCACGGCGGCCGTGTCGATCGGCGGGTTGCTGCTGCAATCGACGTTGCCCGTCAACGTCACTTACGCGCAGATGCTGGCTCCGGTGGGCGCCGCCACGGTGTCGTCGCTGATGATGGGCTTTGCGTGGGGCATGGGCAGCGTGATGGTGCCGGTGGTGGGC
The DNA here is from genome assembly GCA_031404695.1 of Acidobacteriota bacterium. Taxonomy (GTDB): domain Bacteria; phylum Acidobacteriota; class Vicinamibacteria; order Vicinamibacterales; family UBA2999; genus CADEFD01. Next base: position 28,471 of record JANNIB010000132.1, read on the forward strand.
TGGATGGGCGACCGCGTGGGGCTGCCGACGGCACTGCTGGTCATCTCGGTGATCCCGCTCTTCGCCGCGGCGCTGGCCTCGCGGCTGCCCGAACGCGCACGCGACGCCGCAGCCGCACCCCTATAATCCTGAGATGGCGCGATACAGCACCGCCGGCTACGCGTTCGGCCCCGGCCCGCTCAGTCAGGCGATCAAGACGCTCATCGCGGTGAACGTCGGCGCGTTACTGCTGACGCTCATCGTGCCGGCGCTCACGGTGCGCCTCGGCCTGATGCCGGTGGCGGTGCTGCGCGAGTTCGCGCTGTGGCAGCCGCTGACCTACATGTTCCTCCACGGCGGCATCGGCCACTTGCTGTTCAACATGCTGGCGCTGTGGATGTTCGGCACCGACCTCGAGCGCACCTGGGGCACGCGCTTCTTCGTGCGCTATTACTTCGTGACCGGCGTCGGCGCGGCGCTGGTGACCATCGCCTGGTCGCTGTCGCCTCTGCCCTATGCCGATGCGCTCTACAGCGCCATCGTCGTCGGCGCCTCGGGGGCCATCTACGGGCTGCTCCTCGCCTACGGGATGTACTTCCCTCACCGCACCGTGCTGGTGTTCCTGTTCCCGGTGCCGGCCCGCTACGCGGTGATGATCTTCGGCGCCATCGCGTTCCTGTCGTCGGTCCAGGGTGCCGGTAACGGCGTGGCGCACGTCGCGCATCTCGGCGGGCTGCTGGTCGGCTACCTGTATCTGAAGGGACGCCGCGGCCCGCTCGATGAGATCAAATACCGCTGGCTCAAGTGGCGCCTCGGCCGCACCAGGTCGAAGTTCGATGTCTACGAAGGCGGCCGCCGCGGCCCGTCGAGCCCGGGCCCGTCAGGCGACTGGACCAAGGAGTGGAAGAAACACGTTCACTAGGGGCTGGGTGCTAGGGCTGGGGGCTGGCGCGTGCCACGTCACACGTGAGGCAGAACGAGTGCGTCGCCGCCTTGCGGCGATGCGACCGCGTGACGTAACCCGCCCCAGCCCCCAGCACCTAGCCCCTAGGACGACGAAGTCGGACCCGGCGTCGGAGTGGGCGTGTCGTTGAAGTAGTTGTCGGTGCCGTCGAGCCAGTCCTGGCGGATCGGGCTGAAGAGGTCGATCTCGAAGGTGTCTTCGAGGGCCTCGGCCTGATGCGGCACCCACGACGGGATGTGCAGCACCTCGCCCTCACGGACGGTAATCTCCTCGCCGTGAATCAGAAACTTCAGCGCGCCCTGCAGCACGTAGGTAAGCTGTTCGCTCTCGTGCGAATGCATCGGGACGATCGCGCCACGCTTCAGGTAGATCTGGCCGATCATCTCGCGCTCGCCGGTCACGACCTTGCGCGAGATCATCTCGGTGACCTTCTCGAGCGCAATTTCATCCCAGCGATGCAGGCGAACGGGGCGTGTGGACATGTGGATCCTCGCAGAATCGCCGGGCCGCGGTCGCGCGACAGGAAACGGGCCGCCACATGGGTTCCATGCGCGGGCGGGGCGGATTATAACATCCGTACCCGGGTGGTATGATTTGCAGCTATCGACGCTGCGGGATGGGCCGCGCACGCGGGCGTTCGCCGCCCTCGGGAAGGAAGCCGCATGAAGGGTTCGACGCTCGCCAAGAACAGCGAGACCGCCGTGCGCCGGTCGAACGGCACGGCCGTGGCGTCAGAGACGAAACTCACCCGCGACGATCTGGTGGCCGCCTACCGGCTGATGCTCCTGTCGCGCCGCCTCGACGACAAGGAGATTCAGCTCAAGAACCAGAGCGTGATCTACTTCCAGATCAGCGGCGCCGGTCACGAAGCCATCTGCGTGGCGGCGGCGGCACACCTCAAACCCGGCTACGACTGGTTCTATCCGTACTACCGCGATCGGGCGCTGTGCCTCGCGCTCGGCATGACGCCGCTCGAGATGCTGCAGGGCGCGGTGGGGGCCGTGGACGATCCGAACTCCGGCGGCCGGCAGATGCCGTCGCACTGGGGGCACCGGGCGCTGAACATCCCGTCGCAGGGCAGCCCCACAGGCACGCAGTGCCTGCAGGCGGTCGGCTGCGGTGAAGCCGGCATGATCTACGCGCGCGTGGAGGACATGCCCGACGGCGAGCGCCGCCAGCACGGCGACGAAGTCACCTATGTGTCGATCGGCGACGGCGCGACCAGCGAAGGCGAGTTCTGGGAATCGCTCAACACGGCCTGCACGCAGCCGGTGCCGGTGCTGTATCTCGTCGAAGACAACGGCTACGCGATCTCGGTGCCGGTGGCCGTGCAGACGCCCGGCGGCAGCATCTCGCGGCTGGTCGAGAGCTTCCCGAACCTCAAGGTGCTGCGCTGCGACGGCACCGACTACGTCGACAGCTACCGGACCATCGAAGAAGCCGTGCAGTGGATCCGTCGCGAACGCAAGCCCGCCTTCGTCCACGCCACGGTCACCCGACCCTATTCGCATTCGCTGTCGGACGACGAGCGGCTCTACAAGACGCCGGCGGAGCGCGAAGCCGAAGCCGCCCGCGATCCGGTCATGAAGATGCGGCAACACCTGCTGGCACAGGGCCTGGTGACCGAGGCGGACCTGGCCGACCTGGCCGCCGACGTCGACCGCGAGATCGCGCAGGCCACCGACGGTGCCATCGCGTCGCCGAAGCCCACGCCCGACACCGCGGCCCTGTGGGTCTACTCCCCGGACGTCGATCCGACCTCGTCCGCCTTCGATACGCCGGAGGAGCCCGAGGGGCGGCCCGACACGATGGTCGCCGCCATCAACCGGACGATGAAAGACGAGATGGCGGCCAATCCGCGGATCGTCGTTTTCGGCGAAGACGTGGCCGACGCCAGTCACGCCGCGACGCTCGCCGTGGTGCAGGGCAAAGGCGGCGTCTTCAAGGTCACGCACGGTTTGCAACGCGCCTTCGGGTCCGAACGCGTCTTCAACTCGCCGCTCGCCGAAGCCAACATCGTCGGCCGCGCCGTGGGGATGGCGCAGCGCGGCATCAAGCCCGTCGTCGAGATCCAGTTCTTCGACTACATCTGGCCCGCCATGATGCAGATCAAGGACGAGATGTCGATGATGCGCTACCGCTCGGGCAACAACTGGACCAATCCGATGGTCATCCGGGTGCCGATCGGCGGTTACCTGCGCGGCGGCGCGCCGTACCACAGCCAGTCGGGCGTCAGCATCTTCGCGCACTGCCCCGGCATCCGCATCGCCTTTCCGTCCAACGCCGTCGACGCCGCCGGCCTGCTGCGCACGGCCATCCGCTGCGACGATCCGGTGATGTACCTCGAACACAAGCACCTGTACCGCCAGACCTACAACAAGGGGGCCTACCCCGGCGCCAACTACATGGTGCCGTTCGGCAAGGGCGCGCTGAAGCGCGACGGCACCGACGTGGTCGTCATCACGTGGGGCGCGCTTGTGCAGCGCTCGCTGCTGGCGGCGCAACAGGCGGAAAAGCACGGCACCAGCGTTGCCGTGTTCGACCTGCGTACGATCATGCCCTACGACTGGGACGGCATCGCCGCCCTGGTGAAGAAGACCAACCGCGTCATCGTGGCGCACGAAGACCAGCTCACCTGCGGCTTCGGCGCCGAGATCGCCGCGCGCATCAGCGACGAGCTGTTCGACCATCTCGACGCGCCGGTCAGGCGCGTGGCCGCGATGGACTGTCCGGTGGCGTACCACCCGGACCTCGAGGAAGCGATCCTGCCGCAGACGTCCGACGTGCTGGCCGCGATCCGCAAGCTCGCGGCCTATTAGGCGACCTGTGAAGCGCGCCAGCGCGGCGGCGTGCGGGCTGGCGCTCGCTTTCAGCGCGGTGCTGGTCGCCGCGCCACAGTCGCGGCCGCCGGCGCTTCGTCGCCCGGCGCCACAACCCGCGGCGGATTCGGCGGCGCCGGCGCCGTATTCGCCCGGCCGTGTGGACACGCTGCGCGCGGTCGCGGCCCTGCCAGTCGAGATCGTCGGCGGGTTCCGCGATCCCCTGGGCTACGAACGTCTGGCCTCCGGCGACGCGCTGGTCTTCGATCGGAGGGGCCACGCCGTCTACCTCGTGCCGCGGGATGGCTCTGCCGCCCGGAGACTGGTCGCCATCGGTGGCGAAGACGGCCGCGTCATCGAACCCTCCGCCTTCGATGCCGTACCCGACGGCACCTTCGTCGTGGCCGACGCGCCGAACGGCCGGGAACGCGTGCAGATCTTCGCGCCAGACGGCCGCCGCGTCGCCGGTTTCCAGCTGCCGGGACGCGCCACCGCGCGAGTCACACTGGGCGCGCTGTCGCTGAGCGGCGTCGGCACGCTCCAGTTCACCGGACGCTCGGTGCTCATCAGCCAGCCGGAAACCGGCGGCCTGATGACCGAATACGGGCTGGCCGGCACGCCGGTGCGCACGATCGGGCGCCTGCGCGCGACCGGACATGAGGCCGACCGCGACCTGCACCTGGCGCTCAACGCCGGCATCCCGCTGAAGGACGCCGGCGGCGGCTACTGGTTCGTGTTCCTCGCCGGCGAGCCGGCCATCTCGCGCTTCGATGCGACCGGCCAGCTGCTGTTCCACCGGCGCCTGCAGGGGCGCGAACTCGACCGGGTCATTGCGGCGATTCCAGCCGTGTGGCCGCGCCGTGCGGTTGACGGCAGCGAAGTGCCGCTGGTCGCCCCGACCGTGCGCACGGCCGCGCTCGACCCCGCCGGCCGTCTGTGGGTCTCGTTCGTCGTGCCATTCACATACGTCGTCGACGGCCTCGGCGAGAAGGTGCGGACGGTGCAGTTCCAGGCGGCCGGGCTCGCCGCCCCCAACAGCCTGAGCTTCCCCTCGCCCGGGCGGCTGCTGGTGACGCCGGGCTGCTTCGAGTTCGACATCCGCTGACGAGGGAGGCGCCGGGCCGCCCACTGGCCCGGCGCCTCCGGCCTCGGTATGATCGGGCGTCCATGAGATGGCCGACTGTCGAGGCAGGCGCCCGACCCCGGTGGCACTGCCTGCTGGTTGCCGCAATCGTGGCCGGACTCGCGGCCGCGTGCGGCGACGACCCGCCGACGCCGATCGGCCCCACCCCGGGGCCGCCGACGATCCAGCTGTTTGCGGTGGCGTGCCCGGCCAACGTCATCGGCCAGTCGACGTCGGGCGGCCCGGTGTCGATTCAGGTGCCGGCGGCGACTACCAGCGGCGGCGTGCTGCCGGTCACGGTGTCGTGTTCGCCGGCCGGCGCGCCGTTTCCGATTGGCACCACGCGGGTCACCTGCGGCGCCACCGATGCCAGCGGCGCCACCGCGAGCTGCTCGTTCAACGTGAACATCGCGCCGCCGCCGCTGTCGCGCACGACCTTCCTCGCCTTCGGCGACAGCATGACCGCAGGCGAGATCACCGCGCCGGTGGGCATCCTCGGGGCGGATGGCTTTCCGAACTTCCGACAGATCGTCGTGCCGGCCGAGTCGTATCCGACCAAGCTCGGCGCGCTGCTGAGAAGCCGCTACTTCACGCAGGCCTCGCAGTTTGTCGTGACCAACTCCGGTCTGCCGCGCGAATGGGCCGTGGACGGCGCCAATCGTCTGCCCGGCGTGCTGACGGCCACCACCCCGCAAGTGGTGCTGCTGCTGGCCGGCGCCAACGACCTCGAAGCCGTGCCACTGCCGTCGAGTGCCGACTCCGCATCGCTTGGACTACTGACGATGGTGCGTTCGGCGCGGGCCCGGGGAGCGGCCGTCTTCGTCGCGACGCTGCCGCCGGGACGTCCCGGCGGCCGGCTCACGCTGAGCCCGTCACTGGTGCTCCAACTCAATGGGCTGATCCGCGCCGGTGCCGGCCGTGAAGGCGCCACCCTGGTTGACCTGAACGCGGCGATGGCCGCCGACGTGAACACGCTCATCGGCGTCGATGGCCTCCATCCCACCGAGGCGGGTTACCAGCGGATGGCCGAGACCTTCTTCACTGCCATCCGCACCGCCTACGAAGGCCGCTGACGCCGATGGCCTCCCAGGCGCACGGATGATCCGGTGAGCGCAGCCGTCATCGACGTCACACGCCTCGGACGACGCTTCGCTGACCGTGTGGCCGTCGAAGACCTGACCCTCGCGGTGGGTGGCGGCGAGATCGTGGCCCTGCTCGGGCCCAACGGCGCCGGCAAGACGACCACGCTGCGGATGCTGGCCGGCCTCCTCACGCCTACCGGGGGCGGAGGCACGGTGGCGGGTGTGCCGCTCTCCCGCGAGCCGCGCGGTGAGCTGCGCGCCCGCGTCGGGCTCCTCACCGAGACACCCGGCCTCTGGGATCGGCTGACGGTGTGGATGAACCTCCTGACCCACGCGCGCCTCCACCAGGTGCCGCAGGCCGAGGCGCGGGTGCGACAGGTGCTCGAGCGCTTCGGCCTCACCGACCGCGCCAGCGACGTGGCGGCGGTGCTGTCGAAGGGGCTCAAGCAGCGCGTGGCCATCGCGCGGGCGATGCTGCATGGGCCGTCGGTGCTGCTGCTCGACGAGCCGACGTCGGGTCTCGATCCGGCCGCCGCCCGCGACGTCCGCAGCATGGTCGTGGCGCTGGCGCGCGAGGGCGCCGCCGTGGTCGTCTGCACACACAACCTGGCCGAGGCGGAGTCGCTCGCCAGCCGTATCGGCGTCATGAAGACACGCCTGCTCGCACTCGACACACCGCGCGGCCTCGGCGTCGGCGCCGGCGCGGCGACGCTCGAGGACGTCTATCTCGCGCTGGTCGGTGACGCATGAACCGGCTCTCGCTGGCTCGCGTCAGCGCGCTCATGGCGAAGGAGGCGGCCGAGCTGCGCGGCTCGACGGGCGTGCTCATCGGCCCGCTGGCGATGCTGCTGACGGCGGTGCTGATGCCCGTCATCCTCGTCGTGGGCCTGCCGGCATGGTGGGGCGAGCCGCTCGATGCTGCCGGCGACGTGGTGCGTCTGGCGCGTGAGTTCACGGGGCCGGGCCATGCCGGCCTCACGGACGGCGCGGCCGTGCAGGTGCTGCTGTTCCACCAGTTCCTGCCGCTCATGGCGCTGGTGCCGGTCGTCGGCGCGATGACGCTCATCACCACGGCGGTCATCGGCGAGAAACACGCCCGCACGCTCGAACCGCTCCTTGCCACGCCCCTCACCAGCAGCGAGTTGCTGCTGGCCAAGACCGGCGCCGCCTTCGCCGTGGCGCTGGCGTCACTGGCCACCGGCTACGCGCTGCTGCTCGGCCTGGTGGCCGCCCTGGCGCTGCCGGGGGTCGCCGCCACGCTGGTCTCGCCGGGCGCGCTGGCGCTGGTGGCCGGCGTCGCGCCGGCCGCCGCGCTCGTGGCCCTGACCCTTGGCGCCATCGTCTCCACGCGCGCCAGAGATGCCCGATCGGCGCAGCAGGCGGGCGTGGTGGTCGTGTTGCCCCTGGTCGCCGGGTTCGTGGCGCAGTTGAACGGCGCGCTCACGCTCACGACCGGTCACCTCGCGCTGGTCACCCTCGGTCTGCTGGCGCTGGCGGCCGCGTTGGCCGTGGTGGCCGTGCACGCCTTCGACCGGGAGCGTATCCTCACCCGATGGACGTGAGCCGATGATGGTCGCCCCCGACCGCGACGACGGAGGCAAACACTCCGTCGTGGACGGCCGGTGCCCGTTCCTGGTCGTGGACCTGTGCATGCAGGCCTGGCCCGATGCCCGCTTCGAGGTCGCGCATCGCCACGGCGTCACCGCTTACGGCGTGACGGCCTTCGAGCCGCACGACACGTTCGACCTCGCGGTCGAGCGCCTGATGTACTGGCATCTGGTCGCGCGCCGCCACCCGCACCTCGACGTCGCGACGTCGGTGGCCGACGTGCGCCGGGCTCGCGCCGCCGGCCGGGCCGCGCTGCTGCTCTTCTCGCAGGGCGGCGACTTCATCGCCGGCAGGCTGCACCGGATCGAGGCCATGCACCGGCTCGGCCTGCGGGTCATGATTCCCGCCTACAACCGCACCAACGAACTCTGCGACGGCCTGCTCGACACGACCGACGGCGGCGTCACCCGCTTCGGACGCCTGGTGATCGAAGAGTGCAACCGCGCGGGCGTCGTGCTCGACTGCACGCACGTCGGCAAGCGGTCCACGCTCGAGATCATCGACCAGAGCCGCGATCCGGTGATCTTCAGCCACTCGAATCCCGGCCGACTGGCGCCCAACCCCCGCAACATCGACGACGAGCAGATGCTGGCGTGCGCGGCGCGCGGCGGTCTCATCGGTCTGGTCGCCTGGGGGCCGCTCGTGATGCGCCCGGGCACCACCCACTGGCCCACCATCGACGACTACATCGACATGGTCGTCTACGCCGCGGACCTGCTGGGCGGCACCTCGCGCCTGGGCTTCTCGTCCGACATGTCGCTCGGCACCTATCCGCGTCACGAGGCCGACCCCTGGGGCGCGCCGCCGTATCCGGCGATTGCCGATGCCTACGGTCGCCTTGTCACCGCCGACACGCGCTCGGCCAGGCGGTCGCTCGACGGATTCAGCGACTACGCCCAGGTCTTCGCGGTGGCCGATCGGATGCTGGCGCGTGGCCTCGGCGACGACGACGTGCGCGGCATCCTCGGCGAGCACGCCCTGCAGTTGTTCGAGCAGGTGTGGCACCGGCAGGTTGACGGCGCGAGCCCGGTAGAATGACGGCGTGATGCGCGCCCCCCTCGCCCTTGTCGCCGTCGCGCTGCTCGCGGCGGCGCCCGCTGGTCAACAGCCCCTCCGGTCGGCCGCCCCGGCGGCGGTCGGCCTCGACCCGGGCGTGCTGGCCGAGGCCACGGCGCTGCTCGAGCAGTTCGTGGCCGAGGGCCGGATCGCCGGCGGCGTGGCCGCCATGGCCCGACGCGGCCAGGTGGGATACCTGCGGGCGGTCG
>JANNIB010000133.1:0-31460 GCA_031404695.1 Acidobacteriota bacterium
CTCGCCGATGTTCAGGTAGATCATTGGCGTGGCCGAATCGGCCACTTGCCGGGCCAAGCTCTGCGCCGCCTTGGCCACCCCATCACGTAGAAAGGCTCGATTCGCCGCGCGCGCTCGGAAATCCGCATGGCAGGGCGGTCGGCGCTCACGAGCGCGCCGGTTTACCCGAACGGTCGGCAGTCACCTCGGCGGCTCGCAGTGACGGTGCGAGGCCGTTCAGCACGGCATTGACGTATTTGTGGCCGTCAGTGCCACCAAACTCCTTGGCCAGTTCCACGCATTCATTGAGCACGGTTCCATCAGCAGTACCGTTATGATGGGCGCGGGGAGACGACGTGAGCGCACGTGATGTGATTGCCAACCTGCGCGCTCTGGCGGCGCTGACCAGTGATGCCCACGGCGCCCAGCGCGTGGCCTGGACGCCGCGCTGGCGCGAGGCGCGACACTGGCTCGCAGATCTCGTGGCCAACGCTGGTCTGCACGTGGACACCGACGCCGCCGGCAACACGTGGTTCACGCTGCCCGGCGCGCGTTCCGAGACGGTGGTCATCGGCGGGCATCTGGATTCGGTGCCCAACGGCGGCTGGCTCGATGGGGCGCTTGGGGTGCTGGCGGGCATCGAGGCGCTGCGCCGCTTCAAGGGCGCGACGCCGCCGGCGACGCTGGCGGTCGTGGACTTCGCCGACGAAGAGGGCGCGCGGTTCTCGCGCAGCCTGCTGGGATCCTCCGGCGCCAGCGGGAGCCTGGTGCCCGACAGCGTCCGCGGTCTGGTCGACCGTCAGGGCGTGCGCCTCTCGGACGCCCTGGCCGAGAACGGCGTGGACGTGGACCGCATGCCCGAGGCCCGCGCGGCGCTCGCGGCGCGCCAGCCGCGGGCGTATCTCGAGCTGCACATCGAGCAGGGCCCGGTGCTCGAAGCGATGGGCCGGTCCGCCGGTGTGGTCATCGGCACCTATGGGGTCGAGCGCCACGTGCTGCGGTTCGTGGGACAGGCGGCGCATTCCGGATCGACGCCGATTGCCATGCGTCGCGACGCCTTCCTCGCCGCCGCCGAAACGGCCCTGGCCTGCCGCGAGATCGCGCGCCGGCATTCGACGCCGTCGGCCGGCGTGGTGTGTACCGTCGGCACGGTGTCGGTGGAACCCGGGATCGTCACCGCCGTGCCCGGCGTGTGCGAGATCGCGCTCGATCAGCGCGCGCTCGAGCCAGCAACGCTGGCCTCCGCCCTCGCGGAGGCGCGAGACGCCGCCGCTGCCGCCGCTGCCGCCAACGGCGTCACGGTGGAGTGGCGCCACGTGTGGCGCATCGATCCCTGCCCCTTCGACCGACGCCTCGTCGAGCTGTGTGCCGAGGCGGTGCAGGAGGCGACCGGGCACGCACCGCGCCTGCCATCGGGTCCGCTGCACGACGCCGTCGAGATGAGCCGCCTGATGCCGGCGGTGATGATGTTCGCGATGTCCAGTAACGGCCTGTCGCACTGCAAAGAGGAAGACACGCCGGAGGCCGACCTCGAGGTCACGATCGACGCTTTCCTGCGCCTGCTGGACAAGACGGTCGCCGCCGTCGCGGCCGAGGCTCGGACGGACGGCGCCTCCACTTAGCCCCTAGCCGCTAGCTGCCAAGCTAGTAGTCCATCCCGATAATCTCACCGGCGTCGGTCACGTCGAGCTTCTGCGCCTGCGGCACCTTGCCGAGGCCCGGCATCAGCATCATGTTGCCGGCCGTGGCCACGACGAAGCCCGCCCCGGCCGAGAGCGACGCGTCGGAAATGGTGAGCGTCCAGTCGCTCGGTGCGCCCATCACCTTGGCGTCGTCGGTGAAGGAATACTGCGTCTTGGCGATGCAGACCGGCAGATGACCGTAGCCGAGCGCCGCGTATTGCTGCAGCCGGGTCCTCGCGCCTGGCTTGAACACCACGCCCTTCGCGCCGTAGACCGTGGTGGCAATCGCCGTGATCTTCTGCTCGAAGGTGAGCTCCGGGCCATAGAGCGGCGTCACGGCCGCGAGGTCGGCGCGGTCGGCGGCCGCAACCACCTTGCGCGCCAGATCCGCCATGCCGTCGCCGCCCTTGAGATAGCCCTCGGACAGCGCCGCCTCGACGCCGATCGACGCGCAGTAGTCGAGCACGGAGGTGAGGTCCGCCTCCGCATCCGCCGCGAAGCGGTTCAGGGCGACCACCGGCGCGGCGCCCCAGCGGCGCACGTTGGCGGCGTGCCGGGCCAGGTTGGGGAAGCCGCTCGCGACCGGGGCGTCCGCTGATCCGCCCTGCGCGCGCAGCGCCTTCAAGGTGACGATCATCACCGCCACCGACGGCACGTGGCCCGACATCGGCATCACGATGTCGAAGAACTTCTCGGCGCCGAGGTCCGCGGCAAACCCCGTTTCGTTCACCACGTAGTCGGCCAGGTGCAGGCCGATGCGCTGGGCCAGCACGCTGCTGGTGCCGTGGGCGATGTTGGCGAAGGGGCCGCAGTGCACGATCGCCGGCGCGCCTTCGCCGGTCTGCACCAGATTCGGCATCAGCGCGTCGTGCAGCAGCACCATCATCGAGCCAACGGCGTCGAGGTCCGCGGCCGTGACCGGCTGTCCGTCGTAGTTCATGCCGACGACGATCCGGCCCAGGCGCGCCCTCAGGTCGGCGCGGCTGTCGGCCAGGGCCATGATGGCCATGATCTCGGACGCGGCCGTGATGATGAAGCCGGTCTCACGCGCCGGGCCGTTCTCGCGTCCGCCCATGCCGGTCGCGATCTTGCGCAGCGCCCGATCGTTGATGTCCATGCAGCGCGGCCACAGGATCTCGCGGGCGTCGATGCGCAGGTCGTTGCCGAAGTGCAAGTGCGTATCGAGCAGCGCCGCCAGCAGGTTGTGCGCCGAGGTGATGGCGTGGAAATCGCCGGTGAAGTGGAGGTTGATCTTGTCCACGGGGTGGAGCGAGGCTCGGCCGCCGCCGGTGGCCCCGCCCTTCTGTCCGAACACGGGCCCGAGCGACGGCTCGCGCAGCGCCGCCACGGCATGTTTGCCGATGTGGACCAGCCCCTGGGTCAGGCCGATCGTGTTCACTGTCTTGCCCTCGCCGCTGGTGGTTGGCGTGATCGCGGTGACGAGGATCAAGCGGCCGCGGCGCGCCGGGAAGCGCTCCAGCGTTTCGAGTCTGATCTTGGCGGTGTAGCGGCCGTACGGTTCAAGGAGGTCCTCGGGGAGCCCGAGGCGGTCAGCGACAGCGGTAATGGGCAGCATGTGTCGGCGGCATGATACCCCGCCAACTCCAGACACGCCGCGCATCAGGCCGGAACCCGGCGCGCTTCGCCCGGCGTCTGTAGGAAAGATCGTATGTCGCTGCTCGAGACGTCCCTGTTCCTGCCCCGCACGCTCGGCGAGGTCTTTGCGTTCTTCGCCGAGGCCGGCAACCTGCAGCGCATCACGCCGCCGTGGGTGGATTTTCACATCGTGACGCCCTTGCCCATCGAGATGCGCGTTGGTGTGCTCATCGATTACCGGCTCAAGGTGCACGGAGTGCCAATCTCGTGGCGCACCCGGATCACGGCATGGGATCCGCCGTTCCACTTCATCGACGCGCAGCTGACGGGTCCGTACTGGCGGTGGATTCACAGCCACCGCTTCCGCGAAGCGCCCGGCGGGACCTGGGTCGACGACCAGGTGGACTTCGCGGTGCCCGGCGGCTGGCCGGTCGAGCACCTGTTCGTGCGCCGCGATCTGTCGCGGATCTTCCTGCACCGCCAGCATGCGACGCTCGCCGCCTTCGGCGTGACTGCGGCCGAGCCGCCCGTCGTCGGCTTCCGCTGACCTCGCCCTGACCGCGTGCGCAGTCGCGGTATCATGCGCCGTCGCGGGCCGCCGCCGGTGTGCCTGGACGTTCATCCCTTCGTTCATCACACCCCGGAGGACCCCGTGATCCGTCGCTCCTCGGCCGCTGTGGCCGCGCTTGGTCTCGCCGTCGGTCTGCCGCTGCTCGCGCAGGAGCAGCCGGCCACGCCGTCCGCCGCGGCCGAAGGCCTCGTCCTCAAAACCGAGCGCACCATCGACTTCACGACCGACGAGGTGACGTGGATGTCGATTGACGTCTCGCCCGACGGCCAGACGGTCGTGTTCGACCTGCTGGGGGATCTCTACACGCTGCCGATTGCCGGAGGCGATGCCCGGCGGATCATCGGCGGGTTGTCGTTCGAGAGCCAGCCGACGTGGTCGCCCGACGGACGGACCATCGCGTTCCTGTCGGATCGCACCGGCGTCGAGAACCTCTGGATCGCGGACGCCGATGGCAGCAACCCACGCGCGGTCAGCAAAGACGGCCGCACCAACGACCGGCCGCAGATCATGACGTCGCCGGCATGGACGCCGGATGGCCAATACCTCGTGGTCTCGAAGTCGCGTCCGCCCGATCCGGGCACCTTCTGGCTGTTCATGTATCACCGCGACGGCGGCAGCGGCGTGCGCGTCGGTGCCCCGCCGCCGCCGCAGGCCTCGCCCGACACCACCGGTCCACCACCACCGCCCCCGCCCAACCGCATGGGCGCGGCGGTGTCGCCGGATGGCCGCTTCATCTACTACGCGCAGCGCACCGGCACCTTCACCTACAACGCCCGCTTCCCGCTGTGGCAGATCCATCGTCACGACCGCGAGACCGGCGACGTCTCGCAGGTGACCAACGCCCAGGGCAGCGCCATGCGGCCGGTGCTGTCGCCCGACGGCAAGTGGCTCGTCTTTGCCACCCGCTACAAGACCGACACGGGGCTGCGGATCCGAAGCCTCGAGACCGGCGCCGAGCGATGGCTCGCAGCGCCCGTGACCCGAGACGATCAGGAATCGCGCGCCAGCCGCGACACGCTGCCCCGCTACGACTTCATGCCGGACGGACGCTCGATCGTGGTGCCGGTGGCCGGCAGACTCCAGCGCATCGACGTCGAGACCGGCGCCGCCACGCCCATTCCCTTCACGGCCCGCGTGCAGGCCGAGGTGGCGCCGCGCGCCTATACCAGCGTGCGCATCGACGACGGTCCGCAGGTGCGGGCCCGGCTCGTGCGCTGGCCCCGCGTGTCGCCCGATGGCGCGCGCCTGGTCTTCAGCGCGCTGAACCATCTCTATCTGATGGACCTGCCGTCGGGCACGCCGCGGCGGCTCACGACCGCCGACGAGGGCGAGTTCATGCCGGCGTGGGCGCCCGATGGGCAGACGATTGTCTACACGACCTGGACCTCTACGGGCGGCCACCTCAAGACCGTCGGCGCCGCCGGCGGCGCCTCGCCGACGCTGAGCGCGCACGAGGGCTACTACCTCGACCCGGCCTTCACGCCCGACGGCACCCGCATCGCCTTCCTGGCCGGCGCCGCTTCCGATCAGCTCTACGCGATCATGCTCGACACGCCGCCCCCCGATCACGGCGGGCCCGACAGCCCGGCCGAGATCGGCGGCGTCGAGGCGCCCAACACGCTCGAGATCCGGGTGATGCCCGCTGCCGGTGGCGCGCAGACACTGGTGGCCTCGGCCCAGGGTGGACGCGGTCTGCACTTCACGCGCGGCGACAACGAGCGCGTCTACTTCCGCACCAACCGCGGCCTTGCCTCGATCACGCTCGGCGGCCACGACCGCCGCACGCTGGTGCGGGTGCAGGGCGTGGGACCGGGCAACAACCCGCCAGCAGCAGACGAAATTCGGCTGTCGCCCGATGGCTCGAAGGTGTTCGTCAGTCTGCAGGGACGTCATCACGTCTTCGGGCTGCCGCGTGCCGGCCGGGAGACGGTCGAGGTCCGCATCCAGGGCCGGGGCGACACGACGGTGCCCGTCACGCGCATGTCCGCCGAAGGCGGCGACTACCTCGACTGGAACCGTGGGGGCACGGCGGTGTCGTGGGCGCTCGGCGCGCAGGTCTACCGGCAGACCGTGGGCGCCGCCGAGCCCGAGCGCATCGATGTGGTGGTCGAGACGCCACGCGCGCGGCCGTCAGGTTCGGTGCTCCTCACCGGCGCCCGCATCATCACGATGAACGGCGATGAAGTGATCGAGAGCGGCGACATCCTCGTGACCGACAACCGCATCGCCGCGGTCGGGCCGCGCGGCAAGGTGGCCGCCGCGGCCGGCATCCGTCGCATCGACCTGCGCGGCAAGACCGTCATCCCCGGCCTCGTCGACGCACACTCGCACATGTGGGCGCCACGCGGACTGCATCAGACGGCGGTGTGGCAGTACTACGCGAACCTCGCCTACGGCGTAACGACCACCCGCGATCCGCAGACGTCGACACCGGACGTCTTCGCCTACGCCGACATGGTGGATGCCGGCATGATGCCGGGGCCGCGGGTGTTCGCCACCGGTCCCGGCGTCTTCTCCACCTCCGGCATCGACAGCCGCGAGGCCGCGCTCAGCTTCATCAAGCGCTACAAGGAAGCCTACCGCACGAACACGATCAAGCAGTACGTCGCCGGCGACCGTATCGTGCGGCAGTGGATCCTCGAAGCCAGCCGCGAATACGGCATCACGCCCACCATCGAGGGCTCGCTCGACCTGAAGCTGAACCTGACACAGATCGCCGACGGCTACACCGGCCAGGAACACAGCTTCCCGATCATGCCGCTGCACAAGGACGTGGTCGAATACGTGGCCCGCACCAAGACCTACTACACGCCGACGATTCTGGTGGCCTACGGGGCGCCGTGGAGCGAGAACTTCTACTTCGAGAACGAAAACACGGTCGGCGACGCCAAGCTCAACAAATGGATCCCCAACGAGCTGCTCGACACGATGATCCGCCGCCGTCCACAGTGGTTCACCCCTGAGGAGTACGGCCACACGAAGATCGGCAAGCAGGTGGCCGACATCGTGCACGCCGGCGGCCGCGCCGGCCTCGGCAGCCACGGCCAGCTCCAGGGCCTGGGCGCACACTGGGAGACGTGGAACCTCGGCTCCGGCGGCCTCACGCCGCACGAGACGCTCAAGGTGGTCACCATCTTCGGCGCCGAGGCGATCGGCATGCACCAGGACGTCGGTTCGATCGAGCCCGGCAAGTTCGCCGACCTCGCGATTCTCGACGGCAACCCGCTCGTGAACCTGCGCAACACCAACACCGTGCGCTTGGTGATGAAAAACGGCGAGCTCTACGACGCCGACACGCTCAACACCATCTGGCCGGCGGTGAAGACGCTGCCGAAGCCGTTCTGGTGGGACACGGCGCCGCCGAAGAAGTAGCGAGGCTGACATGAGACACGACACCATCCTGGGCGTCGCCCTCGGGTCGCTGGTCTGCGCGGTGGCGATCACCGGCAATCTCATGCGCGCCGACCCGCACCTCGTGAGCCTCTACCCGGACATCGCCAGTGCGTTGATCGTCCCGCTCGTCATCTTCATCTCGCTCCGTCGCCAGCGGCGAAGCGGTGCAGGAGCAGAGGCGGTGCAGGCGTTCGGGGTTCGAGTTGGCGCGGTCGCCGGTGCGACCTTCGGTGCCGGCCTCGGGGCCTTCACCGTGTACATGTTCGGTGCGTGGTCGTTTGTGGCATTCGGAACGGCAACTGCGTTCCTGTCGGTCTTCGTGTTGAGCTGCCTTGCGGCGTACGTGGCGGGGCACCGGCGCATCCTCGCGGCGTGAGGCCGGGCCGTCAATCAGGCCGCCGGCGCACTCGACGTCTGGTGACTCTCGCGCACTTGACGCGCCAGGGCGTCGACCAGCGCCGCGGACTCGTTGAGACACGGCAGGTGCAGTGACTCGACGCCGCTGAGTGCCTGCAGGGCCACGCGGCCCTCGAGTTCGCTCTCCGCGTTGTCGGCCAGGAAGCCGTAGGGGTAGTAGACGATGCGCGTGAAGCCGCCCTCGACCACATTCGCCAGCGCTTCTTCGATCGGCGGGTCGGTCCAGCGGCCGCCGCGCGTGTGATTCAGCCAGCCGTTGACGACGGTGCCGAAGTGCGGTGCCAGGCGCGCCGCGATGGCCATCCGCAGGGTCTCGGTCGCCGCCAGGCCGGTGTCGATCGGCGTCGGCGGGTCGAGCACCGTGCCGTGCGCGGCGAGCACGAGCGCCACGTCGGGTCCGCGCCATTCCTCAGCCGGCGTCTCGCCGAGCACGTGCGCCGCGGATAGCGCAGCCAGCGTGTCGGAGTCGAGGGCACCGGCCACATGCACTGGCCGCGTGCGCCGGGAGGTCCTTTGGTGCCCCGCCGCCGTCGTGCGCGACAGCGCATGCGTGAAGGCGGAGTCGGCCGCGTACATGGGCACGACCGAGACCGGCTCATCGTGGGGAATGGCGGCGAGGACCTTGGCGAGCAGCGGCTGCCGGAACTCGTAGGCCACGTGCACCTGCCAGTCCACGGCGGGGTCGGCGGCCGCGAGCGTCTCGCGCATCTGTCGCGCCTGGCGTTCGGTGACCGGTTCAAGCGGCGACAGGTAGTCGTGCTCGAGCCACGACGCGCGTCGTCCACGGGCGCGCGACAGGGCGATCACCGGCAGCACAGGCCGCGGAATCGGCGCCACGGTGCGCGTCAGGCCCACCAGAATCCGCCACGAATACACGAGCTGGTCCACGAAGGCCGGGGTCGGTGGCTCGCCGTAGGTCACGAGCACGACATGTCTGGTGTCTCTCATCCTTTTGCTCCTGCCAGCAACGGCTCGGCCGGTGTCGCCTGCCACAGCCGCGCGGCCACTGCCTCCGCACCCAGACGTCCGCTCTTCACGGCGTGATTGAACGACACGCCGTCGTACGACGTGCCGCACAGGGTCAGGCCTTCGTGGGCGCTCACGCGGTCGGCGATGGCCTGACGCCGCGGCAGGTGCCCCACCGTGTACTGCGCGATGGCCTCGGGCCACGAGAACACCCATGAGCAGCCGGGTACCGATGACACCCCAAGCACGCGCTGCAGTTCCTGGCGCGCCAGGTCCACCTTGTGGCTGTCGCGCATCTGGAGCACGTCGGGACGTCGCGAGCCGCCAATCATCACGCGCAGCAGCGCCCAGCCTTCGGGCACCCGGCCGGGAAAGAGCGACGACTCCCAGACGACGCCCAGGGTAGCCAGGCCCTCCGGACGCGTCGTCAGATATCCGTAGCCATCAAGCGGTCGGGGGATGTCGCTCACGCGATAGGCCAGCGCCACCACGGCGAGACCGGCGTACTCGATGTCGCCCAGTTGCATCGCCAGCCGCGTGTCCAGCGAAGACACCATCAAGGCGGCGGCGCGCGCCGGCACCGCGAGCACCACGTGGTCGGCGAGGGTCTCGGCTCCGCCCGCCGCCGTCACGCGCCAGGCATCCCGATGCGGCGCGACCGACTGCACAGCGACGCTCGACAGCACGCGACCGTCGAGCGCGTGGACGAGCGCGGCGGTCAGCGTGCCCATGCCCGTGTCGAAGCTGAGCAGGCGCGACGGTCCGGTGGAGGTCTTCTTCCGCTTGAGCATGGCGCGCACGAGGCTGCCGTGTTCGCGTTCCATCTCGGCCATCAGCGGGAACTGCGCGGCCGCCGACAGGCGTCGGCTGTCGCCCGCCGAGATCCCCGACACCGCGGCATCGACGAGCATCTCGGCGGCCTCGGCGCCGATCCGCCTGGTGGCGAAGGCGTGGACGCTCTCGTCAACGCCGGCCGGCGGTCCGGAGGCAAACGGCTCGCCTGCCAGGCGCAGCTTGCCGCGCCACGACAGTGCGGTCGAGGTCAGCAGCGAGAGCGGACCATCCGGCACCTCGCACAGCTGCCCATTCCGCACGATGAAGCGGCGCTTCGCCTCGGGCCGGGCCTCCACGACGTGCGAGCGCAGGCCCAGCGCGTCCACGAGCGCCAGCGTGTGCGGCTCGCGATTGAGGAAGCCGTTCGGCCCCGCCTCCACGACGAAGCCGTCCGACAGGATGGTCTGCGCGTGCCCGCCGGGACGCGCGCCGGCGTCGAGCAGTGTGAGCGTCAATGGCTGGTCGCGGCGCCGTGCCTCGTCGAGCAGCGTGAACGCGCACGAGAGCCCGCTGATGCCGCCGCCCACGACGACGACGCGTGGCGCGTTCATACGGTCTTGCTGAACACCGGCGTCAATCCGGCGGTGCGGGCCTGCAGGTAGCGGTCGAAGGCCATGCAGATGTTGCGGACGAACGGACGGCCGCTCGGCGTCACCGTGATGCTGACGGCGGTGACCTCGATGAGGCCGTCGGCCTCGGGTGATCCCGGCCCCGTGAGTTGGGCCAGCGGCGCCGCGAAGTAGTCGGCCACGCAGATGCCGAAGCGCCGTTCGACTTGGGCGACGTCGAGACGGCCGTTGCACATCAGCTCGGTGATGACGAAGCGGCGCAGCCGGTCGTCGTCGTCGAGCGTGTAGCCGCGCGCGATCGGGAAGCGGCCGGCATCGATGGCGTCGTAGTACTCGTTCAGCTTCTTGGTGTTCTGGACGAAGGCGCTCTGCACGTCGCCGATGGCCGATACCCCCAGCGCGACCATGTCGCGGGCCGACTGCACCGTGTAGCCCATGAAGTTGCGGTGCAGCGTCTGCGTGTCGAGCGCCCGCGCCAGTTCGTCCTCGGGCACGGCGAAGTGGTCCATCCCGATCTGGCGGTAGCCGGCGCCACCGAAGGCGCCTTGCGCCAGCGTGAGCAGTGCCATCTTGACCTCAGCCGGCGGCAGCGATTCTTCGGGCAGGTGTTTCATATGCGCCTTCATCCACGGCACGAAGGCAAACGAGTAGACCGCCACGCGCTCGGGACGCATCGTGAGCACCTGCTCGAGCGTGCGCGCGAAGCCGTCGGTGGTCTGGAACGGCAGGCCGTAGATGAGGTCGATGTTGATCGAGCGGAAGCCGAGCGCCCGCGCGTGGTCCAGCAGCGACCGGGTCAGCTCGTAGCTCTGCACACGGTTGACGGCCTCCTGCACCTCGGGCGCGAAATCCTGCACGCCCATCGACAGGCGGTTGAAGCCCAGGGCCCGCAGCACCGTGAGCTGTTCGGGCGACGTGACGCGCGGATCGATCTCGACGCCGATCTCGGCCTCCGGTGTGAAGGTGAAATGACGGCGGAGGCGGTCGTGCAGCCGCGCCAGCTGGTCGGCGGTGAAATACGTGGGTGTGCCGCCACCCCAGTGCAGCTGCGAGACCAGGCGGCGGTCGGGCAGGTGCGCCGCCAGCAGGTCGATCTCGCGTTCGAGGTAGTCGAGATAGCGATCGGTGGCGGCGCGGTGTTTCGTGATGACCACGAAGCAGCCGCAGTAGGAGCACCGCTCCTCGCAGAACGGCAGGTGCATGTAGACCGACAGGGGCTCGCCGGCCGCGGCATTGGCGGCGGTCAGCCGCTCCAGATACGCGGCGTCGGTCACACCCTCGTGGAACTCGACCGCGGTGGGGTACGACGTGTAGCGCGGACCCGGCTTGTTGTAGCGGAGCAGCAGCTCCGGCATGGTCGGCACGGCTACGGACATGACGTCGGTGCCGCCAGGGCGCCCCTCCCGGCCGTGGCCGCCACCGCCTCGACCAGCGCGTGCACGCTGGCAATCGGCGTTTCCGGCAGGATGCCGTGGCCGAGGTTCATGATGTGCCCAGCCCGGCCCTGCATGCGGGCGAGCACGTCGCCCGCCATCCGCGTGACTTCGTCGGGGGACGCGAAGAGCGCGTGGGGGTCGAGGTTCCCCTGCAGCGCGATGCCCGGGCCGACGCGCGCCGCTGCCAGGTCGATCGGAGTACGCCAGCACAGGCCCAACACGTCGGAGCCGGCCGTGGCGGCGCCTTCGAGCAGGTGCGGCCCGCCGTTGACGAAGTAGATGACCGGCACGGCCAGGTCACGCACGCCGTCCACGATCTGGCGCACCCAGCGCAGCGCGAAGCGTTCGTAGGCCGCCGGATCGAGGATGCCTGCCCACGAATCGAAGATCTGCACCGCCTGCGCGCCCGCGGCAATCTGCAGCCGCAGGTAGTCGATCATCGCCACGGTCAACGTCTCGAGCAGCGCCTCGATGGTCGCCGGCTCGCGGTAGAGCAGCGTCTTCAGTGCCCCGAAGCCGTCTTTGCCCTCGCCCTGCACGAGATAGGCGGCGAGCGTGAAGGGCGCACCGCAGAAGCCGATGACCGGCGTGCGGCCATCGAGCTCGCGCCGCAGCAGTGTCAGGGCTTCACCGACAAACGGCACGACCTCAGCGGCGGGCCGCTGGACGAGCGCGCCGACCTGGGCGCGCGTGCGCACCGGCTCGGCCAGCTTCGGCGCCGGGTTGAAGGTCATGCGGCAGCCGAGCGCTTCGAGCGGCAGCAGGATGTCGGAAAAGATGATCGCGGCATCGAGCGGAAAGCGCCGCAGCGGCTGCAGCGAGACCTCCACCGCCAGCTCCGGCGTCTTGCAGAGCGTGAGGAAGTCCACCTCCTGCCGGACGGCGCGATACTCTGGCAGGTAGCGTCCGGCCTGCCGCATGATCCAGAGCGGCGTGCGGTCCACCGGCTGTCGCCGGCAGGCGCGCAGGAAGCGATCGGTCATGAGCGGATCTCCTGAAAGGCCGCCCGCGCCGCGTCGAGCGTGCGAACGATGGCCGCGTCGTCGTGCGCGGCCGAAAGGAATGCCGACTCGAAGGCCGAGGGCGGCAGCAGCACGCCGCGTGCGAGCATCGCCCGGAAAAATCGTGCGTGCGCCGCGCGGTCGACCATCGACGCGTCGTCCCACGAGTGCACCGGCCGCGGCGAGAAGAACACTGTCCACATCGAGCCGACGCGCTGCACCGAGACGGGCACCGATGCCAGCGCCGCAGCGGCGCGCAACCCCTCTTCGAGCTCGGCGCCGGTGCGTTCGAGCGCCTCGTACAGATCGAGACGCGCGTCAATGGCGTCGAGCATCGCCAGGCCCGCCGCGATCGACAACGGATGGGCGGCGTAGGTGCCGGCGTGGTACACCGGGCCCGACGGCGCCACGCGCGCCATGAGCTCCCGGCGCCCACCGAACGCCGCCAGCGGCATGCCACCGCCGAGGACCTTGCCGAGGGCCATGAGATCCGGCGTCACGCCGTAACGTTCGGCGGCGCCGCCGCGGGCAACGCGGAACCCCGACATCACCTCGTCGAAGATGAGCACGATGCCGAGTCGTGTGCAGCGATCGCGCAGGCCCTGGAGGAAGCCCGGTTGCGGCGCCACGCAGCCCATGTTCCCCACCACCGGCTCGACGACGATCGCCGCAGTCTCACCGTCCGCCCGCGCAATCGCGTCGTCCACGCTCGCCAGATCGTTGAAGCGCGCCACCGCCGTATCGGCGGCGGCGGCCGCGGTCACGCCCGGCGAGTCGGGCACGCCGAGCGTCGCCGCACCGGAGCCCGCGCTGACGAGGAACATGTCGGCGTGGCCGTGATACCCGCCGGCGAACTTCAGCACCACGCGGCGTCCGGTGGCGGCGCGCGCCACACGCACTGCGCTCATCGTCGCCTCGGTGCCGGTGACGGTGAAGCGCACCATCTCGCAACCGGGCACGCGCGCCACGATGCGCTCGGCCAGGTCCACTTCCGGCGGCGAGGCGAGGCCGAAGACGAGGCCGCGTGTGGCGGCGCGCATCACCGCCGCTTCCACGTCGGGTTGCGCGTGTCCGAGCAGCGCCGGACCCCAGGCGCCGATGTAGTCGATGAACGTGCGGCCGTCGACGTCGAGGACCTCGGCGCCTCTGGCCTCGACAATCGCCAGCGGCGGCGTCTGCACCGAGGCAAAGGCGCGCACCGGCGAATGGACGCCGCCCGGTGTGACGCGCGTCGCGCGTTCCAGCCAGGCGCGCGCGGCGGAGGTCTCGACCGGGCTCACGCGGACACCTCGACCGTGGCCGGCGCCGACTCGGCGGCACGCGCCTCGACCAGGGCCCGCGCGAAATACGTGATCACGAGGTCTGCGCCGGCTCTTCGCAGCGCAATCGTGGTCTCGTGCATGGCGCGTGGCAGATCGACCCAGCCACGGTCGGCGGCGGCGTGGAGCATCGAATATTCACCCGATACCTGGTAGGCGGCCACCGGCACGTCCACGCGGTCGCGGATGGCGCGGATGACGTCGAGGTATGGCAGGCCCGGCTTCACCATCACCATGTCCGCGCCCTCGTCCACGTCCGCCAGCGCCTCGCGCACGGCCTCACGGACGTTCGGCGGGTCCATCTGGTAGCCACGCCGATCGCCGTGCTGCGGCGTCGACCCGGCGGCCTCGCGGAAGGGCCCGTAGAAGGCCGACGCGTATTTGGCGGCGTAGGAGACGATGACGCGGTCGGCAAAGCCTTCGGCGTCGAGCGCCGCGCGGATGGCGCCGATGCGGCCGTCCAGCATGTCGGAGGGCGCAATCACGTCGGCGCCGGCACGCGCATACGCGACCGCCGCCTGCGCCAGCAGCGGCAACGTCGCGTCGTTGTCGACGCCGTTGGGCGTCAGCACGCCGCAGTGGCCGTGGTCGGTGTATTCGCACAGGCACACGTCGGCCCAGACGGCAAGAGCGGGCACGTCGTGCTTGAGGCGCAAGGTCGCCTGCGCTACCGGGCCTGCGGAGTCCCAGGCGCCGCTGCCGTGCGCGTCTTTCGTGGACGGAATGCCGAAGAGCAGCACCGAGCCGATGCCGAGTGCAGCCAGACTCGCCGCCTCCTCGACCGCCAGGTCGGGCGACAGGCGGGCGTGCCCGGGCATTGCGTCGATGGGCTGGCGCACGCCGCGGCCCTCGCAGACGAACAGCGGCGCCACCAGCTGCGACGGGTGCACACGCGTTTCTCGCGCCATTGCCCGTAGCGCCGGGGTGCGGCGCAGCCGGCGGCCGCGGTGGAACGTCGCGCTCACACCGGCACTCTGTCGTGGTGCGAGGTATCGAGCGCCGTGGAAGTGTCCGCCGCCTCGAGCCACGCGCCGGCGCCCTGGTCCAGCAGCGATCGCGCCACCGCATCCCCCACCGCCTCGGGTGTCGGTCCGACGCTCACCGCCCGCAGCACCCGGCCGTCGGTGACGTCGAACACCGCGGCGGCCAGGGTGATGCGGTCCTGGTGCACGACGCCCCGGGCGCCGACGGGCACCGAACATCCCCCGCCGAGCACGTGCAGCAGGTGCCGCTCGGCCGTGACGGCCCGGCGAGTTTCAGCGTCGTCGAGCCTCGCCAGAAGCGCGCGCACATGAACATCGGCAGCATGACACTGCACCGCGAGCGCCCCCTGCGCGGGCGCCGGCAGCACCTCGGCGGCATCGAAGACCTCGCTGATGTGGTCCGCCAGCCCCAGTCGCTCGAGTCCGGCCAGAGCCAGCACGACCGCGTCGAGCTCGCCGTT
The DNA here is from genome assembly GCA_031404695.1 of Acidobacteriota bacterium. GTDB lineage: Bacteria > Acidobacteriota > Vicinamibacteria > Vicinamibacterales > UBA2999 > CADEFD01. Next base: position 15,208 of record JANNIB010000133.1, read on the forward strand.
TGCCACCCTGGCGACGCGCGTGGGGACGTTGCCGCGCAGCGGCACGCACACGAGGTCCGGACGCCGCGCCCGCACTTGAGCCGTGCGGCGCAGGCTGCAGGTGCCCACGCGCGCGCCCGTCGGCAGCGTCGCCAGCGTCAGCCCGTCGCGGGCCACGAGCGCGTCTTCGACTGGCCCGCGTGCCGGTATCGCCGCCAGCACGAGGTCGGGCGTGGGCGCCACCGGCAGGTCCTTGCAGCTGTGCACGGCCACGTCCACCTGGCGGTCGAGGAGGGCGTGTTCGATGGTCGCCGTGAAAAAGCCCGTGCCCTCGACATGGCTGAGCGGCACGTCGGTGACGCGGTCGCCGGTCGAGACGATCTCGACCAGTTCGATGGCCACCTCGGGCACGAGGGCGGCCAGGCGCGCGGCGATGTGTCGCGACTGCCAGAGCGCCAGCGCGGAACCGCGCGTGCCGACGCGCAGGCGCGTCACGACGCCGCCTCGCGATCGAGCGCGAACAGCCGGCACAGGTAGTCGGCCTGCGCTTCATCGAGCGGCAGGGCGCCGGTTTCGAGCGAGGCCAACGGCACGGCCAGCACCTGGTCGAGCAGCCGGCGGCTGAGCCGATCGAGGATCGCGGCATCCACCGACGTGTGGCGGCCCAGTTCGCCCTGCACGCGCGCCAGCTCGGCGCGGCGGATCGCCTCGACCTTGCGGCGCAGTCCCGACACCAGCGGGCGCAGCGTCTGGCGGCGCACCCACGTTTCCAGGTGCCGCATCTCGCGCGCCAGCACCGCCTCGACCTGTGGAATCTCGGCGGCGCGGCGGTGCTGCTGATGGAGTACGAAGGTCTCGATGGCGGTCAGGTCGATGCGGGTGACCCCGGCCATGGGCCCGGGCTCGACGGCCGGCGGCATGCTGATATCGGCCACCAGCAGCGGCCGGCGGCGCCGCGCCGACATCGCCGCCGCGAGGTCCGCCAACGACACGAGCGGCGCGGGGCCCTGCACGGCGAACAGCACCGCGTCCACGACCGACAGCGACTCGTGCAGGCGGTCAAGCCCGAGCGCGGTGGCGCCCACCGCGGCCGCCACCGTCTGCGCCCGTTCCACGGAGCGGTTGGCGATCGACAGCTCGGTGACGCCGAGGGCGCGCAGATGCGTGGCCAGCTTCAGCCCGGTGGCGCCGGCGCCGACCACCAGCGCCCGCGCTGTGCCGAGCGGCAGCGCCGAAGCGACCAGATGGACGGCTGCCGAGGCGACCGACCGCGCACCCACACCGATGGCGGTCTCGGCGCGCGCCATCCGCCCGGCCCGCAGCGCTGCTTGCACGACGCCGCGCAGCAACGGGCCGGCGCCGGAGCAGGCGTCGAGCGCACCGCGCACCTGGCCCAGGATCTCGGCTTCGCCCCGCACCAGCGATTCGAGTCCGGCGCAGACGCGGAACAGGTGCCACGCCACCGCCGCGCCCTCGAGGCGGGTCGCGCTGTCCCACACGCGGGGCCCGGCCGGGCCGGTCGCCGCGTCCCAGGCGGCCGCGACGAGGCCTTCGTCGTCGGGGCCCCGGACGCACCAGAACACTTCGGAGCGATTGCAGGTGACGAGCACCACCGACTCCAAGCCCGCCGCCGTCAGCGCCTCGTGCAGCGACGCCGCCCCGTGGCAGTCGAGCGACGCGTCCTGGAGGGCCTGAAGGCCGAGACCGCGGTGATTCAGCGACAGCGCGCGCAGCACCGACAGGCCGCTGCCGGCCGGCGGCCGCGGAGACGACGAGGAGACGGGGTCGATCAGGGACGGGCCGAACGGATCCGACATGGAGGGCTGCGCACAGGCTACGCGCCGCCTCCGACCACGACAATTCGCAGGACTACGGAGCCGCGTCCGTAGAACTACGGAATGCCGAGCAGGCCTTCGCGCATCGCCGCCTGGATGAGCAGCGCCACCGACTTCACGCCGAACTTCTGCATGATGTTGGCGCGATGGGTCTCGACGGTGCGGGCGCTGATGCCGAGTTCGGCGGCCAGTTCCCGACTCGACAGCCCGCGCGCCAGGCCGCGCAGCACCTCGCGTTCGCGTTCGGTCAGCGACGGCGCCTGCGGGGTGGAGCGAGTGTCGCCGCGCAGCAGCCCGGCCAGACGCTCCTGAATCGCCGGACTGAAGTACGAGCCGCCGGCCAGCACCGCATCGATGGCGGCCACCAGGTCCTGCACGGCCGAGTCCTTGAGCAGGTAGGCGTCGGCGCCGCCGCGCACCGCGCGCATCACGTATTCCTGCCCGGCGTGCATCGTGAGCACGATCACCTTGAGGTGCGGGCGCAGCGCCTTGGCCGCCTTGAGCACGTCGTTGCCGTCGAGGCCCGGCATGGTCAGGTCGAGCACCATGATGTCGGCGTCGGGATGCTCACTGAGCCGCGCCAGCGCCGCGCTGCCGTCGGCCGCTTCGGCCACCACCTCGATGCCGGGCTGCCCTTCGAGGATGCGGCGGATGCCGCCGCGCACGAGCGTGTGGTCGTCGGCCAGGAGCACGCGGGCGTGGCGCGCCGTCATGCCGCGGCTCCCACCGGGATCCGGACCGCGATCCGGACGCCACCGGCCGGCGCCCGTTCGATGTCGAGCCGGCCGCCGAGCGCCGTCACCCGCTCGCGCATGCCCAGCCAGCCGAGGTGGGACGTCGCGGCTTCCGCTGCGCCGACGCCGTTGTCGTCCACCACCACCGAGAGCGCTGCGGCGCTGCCCTGCACACGCACGCGTGCCTCGGTGGCCTGCGCGTGTTTCGCCACGTTCGTCAGCGCCTCCTGAATGACACGGTACACGGCCACCTCGACTTCCGGATCGGCCGGACGCGTCACGCCGTCGAGATCGAGCGACACCTCGATGCGCGTGCGCAGCGCGAAGTCGTCCACGAGCGCCCGCAAGGCCGCCACCAGCCCGAGGTCGTCGAGCGCCGACGGACGCAGCAGGTTGCTCACGTCGCGCACCTGCGCCAGGGCCCGGCCCACGAGCGCACCGGCTTCCATCCGGCCGTCGAGTTCCAGTTCGATCTTCACCGCCGTCAGCACCTGACCCGCTTCGTCGTGCAGTTCGCGGGCAATGCGCCGACGCTCGTCCTCCTGCACGCGGATGAGCAAGCGGCTCAGGTGCTCCAGTTCCTCCGTGCGCGCCGACAGCCGGTCGCGCTCGTCGCCGAGCACGACGAACAGCAGCCCCAGGCCGATCGCGAACAGGAACAGCACGTCGGCGAAGACACCGTAGAGCACCGCCGCCCCGAATCCGCGCAGCAGCGGATAGTCGAGGTGATGCAGGCCCCAGAGGATGAAGGCGCCGGCCAGCACCGGCGCCGCACCGCTCGAGATGCGGGCGCGCTCGCGCCAGAAGATGACGCCGGTCGCAATCGTCACGCCCGACAGCAGCAGCGTCGCGGTGATGCCGGCCACCATCATGCTGCCGATGCCGTAAATCGTGACCCACGCCCACGCGATCGAGAGCGGCACCAGCAGCGCGTGAGGGGGACGCAGCACCAGCCCGCGCGACAGTTGCAGCGCCGCCAGCAGGAGCAACAGCGCGCTGATCCCGGTAGCCGATTGATGCAGGAACAGCCACACCATGTCGCGCCGCACGAGGAACGTCGACATGCACGCCAGCCGCACGACGTAGACGGCCCAGGCGGCCGACCAGGTGAGGAAATACGGGTGGCGCTGGCGGCGCCACAGCAGGTAACACGCGACGGCGAGAATGCTGGTGAGAACCGACTGGAAACCCAGGGCACTGCACTCGACGAACGTGCGGTCGAGCACATCGAGCGTTGCGGCGGCCGCCTGCTCGGCGCTCATGCGGAACGCTCCATCGCCTGCTGTGCGGCCACCAGCCGTGCCACCTCGTCGAACCCGGCCCGTGACGGACGTGTGCACGGCACGCCGAGGCGTTCGAGGGCGGCGGCGGTGGTGGCGCCGATGGCAACCACCGACAGCGCGCCCACGGCGGTGCTGCCGATCGCGTGACACAACGTCTCGGCCGCGCGCGGACTGGCCACCACCACCGCGTCCGGCACGGCGCGCGTCCAGTCTTCGAGAATGGCCGCCGCCGGCCGCGGCGCCATCCGATAGGCGTCCACGGTGTTGACGAGTGCGCCGGCGGCGCGGAGGTGCGCCGCCAGGTCGGTGCGTCCATCTGGTGTCGTCGGCACGAGCACGCGGACGCCGGTCCAGGGCAGCAGGCCGGCGAGCGTGGCCCACAAGGCCTCCGCGCCGTCGCCCTCACCCACGGTGGGCGGCACCGACACACCAGCGGCAACGAGCGCCCGCGCCGTTGCCTCGCCGGCCGCTGCCGTCCGCATATACGCAGGCCACTTTGCTCCGCGCGCCCGGCTCAGCCCCGCCACCGCGCGCGCGCTTGCCACGACCACCCAGTCGTAGCCCTCGAGATCGCGGGCCGCCGCCACGAGCGCGCCGGGATCGTCGGGCGGTGCTTCGACGAGCACCGGACACGGGCACGGCGTCAGACCCTCGGCGATGAGGGCGCTGGCGAGCGGACCATCGCGGTCTTCATCGCGCGTGACCGCGACGCGCCATGGGCGAAAGGTGGAGGGCATGAACTCGGAACCGAGTCCGAGTGTAAGGGCTGGGCCGGTGCGCGGCAAATGTGAGGCGCGGTGCCCTGGCCTGTCGTCGGGTCTGGCACTTTCGTGAGGCTGTCGTGGCAGGCTAGCGCGCGTCGCGGTCGCCGTCGAGGGCCTCCATCACGGCCAGAAACTCCGCCAGCACCATGGCGGTCGCGCCCCAGACACGCGTGCCATCGACCGCGAAGTACGGCACGTCCATCAGCACCGACGGCGGCCGCTCGCGCGTGCGTTGTTCCCAGCGCACCGAGTCCGGCGCCCTGAGGTGCGCCAGCGGCACCTCGATGAGCCGCGCTACTTCGGCTTCGGCGATGCGAAACGGCGGCCGCTCGGCCGCGATGCCGACGATTGGATGCAGCAGGTGATTGCTGACCGGGATGTGGAGCGGCGAGAGCCGGCCCAGGATCTCGACCGCGGCCGGCAGGATGCCGACTTCCTCGAACGCCTCACGCAGCGCCGCCTGCTCGAGCGTCTCGCCGGCGTCCACGCGGCCGCCCGGCAGCGACACCTGGCCCGTGTGATGCCGCAGCGCCGAGGCCCGCAGCGTGAGCGGCAGGTGCCACACGCCGTCGTGCGGATAGACGAGCAGCAGCCCCGCGGCGTCTCGCAGCCCCGGCGGCAACGCCAATGGATCCCAGCCCGGACGCGGCTGCGGCGCCATGCGCAGCTGCGCCTCGAGCCCCGGCAGCGCCGAGGCAAGCTGTGTGCGCAGCGCGGCGGCGAAGGAACGCATCCGTACCGGATCGTACCGGTTGACAGGCCACACGGCAACCGGCCACAGTCCCAACGTCGCGCCGCCTCGGCCCCGCGACGAGGAGGACGCGCGTGATGCAGGTGATGAGGTGGCGGGTGGCGGGGATGGCGGCGGCAGTGGCCGTGATCGCGGCGTGCACGCGCACGCCGGTGGTCGAGCCGGCGACGATGGTCGTGCGCAACGGCACCATCGTCACCATGGAGGCCGCCGCGCCGCAAGTGCAGGCGCTCGCCGTGCGGGGCGATCGCATCGTCGCCCTCGGCACCAGCGCCGACATCGCGCCGTTTATCGGCCCGGCCACGGAGGTCATCGACCTGGCGGGCCTGACGGCGGTGCCGGGTCTCATTGAAGGCCACGGGCACTTCATGGGCCTCGGCCAGTCGCGGATGGTCCTCGATCTCATGGACGTCACGAGCTGGGAGGAGATCGTGCGGCTCGTGGGCGAGGCGGCCGCCAAGGCGCCGCCGGGCGACTGGATCCGCGGCCGCGGCTGGCATCAGGAGAAGTGGACCTCGGTGCCGCAGCCGAACGTCGAAGGCTTCCCTCTCCACGACGCGCTCAGCAAGGTGTCGCCGAACAACCCGGTGATCCTGGAACACGCCAGCGGCCACGCCACCTACGTGAACGCCGTGGCGATGCAGGAGGCCGGCATCACCGCCACCACGAAGAGCCCGGCCGGTGGCGACATCCTGAAAGATCGGGCGGGACGGCCCATCGGCGTGCTGCGTGAGACGGCGTCTGACCTGGCCGACGACGCGCTGGCCGCGTGGATGGCGAAGAAGACGCCGGAAGAGCGCGTCGCCGACGCCCGCAAGGTCATCGACGCGGCCGTGCAGGCGGCGCTCGAGAAGGGCGTGACCTCGTTTCAGGATGCCGGCGAGAGCTTCGCCACGGTCGATGTCATCAAGCAGGCCGCCGATGCCGGCGCGCTCGGCATCCGCCTGTGGGTGATGGTGCGCGACAGCCATGCCAACATCGCCGCGAAGATGGCGGGCTACAAGGCCGTCGGACTGGCCAACAACCACCTGACCATCGCCGCCATCAAGAAGACCATCGACGGCGCCATCGGCTCGCGTGGCGCGTGGCTGCTGGCGCCCTACAGCGACGCGCCGGCCAGCACCGGCCTCAACACGTCGCCGGTGGATGAGGTTCGAGCGCTGGCAGGCCTGGCCGCCGCCAACGGCGTGCAGCTGGCCGTGCACGCCATCGGCGACCGCGCCAACCGCGAGACGCTCGACATCTTCGAGGCGACGTTCAGAGCCAATCCGGCGGTGAAAGACTGGCGGCTGGCGCATCGAACACGCGCAGCACCTCGCGGCCGCCGACATCCCGCGCTTCGGTCAGCTGGGCGTCATCGCCTCGATGCAGGGCATTCACGCGACCTCGGACGCGCCCTACGTGCGGGCGCGGCTCGGTGAGGCGCGGGTGGCCGAGGGCGGCTATGTCTGGCAGAAGCTGATGAAGAGCGGCGCCATCGTGTCAAACGGCACCGACGTGCCGGTCGAGCGCATCGACCCGATGCCGAACCTCCACGCCACCATCACGCGCAAGCTGAAGGACGGGACGCTGTTCTTTCCTGACCAGCGCATGAGCCGCCAGGAGGCGCTGAAGTCGTACACCTGGAACGCCGCCTACGCGGCGAAAGAAGAGACGCTGAAGGGGTCGCTGGCCGTGGGCAAGCTGGCCGACATCACCGTGCTGACGAAGAACATCCTGACGGTGCCGGAGGACGAGATCCCGGCCACCGGCGTCGCCTACACGATCGTCGGCGGCAAGGTGATGTACCGCAAACCTACTTCCTGAGCGCGTCGCGGATCTCGCGCAGCAGGATCACGTCTTCAGGCGTGGGGGGCGGCGGCGGCGGCGCGGCCGGCTCGAGCCGACGCGCGGCGTTGATGCTCTTGACCATCAGGAAGAGGACGAACCCGACGATCACCAGGTTGATGACCGTATTCAGGAAGGCACCGACGTTCAGCGTGACGGCACCGGCATCCTTGGCCGCCGCCAGCGTGGCGTAGGGCGCGGCCGCCTTGGTGCCTTCTTTCAGCGTGACGAAGATGTTCGAGAAGTCGGTGCCGCCCATGACGAGGCCAAGCGGCGGCATCATCACGTCCGACACGAACGACCCGGCCATCGCCCCGAACGCGCCGCCGATGATCACGCCGACTGCCAGGTCGAACGCATTGCCCTTGACGATGAATTCCTTGAATTCCTGAATCATTCCATTCCTCCGCGTAGACGTGCGTGGTGTCCGAGGCGTGACAGCGTGACAGCGGATGGAGCGTAGCGCTTGAGGGCCCCAGCCCCCCAGCCCCTAGTACTTGTAGACGACAGAGAGCACGATCGACTGGTCGGCCTTCTTGAGCGCCGGGTTCGTCAGCTTGTTCTTGTAGGTGCTGAGGAACTCGGTCTTGAGGTCGAAGTTGCCCGCTACCGACGTCAACAGCCCTGCCGAGATCGTGTAGAAGGCGTCGTCGAAGTCCTTCATCTTCCAGAGCGCGGTGGCGGCATGGACGAACTTCGTCTTCTCGGCGAAGGCGTGGGTCAGCTTCTCGCCGGCGATGATGGCACCACTCGTGTCGACGTCGAGGCCCTGATTCTTCTCGAACACGACACCCAAGCTGCCGTCGGTCATCCACTCGGTGCGTTCGAGGGCCACCACCTTGTAGCTCAGGCCCGCGGTGGGCGCCAGCAGATAGTCGATGGCCTTGAAGTTGTCGCGGGCGAAGTTGGTCTGGCCGAACGCCGAAAGGCGCGGCGAGAGCGCGTAGGCAACGCGCGCCTCGGCCTGCGAGCGGTCGACGTTCGACACGCCGTCGTTCGAGCCTTTGAGCAGCAGGCCCGCGGACTTGAAAATCACGTTCGTGCCGTAGTCGCGAAGCACGTCGTAGCCGACGTTGATGGTGGAGGTATCGGAGTTGCCGCTCGTGAGCGCGAGGCCCCCGCCGATGGAGCCGGTCCACCCGGGTGGCGGCGGCGGAGGTGGCGGCGCCGGCGCCTGGGCGCGGCTGTCAACGCCGAGCAGGATCGTGAGAGCGAAGGGCAGGCAGAGCAGTCGGAACAGAGACGTGACGAACGTGGACACGAACCCCCCCGAAAAGTGGATCGCCGGCCGCGGCGACCCGAGGGAGCCGGACGCCGAGCCGCCGAAGCGCCACGATACTACAAACGGATGAGGTAGGAGAGCTTGGCGAAGAAGCCGTCCGAGGTGCGGCGGTAGGCCCGCGTGCGACGATCGTCGTCTTCCGATGCGAGGCTGCTGCCGTACCCGGCGAAGAACACCGTGCCGGGCGTGGGCTGGTACGAGAACAGCCAGTCAACCCGGAGCCGGCGTGTCGAGGTCCGCAGGGCCGGCACGTAGCTTCCGCTGGCGTCGCGGACGAGGATCGGCCGGTGGGTGCGCGAGTCGTCGCGCAGCGTGTCCTGGAAATTGCCGTCCTGCTCGGCGATGACGCGCACGAAGATCGGCCGCGTCACCTGGTATTCCACGCGCAGGCGCGGAATCCGCCGGATGCCCACGTACGAGCCGTCCGACCGCCGTTGGTACGACTGCAGCTGATAGCGGCCTTCGACGCGCAACTGGCCGGTGGGACGCCAGGTGGCCGAGGCGTTCAGGAACACGATGTCGGCCGATGACCACTCGAAGAAGTTCTCGTCCTTGCCCCAGAGCAGGAACAGATCGGCGTTGAGTCCGCGCCGGGTCGGCGTGGTGGCCGAGATCAGGTAGTCGAGATTGGGCAGCCGCGGCGTGCCCACGTAGGGCTCGAGGCGCGTCGAGCCGTCGGGCGCCGGCGCCGCCACCAGGTAGTCGCGATAGAGCGTCTCGTCGTAGCCGAACGACTCCACCAGCAGCGAGCCGCCCACGCGCCAGCCGCCGTTCAGCGTCAGGTTCTGATTGAAGTGCAGCTTGCGATCCTGCGACGGCTGGCCGGCGACGAACTTGTCGTAGACCCAGGTGCCGTCGACGACCACGTCGCTCGAGAAACGCTGGAACCAGCCGCCTGGACGCCCGAGCGTCGTGAACTGATTGGTCAGCGCCAGGTGCGCGATGCCGCGGCGGTTGATGAACCCCGACTGCGCCTGGAACTGCGGATCGACCCCGCGCGCCTGGGCGCGCAGGCCGTAGCGGCGGCCGGCGCGATTGAACGTGGCCTGCCAGAGCGGCGCGACCTCGGTCGCGGTGCCGGTGTCGGTCTGGCTGGCCGCGCCCTGCAGCAGCAGCGAGTAGATCTCCTGCCACACCAGGCGCGAGTCGACGCCGAGCACGCGGTTGGAGCGCGCGCCGTCGAGGCGGTCGGTGTAGACGACGCCGAGCTTCGACGAGGTGCCGAGGTCCTTCTGCGCCCGCAGGATGTTGATCACCGGATGGTCGGTGCCGGTGAACGACGTGGTCGCATCATCCACCGCCGCCAGGTAGGCGATGCTCGTCGACGGCGTGAGGCGCCCGGTGACCTTCGCCGCCGCCAGCGGCGCCACCACGCGCCGTGTGTAGATGAGGTTGTTGGGGGTCGCGTATTGCTCGATGCCGTCGAGGAAGAACGGGCGCTTGTCGGGAAAGAACAGGGCCTGCCGCGGGTCGAACTGGAACTGCCCGGCGTCGGCCTCCACCTGCGAGAAGTCGGGGTTGACGGTGGCGTTCATCGTCACCGTCTGGGTCACGCCCCAGCGCACGTTCATCCCGAGGTCGGGTCGCGCGCCGTCGTAGTTCCAGCCGTCCACCACCGGTGCGCCGTCCACACGGGCGGTGGCGATCGGATTCAGGTCGAGCACCAGACCGCGACGCAGTTCGTGCAGGCCTTCGAGGAAGCCGGCCTGCGACAGGAACGAGGCCCCTTCCCGACGGGCGGGCGCCCAGCTTTCCTCCACGCCGGCGCGCGGGCTCACCCGGGTGACGTGCACGCCCCAGCGCTGCTCGGCGGCCGACTGATAGCGCAGGCTCTTGAAGGGGATGCGGAGCTCGACGACATAGCCGGTGTCGGTGACCTTCCCGCGCGACTGGAACACGAAGTCGGGACTGCGATCGACCTCTTCGCGACCGACGGCGAGGCCGCCGAAGCCGCCGCTGTTGCGCAGGCCCTCGACCAGCGAGCCGTCCATCTGCACGCCGAAGGGATTGACCGCGAACACGAAAGCCTGGCGTCCATCGGCGAAGGTGCTGAGGAAGAACTGTACGTGGTCGTCGGCGTCGATGCGATCGCGATCGGCGAGCGTGGCCTGCACGCCGTCGGCCCCGGCGGTGGCGCGGACGCCGAAGTGGATGGCCGTCGGCGAATACCAGACCAGCACTTCGGTGGTGCGATCGGCGGCGCCGCCGTCCACCGGCGCGTAGCGCGAGAAGCCGGTGAGGCGCGCGGCCTCGTTCCAGACGGGCTCGTCGAGCACGCCGTCGATGACAACTTCGGTCTCCACCCGCGGCGGGCGCACCTGGAGCTGACGATCGAGTCCGGAGAAGGTGGCGGCCGCATCGGAGGACGCGGGGGCGGCCAGCGCCGGTGCTGGATTCGCGGCAGCCGGCCACGCCACGAGCAGAGCGCAAAGAGCGGCGCGCATCAAGCCGACCACGGTATCAGAAGACCGCGGCGGCAGCCGGTGCGCCCGGCCGGATCGCGGTGACGGCTGGTGCCACGAATGGCGCCGAACGGACCCGCAGTGCCGGACGAACGGCTCAGCCGGCCGGCGCCCGGCGTAGCACCCGTGCCGCCAGCAGCAGGAGCGCGACGCCGGTGGCGGCGCCAAGCGCCCGGCGCGGCCCGGCGTACCGGAACACGGCCCGCATGGGATGCAGCGCGAGCACCCACGCGGCATGGCACGCAAAGGCCATGGCGACGTGAGACACGGCCAGCACGACGTAGGCGCCACGCGGCCACGAGGGCCGCATGAACGTCGGCACGACCGTGAGATAGAAGGTCAGGATCACGGGCCCGAGCAGGTTCACCGTGAGTCCTTCGAGCCAGCTCCGGTGATGCGTGTCGCGCGCCTCGGTGAAGGCCAGCGCCAGCGGTGCCTGCCCCAGATACGCGAGCCACAGGCTGCGCAGGCCGAGCCACGCGAGATATCCGCCCCCGGCGAGGCGCACGACATCGAGCGCCCCCGGCCAGACCCGCAGCAGCGCCGCCCCGCCAAGGCCAGCCACGGCCGCGTGCGTGATGTTGGCGCAGGCGGCGCCGAGCGCGGCGAAAAGACCCGCCCGGCGTCCGCCGTCGAGTGTGTTGCGCACGACCACGGCGGTCGTGGCGCCCGGCGTCGCGACGAAGACGAACGTGAAGCTGAGGAAGGCGGCGAACAGCGGATCGCCGAACATCATGCGGCGGATGGCGTCCGGATGAGTTCGTCGTGTGAGGGGACCGGCCACCTCCATGCCACCAGGGCCAGGGCCGTCAGCGCGCCCAGGAGAAGGCTCGACACCGTCAGGTGGATGACTTGCGCCGCCGGCGGCAGGGCGAAGCCTGCGAGCGCCATCCCTGCCGCAATCTGGACGGCGACGGCGCCAAGGGCGGCACTGGCCGTATGGCGCAGGGGCCCGTTGGCGGCGTGGCCGAGCCATGCCCACACCCAGAGGCCGACGACGGCGAGCGCCACTATGGCCGCCAGCTCGCGGTGCCAGGTGTCGATGGCGCCGATCGAGACCAGCACCTCGGCGCGCGGCAGCACGGGGAGCGCGTCGTCCACGGCCCCACGCACCTGCGTGCCGACGCCGACCTGCACCAGCAGCAGCGCCGTGACCGCCCAGGCGGCCCAGGCGAACAGCGTCAGTCGCGCCGGAGCGGCAATGCCGGCGGGCCGGGCCGCGACCAGTGATTCCACGGTGGCCCAGAGCAGCAGTTGCACGATGACCAGCGCCACCACCATGTGCGCAGTCACGATCCACGGCGCCAGTTCGTGCGCCACCACGCGTCCGCCGAGCCAGCCCTGGTAGCCAGTGAGCAGCAGCGCAGCCACCGTCGGCCACAGAATGCGGGGCGCGTGGCGATGACGGCGCCAGGCCGAGACGGTCGTGGCGAAGATGGCAAGCCCGATGCTCACGCCAAGCAGACGGTTCAGGTACTCGGTCCACATGAGCGTCGGGTTGAAGAGCGCCGGATCGAACTCGGGCGGCAGCGCGGCGGCGGACGTCGGCGGGATCCACGACCCGAAGCAGCGCGGCCAGTCGGGGCAACCCAGACCGGCGCCAGACGCACGAACGAGCCCACCGACGGCGATGAGCAGATAGGTCAGCGCGGTCGTCGTGATGGCGAGGCGCTGAAATGGGGTGAAACGCATGGCGGTACGGCTCCACGGCGATCGTACACCGTGGAGAGTCAGGCCCTGCCCGGACTGGGGTCTGACCCCACTATGCAAGTCAGGCCCCGGCCAGAATGGGGACAGTCCCCGGCTATGCGCGCGCGCCGGCCGGCTGGCCCGCCGGTGCGTCGGGGCTGTCGGCGTCGGCTTCGGTGGGTGGCGCGTCGTGCGCTTCGAAGGTCGCGAAGTCGAGCTGGCCGAGCATTCGGCTGGTCACGGTGCCGGCCGTCATCGACCCGCTGACGTTGATGGCGGTGCGCCCCATGTCGATGAGCGGCTCGACCGAGATGAGCAACCCGGCCAGCGCCACCGGCAGATTGAGGGCCGAGAGCACCACCAGGGCAGCGAAGGTCGCCCCGCCGCCCACGCCGGCGATGCCGACCGAGCCGAGCGTGGCCACGCCGATGACCGACGCCATGAACGGCAGCGAGGTGGGATCGATACCGGCGCCGGGCGCGATCATCACGGCGAGCATCGCCGGATAGAGGCCGGCGCAGCCGTTCTGGCCGATGGTGGCGCCGAAGCTGGCCGAGAAGTTGGCCACCGCCGGCGGCACGCCGAGGCGGCTCACCTGCGTCTCGACGCTCAGCGGAATCGCCGCCGCGCTCGATCGCGACGTGAAGGCGAAGGTGAGCACCGGCAGCACCTTCTGGTAGAAGCGCACGGGGTTAAGCCCGGTGCCGGTGATGATGGCCGCGTGCAGGAGCAGGATGAGGGCGAGGCCCACGTACGAGGCCACGACGAAGCCGCCGAGATTGTAGACATCGTCGACGTTCGAGGTGCCGACCACACGCGTCATGAGCGCCAGCACACCGTAGGGCGTGAGGCGCAGCACCATGCGCACGAGGCGCAGGATGAGCTGCTGCAGCGTGTCGATGCCGACCTGCACCCGTTCCCCCACCTCGGGCTTGTCGCGCTTGAGCGCCAGCGCCGCGAAGCCGAGCATCGTCGAGAAGACGACCACCGCCATGATCGAGGTGGAGCGCGCGCCGGTCAGATCCGCGAAGATATTGGTCGGCACCATCGAGGTCAGCAGCGACGGCAGGTCGAGCCTGGCGGCGTCGGCCACCCGCGTTTCCATGTAGGTGCCGCGTTCGAGTTCGCGGGCGCCCTGCACGAGGCCTTCGGCGTGCAGCCCGAAGAGCGTCGTCACGCCGATGCCGATGCCGGCCGAGATGGCGGTCGTGACCAGCAAGGTGCCGAGCACACCGGCGCTGATCTTGCCGAGCGATTTGGCGTCGTGCAGCTTGCTCACCGCCGACAGGATGGAGATGAAGACCAGCGGCGTGACCACCATCTGCAGCAGCCGCACGTAGATGCCGCCGACCACGCCCACCCAGGTCATGGTGCCGGTGATGGCCGCGCTGCCGAGCCCGTAGGCCGCCTGCAGCAGCGCCCCGAGCACCACGCCGAGCAGCACCGAGAGCAGCACGTTGCTCGAAATCGAGGCGCCGTTTCGTCGCCGCTGGTAGAGATAGCCCAGCGTGAGGACGAAGACGGCCATATTGACGAGCACGGGCAGATTCATGCGAACTCCTCGAGCAGTGTCTGTTGGACGCTCCGGCTGCGTCTCTGTTTCATTCGAGCCCGGCGGCGCAGTCTATTCCCGCCGGGGCGGGGCGTCAACGGCGGCCCGCGGTCACCGGGCCAGACACCGGCCAGGTCCGGACGTCCTGTTAGAGTGAGCGCACGCATGCCGACGCCGACGTCTGCCCCCCGCCTCTCCCGTGCCATCGCCCTCACCTCCTTCGCCGTGCTCGCCGGCGCGTGCGGCCCGGAGCCCCCGCCGCCACCGATGGCGCCGACCACGCGCGTGGACGCCGTCGTCGACACGATCCACGGCGAGGCGTTCCCCGACCCCTACCGCTGGCTCGAAGACCAGCGCGCACCTGAGACCAGGGCGTGGCTGGCGGCGCAGGAGCGCTACACCAACGCCGTGCTGCCCCACGACGACGCTCGCCGGGCCCTCGAACGCCGCCTGACGACGCTCATGGACCGCGCCGACATCGGCACGCCGCGCCGGGGAGGCGGCCACGAGTACTTCACGCTGCGTCGCGTCGGCGAAGAGCTGGCGGCGATCTACCGGCGCCCGGCGCCAGCGGCGGCCACTGCGGGCGCCGCGCCGACCCGCGCGCCTGTGGACCCGGCCGGCACCTACGAGCTGGTCGTCGATCCGCGGCCGCTCAGCGCCGACCAGACGACGCGCGTCGAACTGGTGGCCGTCGATCGCCAGGGGCGCTATCTCGTCTACGCGGTACGGGACGGCGGCCAGGACGAACACACGCTGCACATCCGCGATCTCGCGGCCGGCACCGATCTCGCCGACGCCTTCCCCGCCGGGCTCTACAGCAGCATCGCGCCCACCACGTCGGGCGACGGCTTCTACTACAGCATCCGCTCGCGCCAGACGGGCGCGCGCATCCGCAAGCACCTGTGGAACACCAACACGGCTGCCGACAAGCTCGTCTTCGGCGACGGCTACGGCCCCACGGCGTTCGTGTCGGTGGTGCAGGGCGACGACGGCCGCTGGCTGGTCTTCACCGTGCAGCACGGGTGGGCCTCCACGGACGTGTTCGCGCTCGACACGCGCGCGGCGACGGCGGCGCCGATCGAGATTGCGAAAGACCTCGGCGCGCGCTTCTACCCGCGCTTCGTGCACGGCGAGCTGTGGATGCGCACCGACCTCGAGGCGCCGCGCAATCGGGTGGTGGCCGTGAACCTGGCGCGCCCGGCCAGGAGCGCCTGGCGCACCGTGGTCGCCGAACAGCCTGAGGTGCTCGAAGACGTCACGGTGATCGACGGCGCCCTCTACGGACAGCTGCTGCACGAGGCGGCCAACCGGATCGTGCGCTTCGACCTCGACGGCACCCGCCGCGACGAGGTGGCGGTGCCGCCGATGCACGCCGCCTCAATCCGTGGCGACGGACCCGGGCACGCAGTGCTGACGCTCGAGTCGTTTGCGGCGCCCGAGACGTCGTGGCGCGTGGATCTGGCCACCGGCGCCCGCACGCTCGAACGCGGGGCCGAGATCGCCTGGGACGGCGCGAACGTCGAGGTCCGCTACGGCGCGGCCACGTCGAAGGACGGCACGCGCGTGCCCGTCTGGGTGGTCCACAAG
The DNA here is from genome assembly GCA_031404695.1 of Acidobacteriota bacterium. Taxonomy (GTDB): domain Bacteria; phylum Acidobacteriota; class Vicinamibacteria; order Vicinamibacterales; family UBA2999; genus CADEFD01. The sequence goes on from JANNIB010000133.1 coordinate 30,956, forward strand.
AAGGGGCAGGCCCGCACCAGCGCCACCGCGACGCTGCTCTTCGGCTACGGCGGCTTCTCTGCCGCGCAGAAGCCGTCGTTCTCGCCCATGGCGGCGGCGTGGGTGGAGGCGGGTGGCGTCTACGCGATGGCGATCCTGCGCGGCGGCAGCGAGTTCGGTGAAGCCTGGCACCGCGCCGGCATGCTCACGGACAAGCCGCGGGTGTTCGAGGACTTCATCGCCGCCAGCGAGTGGCTCATCGCCGAACAATACACGAGCCCGTCTACGCTCGGCATCATGGGCACCAGCAACGGCGGCCTGCTCGTGGGCGCCGCGCTCACGCAGCGTCCGGACCTGTTCCGTGCCGTGTTGTGCGGCTTTCCAGACGTCGACATCCTGCGCTTCAACCAGTACAGGACGAACAACAACATGCCGGCGCTGCTCGAGTACGGGGATGCCGCGAAGAAAGCAGAGTTCGACGTCATCCGGACCTATTCCCCGTATCAGGCAGTGCGGGCGGGCACGC
>JANNIB010000134.1:0-8955 GCA_031404695.1 Acidobacteriota bacterium
GTCGCCTTCTTCGCGCCGGCCGCCTCGACGCGGTCGAGGTCCGATTGCGGCACCACGATGAGTGCCCGCCCCCTCCTGGCCGAGGAACGCGGTGAGTTGTTCGTCGTTGATGAGATCGGTCTGCTTGAGGCCGGTGTAGAAGACCAGGTTGCGGACGAAGACCCGGGAGACGCCGATCGGCTCATCCGCCCGCCGCGCCGCACGCACCGCCTGCGCGGCCTTGTGGACGGCGTCTTCGGGCCCGCCGGCCAGGCCGCCGATGACGAGCGCCGGCAGGGCCAGGCTGCTGCCGATGGCCAGCACCCACGGCGCATCGCGCCACGCCCGGCTGAGCGCGGTCACGACCACGGCCAGCCCGGCCAGTGCGGTCACGACGGCGGCGACCGCGCTGTGGAGCGGCGGCAGCTCGACGAAGAGCGGGCGGGCCTGCCACAGCAACGCGCCGGCGAGCACCAGGATCACGCCTGACGTGATCGACGCCATCTGCAGGCCGCGGTCGGGGCGTGACTGGTAGAGGCCGCCGTCGAGGCCGCGGCGCGACCGCGAACGCTCCATGATGCCGTGCGCCAGCAGCAGCGCCAGCGGCGGCAGCAGCGGCAGCATGTAGCGCGGCTGCTTGCCAACCGACAGCGTGAGCACGGCCAGCGGCGCCACCACCCAGATCGCCAGGCGCGTCTCGAGACTGCCGGGGCCGCCGCGGAAGGTCGCCAGGCGCAGGAAGGCGCCGACGCCGAGCAGCAGGAAGGGCGACCACGGCGCCACGCCGCCGACGATGACCGGTCCGTAATACCACCACGGGCGCGGCTCGTTGAAGCGGTCGGTGGCGAAGCGTTCGAAGTTGTCGCCGACGAAGAAGCTGTCGAGATACGGCGTGCCGTGTTGCCACCACATGGCGAGGTACCACGGCGCGGCGACCACCACGAACGTGAGCGCGGCGGCCGCGATGTCGACACCCGCCACCCGGGACTGGCGGCGTTCGATGGCGACAATCGGCGCGATGACCACCGCCGGCAGCACCAGCGCCAGCGGTCCCTTGGTGAGGAAGCCGAGCGCGGCGGCGATGGCGGCGCCGACCAGCCATTGCCGCGGATGGGCCACGCGATCACCGACCGCAACCAGCGTTCCGGCGATGGTCGCGGTGACAAAGAGCGCCAGCGGCAGGTCGGGCAGCGCCATGCGCCCGAGGGCGACGTAGCCGAAGCTGGTCGCCACGATGGCGCCGGCCATCAGCGCCGTGTCGTCGTCGTACCATCGCCTGGCGATGCCGGCGGTGACGAAGACCAGGGCCATTCCCGAGAAGGCCGCCCACAGGCGGGCCGCGGTCTCGCCGGCACCGGTCACCGCGAAGGTGGCCGCGGTGACCCAGTAGTAGAGAATCGGTTTCTGGAACCGCGGCTCGTAGTTGTAGTACGGGGTGAGCCAGTCGCCGGATTCCACCATCTCGCGCGCCGCTTCGGCGTAGAACGCCTCGTCGGAGTCGGTGATCGCCGGCGCGCCGAGCCCCACCAGGAACGTGAGGCCTGCGAGCACCAGCAGGGGAGCGAGCGACCGTCGCACGCTCAGATTGTAGTGGCTGCGGGCCCGATTGGGGCAGTCGGCCCACGGTATACTGCGCCGACATGGCCTCGATCAAGGTTCGGCAGAACGGCCCGCTTCTCGTCGAGGGCGACGACGTCACCCTCATCGACTGGAACGGCAATCCCTACCCGCTGCCCAAGCGGCCGTTCGCCCTGTGCCGGTGCGGCCACTCGACCCGCAAGCCCTTCTGCGACAGCTCACACAGCCGCCTGGGCTTCGCCGCCGCCGAAGCGGCCCTGGGCCCCGAGGCCGCCGACAAGCCGGCGCAGTAGCCGCGACAGGGCAGGGACCACCGTCAGGCGCTGACGGCCTCGCGTTTCGAGAACGACAGACCGTCGGCGCCAGCGTCCACCATCACGTGGTCGCCCTCGGCAAAGGCGCCCTCGAGCACCTTCAGCGCCAGCGGGTCGAGAATGCGCCGCTGAATCGTGCGCTTGAGCGGGCGGGCGCCGTAGATCGGGTCGAAGCCTTCCTCGACGATGGCGCTGCGGGCCGCCTCGCTGAGCGTGATCCCGATCTTCCGTTCGGCCAGCCGCGTGAGCAGGCCGGCGAGCTGGATGTCGATCACCTGGGCGATGTGGCCGCGGTCGAGCGCGTGGAAGAAGATGATCTCGTCGACGCGGTTGAGAAACTCGGGCCGGAAGTGGCCGCGCAGCGTCTCGGTGACCTGGCGCCGCACGCCCTCGTCGAGACCACCGCCCTGTGACGCCGCCTCGGCGATGAAGTGGCTGCCGAGGTTCGAGGTCATGATGACGACCGCGTTGCGGAAGTCGACCGTGCGGCCCTTGCCGTCGGTGAGCCGGCCATCGTCGAGCAGTTGCAGCAGCACATTCAGCACCTCGGGGTGCGCCTTCTCGATCTCGTCGAAGAGCACCACCGCGTAGGGGCGACGACGCACCGCCTCGGTGAGCTGCCCGGCCTCTTCGTAGCCGACGTAGCCGGGAGGCGCGCCGATCATCCGCGAGACCGAGTGCTTCTCCTGGTACTCGGACATGTCGATGCGCACCATCGCGTGCTCGTCATCGAACAGGAAGGCCGCCAGCGCGCGCGCCAGCTCGGTCTTGCCGACGCCGGTCGGCCCCAGGAAGATGAAGCTGCCGAGGGGCCGCTGCGGATCCTGCAGTCCGGCCCGGGCGCGGCGGATGGCATTGGCCACGGCGCGAATCGCCTCGTCCTGCCCGACCACGCGCTGGTGCAGGCGGGCTTCCATCTGAATCAGCTTCTGCACCTCGCCCTCGAGCAGGCGGCTCACGGGAATCCCGGTCCACTTGCCGACGACCTCGGCGATGTCTTCCTCATCCACCTGCTCTTTGAGCAGGCGGGTGCCGGTGGCGCCGGCGGTGCTGTGCGCGGCGATCTGCGCTTCGAGCTGCGGGATGCGGCCGTACTGCAGCTCCGACGCCCGGGCGTAGTCGCCGTGCCGCTGCGCGGCCTCGACGTCGCGCCGCAGCGCGTCGAGTTCTTCCTTGAGGCTGGCGCTCTGCTGAATCGAGTCCTTCTCCTGGGTCCAGTGTGCCGTCAGCGTCCGCTGTTCCTCCTTGAGATCGGCCAGCTCCTTCTCGAGCTTCGCCAGCCGGTCGATCGAGGCCTTGTCGGTCTCCTTGCGCAGCGCCTCGCGCTCGATCTCGAGCTGCATGACGCGCCGCTGCACTTCGTCGAGCTCGGCCGGCATCGAGTCGATCTCCATGCGCAGGCGCGAGGCCGCCTCGTCGATGAGGTCGATGGCCTTGTCGGGCAGGAAGCGATCGGCGATGTAGCGGTGCGACAGCACCGCCGCCGAGACCAGCGCGGCGTCCTTGAAGCCCACCTTGTGGTGCAGCTCGTACTTCTCGCGCAGCCCGCGCAGGATGCTGATGGTGTCTTCGACGGTGGGCTCACCGACCGTGACCGGCTGGAAGCGGCGTTCGAGCGCGGCGTCCTTTTCGATGTGCTTGCGGTACTCGTCGAGGGTGGTGGCGCCGATCGTGTGCAGCTCGCCGCGCGCCAGCATCGGCTTCAGCATGTTCGAGGCATCGAGCGAGCCTTCGGCGGCGCCGGCGCCCACCACCGTGTGGAGTTCGTCGATGAAGAGCACGATCCGGCCCTCCGCCTGCACGATCTCCTGGAGCACGGCTTTCAGCCGCTCCTCGAACTCGCCGCGGTACTTCGCGCCGGCGACCAGCGACCCCATGTCGAGGGCCACGATGCGCTTGTTCTTCAAGCCCTCGGGCACGTCGCCGCGCACGATGCGCTGCGCCAGACCTTCGACGATCGCGGTCTTGCCGACGCCGGGCTCGCCGATGAGCACCGGGTTGTTCTTGGTGCGCCGCGCCAGCACCTGGATGACCCGGCGCACTTCCTCGTCGCGGCCGATGACCGGGTCGAGCTTGCCGCGCTCGGCCAGTTCCGTGAGGTCGCGGCCGTACTTTTCGAGCGCCTGATACTTGCCCTCCGGGTTCTGGTCGGTGACCTTCTGCGTGCCGCGCACCGCCGTGATGGCCGCCACCAGCGCCTCGCGGCTGACGCCGCGTCCGCGCAGCAGCTCAGCCGCCGGGGCCCGGCCGCTCTCGCTGACGATGGCGAGGAACAGGTGCTCGGTGCTGACGAACTGGTCCTGCATCGCCGTCGCTTCGCCCTGGGCTTGCTCGAGCACCGCCCGCAGGCGGACCGACAGACCCGGCTCGGCGCCGCCGTGCGCCTTCGGCAGGCGCGAGAGCTGGTCTTTGAGCGCCAGGGCAATCGGCGCGGCCGGCTGGCCGAGCTTCTGGAAGAGCGCCGGCACGATGCCGCCGGGCTGCTCGCCGAGCGTGACGAGCAGATGCTCCGGCTCGACCTGCGCGTGGGCGAGGGAGGTCGCCAGCCGCGGCGCCGCCACCAGTGCTTCCTGAGCCTTTTCCGTGAATGCGTTGAGATTCATGACCCGTCACGTCCTTCCTGCCGCCCGAGTGCGCGGGCCGTGCCTGTCTCTGTTGTCTGTGCTATTTCGAGTCCAACGCGCGCAGGGCCTCGTAATGGGCCTTCTGCTCGTCGGTGAGGGCGCCGGGCACGCGAATTTCCACCTTCGCGAACAAATCCCCGCGATCGTCAGGGGCCCCCGGCGCCGGCAGGCCGTGTCCGCGCAGCCGCAGGCGCTGGCCGGGCTGCGTCCCCGGCGGCAGCTTCACGGTGAGGCGGCTGCCGGTCAGCGTCACGACCTCGGCGCTGCCGCCGAGCACCGCAGTGGTCAGCGGCACGCTCAGGGTCGTCTGGAGGTCGCGGCCGGTGCGCTCGAAGCGCGCGTGGGGCAGCAGTCGCACCCGCAGGAACACGTCCCCGGCCTTCAACCGCGTGCCATCGGTGACACCCGCGGGAATCCGCACCTCGAGGGTGCGCACGGCGCCGTCCTGCTGGACCTGCACGCGCTCGACGTGTCCGCCCAGCGCGCTCGCCAGGTCGAGCGGAAGCTCGTGTTCGATCTCCGGCACCCGCCGGGGACGCGGCCCCGCCCGCCGGCTGCGTCCGCCCGACGCCGGCTGGCCGCCGCTGAAGAACGTGTTGAAGAAATCCGAGAACGGGCTGCCGCCGGCCCCGAAGACCGCCTCCATCTCCTCGGGCGTCATCGTGCGGTAGTTGGCCGGTCCGCCGGCCGGCGGCCATGGCCCCCCGGCAGCCGGCCCGGCCTGTTCGTACTGGCGCCAGTTGGCGCCGAGTTCGTCGTATTTCTTCCGGGTCTCGGGCGCGCCGAGCACCTCGTAGGCTTCGTTGACTTCCTTGAACCGGCCCTCGGCGGAGCGGTCCCCGGGATTGACGTCGGGATGGTGCTTGCGCGCCAGCCGGCGAAAGGCCTGCTTGATCTCCTTCGCGGAGGCCGTCTTGGCGACGCCGAGCGTCGCGTAGTAGTCGCGGAAATCCATGCTCACAACCCCACGACTTCTTTCAGGCGGAGCACTTCGCGCGCCAGCCGCCGCCGGGTGTCGGCGCGCCCCAGCGCCGGCGCTTCGAGCAGCGGCTCGATCCGCTGGAGCCCCTCGGCCACCGCGAGCAGGCGCTGCACGCCGGCCAGGTTCACGCCGGCATCCTCGACCAGGACCTTGATGAGACGCAGGCGCGCGATCTCCGCAACGGAGTAGAGGCGCATGCTGCCGATCGTGCGCGCCGGCTGCACCAGGCCGAGCCGCTCGTACTTGCGCAGTGTCTGCGGATGCATGCGCAGCATCCGCGCCGCGACGCTGATGAAGATGAGCTCAGAGGTTGACACACATCGAGTGTAGACATTGATACGAACCGAGTCAAATAGATGAGTGCCTGCGGCGAAGCTTGGGAAGGCCGTGGTCCTGGCGACCACGGTCGCGCTTGCCCGAAGAGGGGGCTTCCCGCCATTTCCCACGAGTGTTCTGAATTACACTCGAAAAATGTCTCCGGCCCGATATCGCGGTCCCTTACTCGGGCCAGCGGCGGTGTTCTCCGTGACCCTGGCGCTGCTGTTGGCCGCGACCGTGGCGGTGGTGGACATGGTGCCGGCGCTGCGCGCGGCGTCTTCGGCCGTGCTCGAGGCCGAACGGCCGGAAGACCCCGACCACTACCTGGCCGGCGACATCGGCGGGCAGGTCGATCACCACGTCCTCTACTTTGCGCTCGACGACGAAGCCACCACGCGCCTGCGCGCCGCCGATGTGCTGTTTGTCGGCAACTCGCGCCTGATGTTCGCCCTGCGACCGGCAGTGCTGCGGCCGGAGTTCGCGGCGCTCGGCCTGTCGTATTACGCGCTCGGCTTCGGCTTCCGCGAAGCCGATCGGTTTCCGCTGGCCCTCATCCGCAGGCTCGACCTGCGGCCGCGGATGGTGGTCGTGAACGCCGACGGCTTCTTCGGCGGCGGCCTGAGTGCCTGGGCGGAAGTGGTCAACCGCGATACGCCTTTTGCAGCGCGGAAACTGCGCTGGGAAGCCGAAACGGCGCATGAGGTGCGGCGCGCCGTGCATATCGTGGCGCCGAACTGGCTGTCGCTCTTCGGTCGTCCCGGTCTTGGCCAGGCCCGGGAGCTGAACATGTACCGCTCCCGCTCCGACGGCACCTGGCAGGTCTCGCCGTGGCCGAGCACCACGGCAGTATTCACGCCGCCGGCGCCGGCCGGGGTGGCCCCCGGACGCACCGAGATCGCCAGCGCCCGCGCCTTCAAGGCCGAGATGGACGCGCGTGGCATCACGCTCGTGCTCACCCGCGTGCCGACGCCCGAACCGCTCGACGGGGCCGGGCCCGCCGCCTTCGCCAGGCTGCTCGAGGTGCCGCTGGTGGTGGCCGAGCCCCCGGGGATGACCAGCGCCGACAACAGCCACCTCGATCCGGCGAGCGCCAACGACTGGTCGCGCCAGTTCATGGCCGCCCTCACGCCCCATCTGCGCGGCCTCGGCGGCGCTCCGGCCCGATGAATTTCGTCTCGTGGGCGTTCGTCGCGCTCTTCCTGGTCGTCTTCGCGGCACGCCTCACCATCGGGCGACGCAAGGTCGAGTCGCCGTACGTCGCGGTGCTGCTGCTCTCGAGCCTGATCTTCTACGGCTGGCACATCCCGATCTATCTGGCCGTGCTGCTGTCGAGCGCCTCGGTCGACTACGTGGCGGCCCTGGCGATCGGGCGGCTCGAACCGCAGCAGCACGGGCGGCGCCGCGCCTGGCTCGTGGCCTCGCTGGCCGTGAACCTGGGGCTGCTGGCGTTCTTCAAATACGGGGCCTTCGCGATTCGCTCGGCCGAGGAGGTGGCGGGGTGGTGGGGCGCCTCGCTGCGGCTGCCCGAGTTCTCGCTGGTGCTGCCGATGGGGATCAGCTTCTACACCTTCCAGACGCTGTCGTACACGATCGACGTCTACCGCGGTCAGCTCCTGCCGGTCCGAAACTTCCCGCGCTTCCTCCTCTTCATCAGCTTCTTTCCGCAACTGGTCGCCGGGCCGATCGTGCGGGCCAGCGAGTTCGTGCCGCAGATTCCGCGGCCGCGCCGCCTGCACGCCCGCGTGTTCTACCACGGCGCATGGCTCATCCTGCTCGGCTTCTTCCTGAAGATGGTGTGCGCCGACAACCTCTCCGCCTACGTGGACCAGCACTGGGACCGCGGCTACCGTCAGGGCGCCGATGCCTCGTTCGCCCTGTGGCTCAGCGTGATGTTCTCGGGGCAGATCTTCGCCGACTTCGCCGGCTACTCGACGATCGCGCAGGGCCTGGGCTACCTGCTCGGCTTCCGTTTTCCGGCCAACTTCAACGCCCCGTATCTCGCGACGTCGTTCAAGAACTTCTGGGAGCGATGGCACATCACGCTGTCGCGCTGGCTGCGTGACTACCTCTACGTGCCGCTCGGCGGCAATCGCGGCTCGCGCCTACGCACGCACCTGAACCTGCTGCTGGTGATGCTGCTCGGCGGCCTGTGGCACGGCGCCGCCTACACGTTCATCGTGTGGGGCGCGATTCACGGCCTGTGCCTGGTGGGGGAGCGCGTGCTCGGGCTGCATCGCCCGATGCCGCGGCCCCTCGTCGTGCGCGCGGCCTGGTTCGTCGTCGTGCAGGGCGCCGTGCTCATCGCGTGGATCTACTTCCGCAGCGCCACCGTCAGCGGCGCCACGACGTTTGTCGCGAACCTGGTCCTCGGCGCGTGGCGGGCGCCGGATCTCTGGATGCTGCAGGCGCTGCTGTTCCTGCTGCCGGTCGTGGTGCTGCACCTGCACACGTGGCTGGCCGAACAAGGCCGGGCGCCGGCGGTCGGCATGGCGGGAAGCGCGGTGCTGGCGGCGGCGATGGCCTACGGCATCATCACGCTGCACGGCGGCACCAGCGAGTTCATCTACTTCCAGTTCTGAGCGCCGCCATGGTCATTCACCGACGCCGCGTGACAAGACGCGCGGTCGAGCGGCATACTTAGAGGTCGCTCGTGCCAGAGATCACCTCCTCCGACATCGTCACCGTCCTCCTGCTGGTGCTGCTCGAGGGCGTGCTCAGCGCCGACAACGCCATGGTGCTGGCGATTCGGGTGATGAGCCTGCCCAGGGAATTGCAGACCAAGGCCCTGCGCTACGGGATGATCAGCGCCTTCACGTTCCGTGCGGCGGCCACCGCCGCGGCAGCGTACCTCATCGCGCTCGGGTGGGTGAAGCTGGTCGGCGGACTATATCTGCTCTACCTGTCGCTGCAGCACTTCCGCCACCGAACCGGCGGCGATGGCGAGCAGCGACACCACATCAAGCCGGCCGAGCCGTGGCTGGGCATGTCGCCTTTCTGGGCGACGGTGGTCAAGGTCGAACTCACCGACATCGTCTTCGCGATCGACTCGATCCTGGTGGCGGTCGCGGTCTCCGACAAGCTGTGGGTCGTCATCACCGGCGGCATCCTCGGCATCGTGATGATGCGGCTGGTGATCGGGCGGCTGCTCGGGTTGATCCGC
>JANNIB010000135.1:0-14303 GCA_031404695.1 Acidobacteriota bacterium
TGTCGATCGGCGGCTGAGCGCTTCGCGCGCGCCGCCTGCCCGACATCACGTCGAACTGCGGGGCTTGGGGCTGGGGGCTGGGGCGTGAAACGACAAAGGGCCGGGCGAATCGCCCGGCCCTTCGAATTTCATGCAGCGTGACGGCTGGTGTGGGTTCTGTCGAGCCCTAGCCCCTAGCCCCCAGTCCCCAGTCCCTAGAACCGCAGCCCGAACGACATCAGGAACGTCCGCGCGTACTGCGCCGTGCCGGCCGGCGTGCTCGTCGCTCGCGGGTAGTCGGCGTTCGATCGAGCGGTCCCGAAGGCCGCCGGCTTGACAAAGCCGGTGCGCAGACCGTCGGCGTCGAGCGCGCTGCTTGCATCGGGCGTCACCGCCGTGTTGAATGCGACCAGCGGCTGGTTGTTGAACACGTTGTAGAACTCGGCCTTGAACCAGGGCCGCAGGGTTTTCCAGATCGGCACCTGGTAGAGCAGGGCGAGGTCCACCTGGTGCGCGTCTTCGAAGAATTCCGAGCCGCGCTCGTCGAAGAAGATGGTCTGCGCCTGCCCTGCCGACCTGGCGTAGCCGGGATTGCGAGCCGACTGGACGGCCGATTGCGGCTGACCGGTAGCCGCCAGGCTGTAGGTCTGTGCCGAGTTGTAGCGGTAGCTGGCCGAGGTATCAACTGATCCCAAGCGTCCAAGCTGCAGTCCATAGGTCGTCCACGCCCGCACTTTATGGCGCTGGAAGTCGTTGAGCCGGCCCAGGGCGTTCTGCCGGTCCCAATTGCCACCGTAGACTTCGGGGTAGTCGCCGATGAACGACGAGGAGCCGGGCGTGTTGGTGCCTTCGCCCTCGAAGTTGCCGTCGTTCTTGAGCTGCAGGGTCCAGTGCGAGTCGACGGTCCAGTTCGAGCGCAGCCGGTAGTTGCCCTGCAGCACCACCGCCTGGTATTCACGCACCGGTTCATTGGTGTTGCGCCAGAACGTCTTGTCGAAGGTCCCGAAGTTGATGCCGTTCTTGACGATCGCGACCTTGCCGCTGGCCGAGGGGTCGTCGAGGAAGTCTTCGATGAAGCCGCTCACCGAGCGCCACTGGTAGGTGGCCTTCAGCGAACTCCTCTCGTTGAACTGATGGCCGAGCGCCACCGTGAATTCATCGGTCGTCGGCGAGCGCAGGCTGTCGTCGAAGAACACGGTTTCGAGCGGGAACGATCCGCCAATCACCGCGTAGTTCGCCAGGTCGAAGCCCGGCGCGAAGTTCAGGCCCTGACCGGCCGGTCCCCGGTACTCGAGCGTGAGCAGATCGGGGGTGCCGACGGCGGTGTTGCGGCCGATCTGTGCCTCGCTGTATTTGCCGGCGTAGCGTGCGTAGGAGCTCTGCAGGATGGTCTGCCCGCGGCCGGTGACGTCCCAGCTGCCGCCAAGACGCGGCACCCAGGTGGTGGTGGTGTCGACGCCGACGATGCCGCCGGTCGCCTCGCTGCCCACGAACTCACCGCGCACGCCGAGGTCGAAGGTGAGACGCGAGTTGAGCTGCCAGCGATCGTGCACGAACACCGACTGGGTCGTGATGTTCAGCTCTGCTCCGCGGGTCGCCCGCCAGTCCTGGATTCGCGACAACCCCGGCGTGAAGACCGGAATCGGCTTCTGGTTGCCGTCGAGGGCCGGCACGCTGCCGTTCAGCAGATAGTCGGTCTGGAACACGTAGTTGGTAGCCGTCTGCGAATTGCCACCGATGCGGGTCGTCCGAAAATTCTCGTAGCCGACCTTGATGTCGTGCGACCCCGTGGCCTGCGTGGTCAGGAAGTAGCTGACGCTGCCGGTGATCTGCCGGTTGTTGCGGCTCTCGGGGTCGGTGGCGTCGAAGTACGGTGAGTTGTAGTGGAGTGTTGACGGCACCCCCGAGGTGAAGCCGCGGGTCAGAAACGGCGAGTCGAGGATGTTCGTGCTCGTGCCGCCAGAATTCTCGAAGGAGAACTTGCGGCGCGAGATCTGTGCCGTGGCGAACAGGTTGTTCCTGATCACGCCGCGCCAGTTGGCGCCGGTGAGTTCGTTGGGCAGCGTACGGTCGACGATGGTCGAGGGGTCGATGGAGAAGCCGAAGGTGGGCTGCACCTGCGCCGTCTGGTTCCGGATGTATTGCCCCTGGAACGTCTGGTTGGTCAGAGGTGTGAAGGTGCCCTTGAACTCGAGGCGATCATTCTTGGCCTGATTGTTATTGGCGATACCCGTTTGCTGGAACGGCGTCGGCGTCGTCGTTTCCTGACGCCTGCCGGCGTGGAAGAACCAGATCCGGTCGCGCAGGATGGGCCCGCCAACCGTCCACTCCTGGATGTTCTGCAGGTCGCCGGTCCGCTTCAGGTTCCGGCTTTTCTCAAAAGGAGTCTTCGCCGTCCACGACGGCTTGTACTGATTGTTGCGGAAGGTGCCGGCGAAGGTGTTGCTACCGCTCTTGGTGATTGCCTGCACGACGCCGCCACCGAAGCGGCCGTACTCCGCTGAAATGCCCGAGGTGAGCACCTGAACCTCTTCGATCGCGTCTTCGATGAAGAGGTTGTTGGCGGTGCCGAACAGGTTGTCGGCCACGTCCACGCCGTCGATGAGGAACTGGTTGTCGTAGGCGAAGCCGCCGGAGATCGTCACCTGGCCGGCGTTCGGGGTGTTGTCGGTGAGACCCGGGGCCAGTTCCGCCACGCCCTGAATCGTGCGCGGTGAGGCCAGCTTGTCGACCATCTCGCCGCGGTAGTTGGCGCCGGCGCTCACCGCGGTGACCACCGACGGTGGGGTCGAAGTGACCGTCACGGTTTCGGTGAGCGAGTCGAGCTGCAGCTGCGCATCGACGCGGGCCGTGAGCCCGAGATCGACCCGCTGCCGCACGTCCACTGGTCGCATGCCGGTCAGTTCAATCCGCACGTTGTACTCGCCGGGAGGCAGACCGGGCAGCGTGAAGTTGCCGTTGCCGTCGGTGGTGGTCGTCCTGAGGCCCTGGAGCGACGGCGACGAGATGGTCACGGTGGCGCCGGGAATCACCAGCGCATCCCCGTCGGTCACGGTGCCCATGATGGTGCCCGTCTGCCGGCCTTGCGCGAACGCGGTCGTGCTCGCGACGAGCGATAGGGTCAAGGCGACCACGGCGAAACGCCACAATGACGCGTCGCGACCTCGAGACGTGCGACGCCAATCGCCCTGCGCCACCCCGTGGGCCATCTGAGATTTGTCGCTTCGAAACATAGTCATGATTCCTCACTACATCGGCCCCGGTCAGCGGCGCCGGAAGACAAAGTCTTTTGCTTAGACTCAGTGTATCGACACTTTGTCCCTGATGAATGCCTGTCCGACACAGCTCATCGGCCGGGATCGGCCGGAACTCGAGCGCAGCGGCGAGCAGATCCGTTCATTATGCTCCCGATTGCCGGTGACGACTTTCGGTCGACCCACCTCAGCCGTACGAAGTCGCGGATCCGGCGTGGGCCGACCGGGATACCCTCCGCGGCGAGGAGCGAGCGCTTCAGCGCCAGGTCGCTGTAGCCCCCGAGGGCGCCGCCCGCCGCGATGACGCGGTGGTAGGGAAGATCGGGCCGCTCGGCCCGGGCGAGGATGTTGCCGACGGCCCGCGCTGCCCTCGGGCGTCCGGCCAGGGCCGCGACATCGCCATAGGTCGTCACCCGGCCCGGCGGCACGCGCGACACCACCGTGAGCACGCGGCGTTCGAACGAATCGGCAGCCCGCCTAGCGGCCGATGACAACTTTGAGTCGGAGGCTGGTGCCGCCAAGGTTGGTTTCGTTGAAGGCCTGCGACGCGCCGCCCTTGCCGATGGCGTCGTTGACCGAGGTCCAGACCACGTCGCCGGCCACGCCCACCCAGCGCGCCACCCGCACTTCGAGGCCACCGAGGACGTGGAAGCCGTTGAACGACTCACGCACGTCGTCGCCGTCGCCGGCGAAGTCGGCCGTTTCCTCGTAGCGCAGACGCGTGTAGCCGGCGCCCAGGTGCGGCCGGACGCGCTGGCCGAACAGCGGCCGGAAGCGCCAGCCGGCGGCCACTTCGAGGGGCGTCATCGTGACCTCGGTCGCGATGCCCAGCGGAAACACCTGTCCGCCGGTGGCGACGAAGACCCGTTCACCGGACTTCTTGAACCGGCGGGCGCCGACCTCGATGAACGCCGGGCCCTGCGTGAGGCTCAGGCCGCCGCCGAAGTCCTGTCCCTGGCTGCTGCCGAGCACGGCCTTGAAGGTGCTCGAGGCGGTGAACCAGGTGGTGCCGACCGAGGCGAACGGACGGATGTCGAGCCGGTCGGGATAGGCGGGCGCGGGCCGGGGCGCCGGCCGCCGCGCGGTGGTCTGCGCGAGTGCCGGTGACGGCGCGGCGGCGACCAGGAGGGCGAGTGCGAGCAGCAGGGATCGCATCGTCAGCTCCTAACGCGCCAGGCCGAGGCCACGCAGGGTGGCGCGCGGGTTGATGAGGCCGGCGCCGTAGAGATCGTCGCGGCCGGTGGCGCCGCGGTCGGTCGCGAACTGCTTCATCGCCGCTTCGATCGCCGCCGGATTCGTCAGCCCCTGCTGGCGCAGCAGCGCGGCGAAGCCGGCGACGTGCGGCGTCGCCATCGAGGTGCCCTGGAGGTAGTAGAACCGGAAGGCGTCGAACCGCGGCGCCCGGAACAGCGCCGGCCCGCGGTCGTAGGTGATGACCAGGTCCTGATCCACCATCTGCTGCAGGATGCCGCCCTCGCGCAGACTGCCGCCGGAGGCACGGGCATCGCCGCCCGGCGCCGCGATCTCCACATTCACGCCGCTGGTCGAGTAATAGGCGCGGTTCAGTCCGCGGCCGACCGCGGCCACCGTCACCGCGCCGTCGATGGCGGCGGTGAACTCGCCGAGGCGATTGACGCGGTTGCGGCCATCGCCCTCGTTGCCGGAGGCAATCGCCACGAAGGCCCCTTTCGAGATCGCGTAGCGCACCGCCGCTTCGACCGCCGGCGACGGACCGCCGTCTTCACGGCCAATGCTCATGTTGATGACGTGGGCGCCGTTGTCGGCGGCGTAGCGGATGCCCTGGGCCACCGTGTCATCGCTGCCGAAGTTGGGGCTGTCGAAGATGAAATCCCACACCTCGTCGATGACCTTGACCGGCATGATCTTCACGTTGAACGCCATGCCGGCCACGCCGATGCCGTTGTTGGTGGTCTGGCCGATGGTGCCGGCCACGTGCGTGCCATGGCCGTCGAGATCGAAGGGCAGCTGGTCTTCCCACACGAAGTCGCGCGGCGCGATGAAGCGCGAGGCCGGCCCCAGATCCGGCGCCGCGGAAAACGGCACGTCCACGAGGCCCAGCGCGGGATACACCGGTCCGCCCGTTTCGAGCCGGAACGGCGTGCCGAGGTAGCGCACGATGCTGTCGCGGTAGGCCACGCCGCTGTCGAGCACCGCCACGGTGACGTTGCTGGTCGCGCCGGCGTTGATGTCCCAGGCGCGCTCCATGTCGATGGCCGGAAAGTTCCACTGCAGCGAATACAGCGGGTCGGTCGGCTTGAACATCGTGTGGTTGCGATAGCGGGCCTGCGCGTATTCGACCTCGGGCAGCGCGGCGAGTGTGGCGGCGGTTGCCTCGACGTCGGCGCCGTCGCCAAGCGACATCAGCTCGAAGTCGGCCCACGCCGGCGTCGTAAGCCCCTCGCCGTTCACGGCCGCCAGCGCCTTCTGCCGCGCGGTCACCGTGCCGTCCTTGAACTTCACGATGACCGACCCGGCAGCGAACCGCGTGCGCGGGGCGTGATTGGCCTCGGCGATGCGTTCGGCGCGCAGGCTGCGATCGAGCGGATGCATCGGGCCGGAGTCGGACGCGAGTCCGCGGTCGATGCCGGGCAGTGCGGCCTCCGCGAGGAGGACGCGCGCCACCCGATCAGTCGTGGCCTGGCGTCCGGACGGCACAGCCACGGCCAGTGCCAGCACGCCCGCGGCGAGGAAAACCGACGTGGGTCCACGTCGAGACGTTGGTGTCATGGTGAAATGGTCCTTGCGGCGGCGGGACAGCCGCGACCTTGATTCTATCGTGGCGGGACGCGGCGAACGATGGCGTCGGTCAAAGGCCGGCCTTCGACGTCGCGCATCGGCATCCCGATGGTGGCGGCGAGTGTCGGCGCCAGATCGGCCGGTGAGGCGCGCGCGCTGTAACGGCCGGGGCGGAACGGCGCTCCGAGGAAGACCAGCGGCACGTGCTGGTCGTAGACGTGCGGCGAGCCGTGCGTGGTGCCGTCGCCGCCGTTCGGGTTGTTGCCGACGATGAAGATCCAGCCCGGACGTGGCACCACGGTGATGTCGCCGCTGCGTTCGGGCACGTGGCCGGCGCGGATGGCCGCCAGCAGATCGGGCGGCACGCCGTCATTCGGGCCGTCCAGCTCGCCGTTCCACACCGCCGTCGCAATGCCCGGCATGGCGCGCAGGGCGGCAACGGCCGGCGCCATGGTGGCCGCCGTGGCCCTGGGGCGGGTGTCGCGCGTGAGATAGACCTGCGTATATTCGGCGCGGGCCACGTGCGGCCCGGCGCCGAGGGGCCCGAGCGCCTTGTCCACCGTGGTGCGCACCGCGCCGAGCGGCACGCGCCCGGCCTGCCGGCCCGCCGCCACCGCCGCTTCCGGCACCGTCGCCACGCCGTGATCGGCGGAGAGCGCCAGCACGTAGCGACCTGGTCCCACCATGGCGTCGAGCGTATCGAGCAGCGCGCCGAGCGTGTGGTCGAGGCGCGCCAGCAGGTCCTGCACCTCGTGACTGTCGGGGCCGAAGGAATGTCCCACCAGGTCGGTGGCCGAGAAGCTCACGCCGAGGAAGTCAGTGACGTCGCGCTGGCCGAGTTGGAAGTCGCGCACCGCGGCGCTCGCCATCGCGCCCAGGTAGGCGTCGGAGTAGGGGCTCTCCTCCCACAGGTCCTTGAACGTGCCCTTCGCGGTGCCCGACAGCGGATGCGGGAACACAGCTGACCAGCCGGTGGCGGGACGCTCGCCGACGCCGTCGTCGGGCCCGGTGTAGGCGCCCAGGGGATTCAGCCGCTCCCAGATCTGAGCGCTGTCGCCGGTGTAGGGCTGCGCCTCCAGGAAGCGGGCCACTTCGGGACGGGGACGGCCGTAGGCGCTCGACGTCTGCCAGCCGTGGCCGCCCAGCCACGTCACCGCGGTTGCATCCTTGCCTGCCATCATGATGGCCGAGCGCGCTTTGAGCGACACGGTGACGACGCGCGACTGCTGCCAGCGCCGGCGCAGCCGTTCGCCCAGCGTCGGCACCTTCAGCTTGGCGGCGCTGTGGCCCTCGCCGCCGGCGGTCGCGCCGTAGGTCATCGTCGTCGTTGCCGGATCGGCCGTGCACGTGCGTACGTTACCGATGTCGCGGTGGAACCACTGGTTCATGATGATGCCGTGCGTCTTCGGCCAGGCGCCGGTGCCGATGGTGGCGTGGCCGGCGCAGGTGACGGTGTTCAGATAGGGGTAGAACGCCTGCTCGTAGATGGCGCCCTCGTTCAGCAGGCGCTTGAAGCCGCTGGTCCAGAGCGAGGCGTAACGGGTCAGATATTCGGCCCGCATCTGATCGACGACCACCGTCACCAGCAGCGTCGGCCGCCGCGGCGCGGCGTTCTGCCTGGCCTCGGCCGGCCACAGCGCGACCGCACCCGCAAACACGGCGGCGACGAACGCGGACGACGCCAGCCGGCGGGAGGACCAGTTCGCTGTGGACATGGCGCGTCGATTCCGTTCGCGTCAGAGATAGGTGAGCGGGTCGATGCCGAAGTCTTTCGGATCCACCGGGGCGACGATGGCCTTGGGGCCGCTGGTCTCGGCGTCCACGTCCCACAGGCTGACGTCGAACGGACGGGCCAGGCGGGCGCCCGCCGCATCGATGATGACCCGCACGCGGGGGCGGCGCGGATCGGGCGCGAAGGTGCGGATGACGACGCCCACCTGGCCGGTATCGAGGCGCACCATGTTGCCGGGCGGATAGAGCCCCATGAGCTGCGAGAAGCGCCGCACCAGGTGCTGATCGAAGTGCAGGCCGTCGCTCTTCTGCAGCACCGCGAGGATGCGGTCGGTGGCATGCGCGCCCTGGTAGGCCCGCTGCGAGCGCATGGCGTCGTAGACGTCCGAGATGCTGCACAGCATGGTGCCGAGGTTGAGCGAGGCCCGCTTGACGCCCATCGGATAGCCCGAGCCGTCGATGCGCAGGTGGTGCTCGAAGGCCACCACCGGCGCCAGGGCCGGAATTTCCGGGGTGCGGCGCAGGATCTCGGCGCCGTCCACCACGTGCATCCGCATGATCGCGAATTCCGACTCGGTCAGCCGATCAGGCTTGGTGAGGATCTCGAGCGGCGTGCGCACCTTGCCGATGTCGTGCATGAGCGCGGCCAGGCCGAACTCGCGCAGGAGCGTCCCGTCGATCCCGAGGCTGCGCGCCTGCGCCATCACCAGGATCGAGACGTTCACCATGTGCGTGAACGTGTAGTTGTCGTAGTCCTTGAGCGCGGTCAGCGCCATGAGCGCGGTGCGGTTCTGCGCCACCGCCTGGGCCAGCGAGTCCACCAGCTGCTTGGCCTGGTTGGGGTCGGGCATCCCCTCCTTCTGCGTCATCTCCCACAGCGCGCCGGCGATCGACACGCCGTCGGTGTAGAGGCGGCGGATGGTCGCGACGTCGGCCGCCGAGGCTTCGACGCGCTCGTCGAGCGTGAGGCGGCCGACACGGATGCGCGTCAGCGTGCCGAGCACCGCCAGCGGATCGGGAATCTGTCCGGGGACCGTGACGCCGGCCTTTTCGGGGTGGGCGAGGGTCTCGATGAGCAGCGCCAGTTCGTCGATCGAGACCCCGCGATCGAACACCACGCGCTCGATGCCCACCTGACGGACGCGGCGCAGCAGCTCGGAAAACGCCTCGCCGGCGTGCACGAGCGGGATCTCGCCGACGACGATCTCGTTCTCGATGAAGCCCACCGCGAGGTTGGCGTCGTCCACCAGCATCTGGTTGGCCGACTCGGCCAAAGCGTGCAGGGCGCGGCCGGCAAGCGGATGCGACGGCGCGTAAAGCTGGACGGCGCGGACCGCCGCGGTCAGGCGCCGCACGAACTCGTCGGCCTGCCGCAGCTGGCGTGCAGCGTCACTCACGACTGACTCCTTTCGGACCCCGACGGGGCCGACTCTGGATCTGGCGGCGTGGATGGCTCATCAGCGGAACCGGCCGCGCCGGTGGTTCGCGCCGGACGCGGTGGCGCGGCCAGCGCGGCCAGGGCGGCACTCTTCGCGCCGTACCCTCCTGACGCGGCCAGGGTCTCGAGCGCGGCGACGGCTTCGGGGGAGCCGATCGTGCGCAGCGCCTTCACGGCGGCGCCACGCAGGCGTTTGGCCTGGAAGGGCTTCCACCACACGCCGCGGCCGGCGGCCTCGACGAGCGCGGCAATCGTCGCTTCGTCCGACACCCGGAGGGCGCCGAGGGCTTCAACGGCCGAGAGGAAGACCTTCTCGGCCCGGCCCCGGATCTGTCCCTGCCGCACGATGAAGACGAAGAGCGGGGCAGCGCGCTCGTCGCGCAGCGTGCTGAGCGACCCGGTGATCATGTCGCGCGTGCGTGCGGAGCCGCTCGTGAGCGCGTCGCGCAGCGCCGCGAAGGCGTCGTCGGTGCCGGTCTGCACGATCGCGCGCAGGGCGTCGCGCTGCACTTGCAGCTCCTCGTCGTCGAGCAGCTTGAGCAGCACCGGCAGCGCCTCCGGCCCGCCGATGGCGCGCACCAGCTCGATGGCCGTGCGCCGGACCGACGGATTGGGCGACGCGCAGAGTTCGGCGACCCGGCTCCGTGCCGCCGATCCGAACGAGATGAGCACTTCGCGCAGCCGGCGGATGGTGCGGACGCCGTCTTCGACCAGCAGCGCGTCGATGAGACGACCGACGACGCCGCGGCCGAGCGACAGGCAGAAGCGGGTCACCCGCGGCATGTCGCCGTCGTCGGCCTGGCGGACGAAGAGCAGCACGTGCGTCATGACGTCGCCGGCGGCGAGCTGCGCGACGCCGTCTTTGGAGAGGCCGGCAAACGGCGACGCCTGATCGCGCGATACGTGCAGCAGGGTGTCGAGCAGGTTCTGCGCCGGGGCGAGATCGCCGACCAGCACCAGTTGCTCGATGCGGCCGATGGCCAGCGCCAGCATTTTACGCCACTCATCGGGGCGGGTCTCGACGATGATGAGGTCGCCGAGCACCTGCTGATCGAGCCGCCGCACCTGCTCGTCGGACACGGTAGCCACCCAGGCGGCGACCCGTTCGGGAGGGTCGTCCCCGATCTTGTCCATCTCGACGGCGACGACGCGCGCCTGGCTGAGATCGCGGGCGTAGTCTTCCGAGATGTACTTGTCGTCGGAATACGACGACAGGATGTCGGCGGCCTGGCGCCACAGCTCGGTGAACTGCGGCTCCCGCCCGAGCGGGCCGGCGGCCGCCTGATTCAGCGCCAGGTCCAGCACCCGATCGTGCTGCGAGTGGTCCGGCACGAGCGCCTGGAAGGCCTGGGCGAGGCGGGCCGTCGCGGCGCGGTCGCGGGCGACCGACTGGGCCACGAACTTGGCGACCAGGGATTGGTCCACCCGCTCGCGCAGTTCGCTGGCCAGGTCGATGCCCTCGGGCTGGCCGTCGTCGTTCACCGGCTGCGGCTCGTCGAGCAGCGATGTCACCATCTCGGCCGACATCCGCGGCAGGCTGTTGGCGATGTTGCGCAGCACCCGATCGAGCTGCCCCGGATCCGAGCGCGTGATGAAAGCCGCCAGCGCCTGCAGGAGTTTGGCGAGCTGCGCCTTGTGTTTGCTCAGCCAGTAGCCGTCCTGGGCGCCGCGCTCGACGATGCTGTCGACGAACGCGGCAAGGCGCTGCGGTTCGTTGGCGATCTCGAGCAGCGTCGTCAGCATCGAGTCGTCGAGGTCGGTCTGCTCGCCGGACAGGTAGGCGCCGAGGATGTTCTCCCAGTCGGAGTTCTCGTTGCCGGCGCGTTCGCGCAGCACCTCGCCGTAGTCGATCTGACGGACTTCGAGCGGCCCGCCGCCGCCGGCTTCCCAGGCGCGTGTGATGCCGCCTTCGTCGCGGATGTCGGCCGGCGACTGCGCGATGAGCACCAGGAAGGCGTGCCAGGCCGGCGCGTCGAGCGGCCCGACGATGTTCAGCTCGCCGACGCTGTGCGCGTGGAGCATCCCGGCCAGTTCGGTCACCGCCTGGTCGGGGCGCCCGAGCGACCGTCCGCCGACGACCAGTGTGTCGGGCATCACCGTGATGAGGAACGGGCCGTCGACGACGGCGCGGGCGCCGGCGGTCGTGATGCGGGCGAGCGCGTCCTGAATGGCAGGGTGTGTGGCCGGGTACATCGACACCACCCGGGCCGCGGCCTTGCAGGCGCGGGCCAGGTCCAGCAGTTTGCTGCTCGTGTCGGCCGACAGCGGCTCGGTCTCGTATGACATGTACGACGGACGCGGGCGGCCGCGGGGGCGCCGGCCCGCGTAGATTATAGACGTCAACCGGCTGGTATACTTCGCGGCGAATTCATGCGCGCCGTTGACATCATCCGCGCCAAGCGCGACGGGGAGGTTCTGGCCCCCGAGGTCATCGCGGCCTTCGTCGCCGGCGTCCTCGACGGGACGTGGGCCGACTACCAGACGTCGGCCCTGCTCATGGCCATCGTCCTGCGCGGCATGACCGCCGCCGAGACCGCGGCCCTGACCGATGCCATGCTGCGCACCGGGCGGCGCGTCGATCTGAGCAGTCTGCCCGGTGTGAAAGTGGGCAAGCACAGCACGGGCGGTGTCGGCGACAAGGTGTCGGTCGTGCTGGCGCCGCTGGTCGCCGCCTGCGGCGTCATCATGCCGAAGATGTCGGGCCGCGGCCTCGGACACACCGGCGGCACGCTCGACAAGCTCGAATCCATTCCCGGCTTCCGCATCGGCCTCGAGGTGGACGAGTTCATCCGCGTGCTCGGCACCGTGGGGTGCGCGCTCATCGGCCAGACCGCCGACATCGCGCCGGCCGACAAGGTGCTCTACGGCCTGCGCGACGTGACGGCGACCATCGAAAGCGTGCCGCTCATCTCGGCCTCGATCATGAGCAAGAAGCTGGCCGAAGGCAGCAGCGCGCTCGTGCTCGACGTGAAATGCGGCCGTGGCGCTTTCATGAAGACCCTGCCCGATGCGCTCATGCTGGCGCAGTCGCTGGTCGCCATCGGTCGCGCCCACCTCGTGCCGACCGAGGCGCTGGTGACCGGCATGGACGCGCCCCTCGGGCGTGCCGTCGGCAATGCGGTCGAGATCCGCGAGTGCATCGAGACGCTGGCCGGTCACGGCCCGGCCGACCTCGTCGAAGTGGTCGAAGCCGTGGGCGCGCGGGTGCTGCTGCTGGCCGGACGTGCGACCGGCCCCGACGCGGCGCGGGCGATGCTCCGCGAGGCGATTGCGTCTGGTGCCGGGCGGCGGAAGCTGCGCGACATGGTGGAAGCGCAGGGCGGCGACGTCGCCGTCATCGACGATCCGTCGCGGCTGCCGCCGGCGCCCCTGGTGACCACGCTGTTGGCTGGCGCCGACGGCGTCATCACCGACATCGACGCGGCGCTCATCGGCCAGGCGTCGGTACTGCTCGGAGCCGGGCGCGAGCGCAAGGGGGATCCGGTGGATCACGCGGCCGGCATCGTGTTGCGGGCGACGGTGGGTGAATCGGTGCGGCGCGGCCAGCCGCTGCTCGACCTGCACGGCGCCGACGAGCCGCGCGTGGCCACCGCCCGCGCCGTCGCCGAGCGAGCGGTCGTCATCGGCACCGCGGCGGTCAAGAGCCCGCTGGTGCGCGCGCGCGTCACGTCGGACGGAGAGGTGCGAGAGCCATGACCCAGCTCGAACGCGTCGGCGCCGCCACCGACTTCCTGCGCGGCCGCGGCATCGATGGCGCCGACGTGGCGGTGGTGCTCGGCTCCGGCCTCGGCGCGTTTGCCGGCGGGCTCGAGGAGCCCACGCACGTCTCCTACAGCGAGATTCCGCACTGGCCGGCGGCGGCGGTGGTCGGGCATGCCGGCGTGCTGGTGGCCGGCCGGCTCGGCACCAGGCGGGTCATCGCGCTGTCGGGCCGTGTGCACCTCTATGAAGGGCATCCCCTCGACGACGTCACCTTCGCGATGCGGGCCGTGGGCGCCCTGGGCGTGCCGGTCGTCATCCTCACCAACGCCGCCGGCGGCATCAACACGTCGTTTGCGACCGGCGCGCTGATGCTCATCGACGACCACATCAACTTCATGGGCCGCAACCCGCTCGTCGGTCCCCACGATCCTCGCCTCGGGGCGCGCTTCCCCGACATGACGGAGGTCTATTCGCGCCGCCTGCGGACGCTGGCCGCCGAGACGGCGCTCGCGCGCGGCATCCGGATCGAACATGGCGTCTACGTGGCGGTGCTCGGCCCGAGCTACGAGACGCCGGCCGAGATCCGGGCGTTTCGCACGCTGGGCGCCGATGCGGTCGGCATGTCCACGGCGCCGGAAGCGATCGTGGCGCGGCACATGGGTCTCGAAGTGCTCGGTATCTCGTGCATCACGAATCCGGCGGCGGGGGTGGTCGACAGGCCCCTGCAGCACGACGAAGTGATGGAGGTCGCCGCCCGCGTCCGCGGTGAGTTCATCGCCTTGCTGGAGGGCGTGATTGGCCAGCTCTGACGCCCTGATCGCCGCCGCCCGTGCCGCCCGTGAGCACGCCCGCGCGCTGTATTCGGGCTTCAAGGTCGGGGCCGCGCTCGAATGCGACGACGGCACGATCGTGACCGGCTGCAACGTCGAAAACGCCACCTACGGCCTGACGGTCTGCGCCGAACGCGTGGCGCTGCTCAAGGCGCTGTCGGACGGGCGCGACCGCTTCGTGCGTATTGCCGTGGTGGCCGACACCACCCAGCCGACGCCGCCCTGCGGACCCTGCCGCCAGTTGCTCTGGGAATACGCCGGCGACATCGAAGTCGTGATGGCGAACCTCGAACACGAGACCGCCCGCCACCAGTTGGCGACGCTCCTGCCGATGCCCTTCGACCGGTCATTACTTGGTTCTGTGGGCTAGGTGCCGGGGGCTGGGGCGGAAGGCAGGGGCTGGGGGCTAGGGGCTGGGCCGGAAGCCTGGGGCTGGGTGCTTGGGGCTGGGGGCTGGGGCGTGCAGCGTCCCGCAGGTCCAAGGCCTCGTGCATCGCCGCGGCGCGGCGATGCTTCCGCGCGACGTCGGCACGCCCCAGCCCCCCGCCCCCAGCCCCCACCCCCCAGAAAGTTGCCCCAGCACCCCCCCCAAGCCCGGGGCGGGGGCCGCAA
>JANNIB010000136.1:0-6933 GCA_031404695.1 Acidobacteriota bacterium
CGATCTGGCCGACGGCGCGCGGCGGCGCCTGGAAGCCGCCGGCATCCCGAGGGCCGAAGCGGCGCTCGATGCCGAGCTGCTGGCGCGCGACGCGCTGGGCTGGGATCGCGCCACCTGGCTGGCGCGCCGCGACGAGGACGAACGCGCGGTCGAGGCCGAGACGCTGGCCGCCCGCGGCATCGGCGCCTTCCGGGCCGCGTTCGATGCGCGCGTGGCCAGGCGCGTGAGGCGCGAGCCGATGGCCTACATCCGTGGCACGCAGGAGTTCTACGGCCGCGAGTTCCTGGTCGGCCCGGGTGTGCTGATCCCCAGGCCGGAGACCGAATTGCTCGTCGACGAGGCGAAGGCGGCCGCGATGGGACGGCGCACGCCGCGCATCGCCGACATCGGCACCGGCAGCGGTTGTCTCGCCGTGACGCTCGCCCTGGAGCTGCCCTCGGCGCAGGTCACCGCCACCGACATCTCGGCCGACGCCCTCACCATCGCCCGCGGCAATGCCGAGGCCCACGGCGTGGCCTCGCGCATCACGTTCGTCGAGGCGTCGTATCTCACCGGCATGGCCGGCCCCTTCGATCTCATCGTCTCGAACCCGCCCTACGTGCGCGCGACCGACGAGCCGTCGCTATCGCCAGAAGTGCGCGACCACGAGCCGCGCGAAGCGCTCTTCGGCGGCGAAGACGGGCTGCGCGACATCCGCGCCATCGCGCAGGCGGCGACGACGGCGCTCAAGCCGGGCGGCGTGCTGGTGATGGAGATCGGGTTCGGGCAGGCGAGGGCCGTGACGGCGGTGCTCACGGCGGTGGGGCTGGGGGGCGAGGTGACGATCCGCCGCGACCTGCAGGGCATCCCCCGGGTGGCGGTGGCGCAGTTGTAACGGGGTCTGTCACCGTCGACGGATGTCTCCGGTGACAGACCCCGAAGACATCTACCGGTTCGGGATGACCAGTTCCTGACCGGGGTGGATCATGTCCGGATCCTTCAGCTTGTCTTTGTTGGCGTTGAAGATATCCATGTAGCGATTGGCATCGTCGAGGTGCGTCTTGGCGATCTTCGACAGCGACTCGCCCGTCTTCACCACGTGGACGCCGTGGATGTCGGTGCGTTCGGACTTCACGTCGGCCGCCACTTCCGCTTCCCAGCCGGCGTGCTTCTTGATCGCGTCCCAGAGCAGGTCGCGCTCGAGCGCGTAGGTGGTGGTGCCGGCAATCTGCACCTTGCCGCCGGCTTCCTTCATCGAGAAATTGCGCACGCCGAGCTTACCGGCGAGGCCTTCGAGGTCTTTGTACTTGTCGAGCATGTGACTGTCTCCTTGTGCGCGTCCGCCGTTCCACGGAGGCGGAGGATGCCTCGGTCAGGGGGATGTGACTCCACGCATCATGACACGCGGAGGCGACGGTTTGTCACCACCCGCGCCGCCGGGATGCCCGCCGGTGAGAGGACCGGTTCTATACTCGCGGCATGAGCTGCCTGTTCTGCCGCATCGTCTCGGGCGAGATCCCCGCGAAGAAGGTCTTCGAGGACGAAGACGTAGTCGGCTTCGAGGACATCAATCCCCAGGCGCCGATGCACGTGCTGATCGTGCCGCGTCTGCACGTCGCCACGGTGAACGACCTCGGCGAGGATCACGACCGGCTGGTCGGTGTGATGGTGCGCCGGGCGGCGGCCATCGCCGCCGAGCGCGGCCATGCCGAACGCGGCTTCCGGACGGTCTTCAACTGCAACGGCGACGCCGGACAGACCGTGTTCCACCTGCACCTGCACGTGCTCGGCGGCCGGTCGCTCGCCTGGCCACCCGGCTGAATAGTGGGTCAGACCCCATTCAAGGCCCAGCCCGACTTGAGCGCCGGCCGCGTCCGGACCAGTAGCCGGGGGCGGCGAGCAGCGGGCCGAGCGCGCCGTACAGGAAGCCCGCCAGGCCGACCGAAGGTCGGGGGCAGGACCCAGGTGAGCGCCACCGAGGCGAGACCGACGCTCATGCTGAGGAAGTGCGCTCGGGCGAGCGCCGCTGCCTGCCGACCGGCGTGCCGGCACATCAGCCCGAAGATGGCGAAGACCGACGCGAAGCCCAGGCCGTAGATGACCAGCAGCAGCCGCGATTCATCGAGCGATACGCGCGCGGCCCCGCCGCCCATGCCCAGCAGGTTGTTGGCCAGGAAGGTGGCCATGAACTTCAGCGGATAGACGTGGAACAGCACCACGAAGAGCAGCCGCGCGTTGAGCACGATCGTCACGCCATCGGCGAGCGGATGCCGCCGGAAGAAGCGCTGGTGCTCATACCAGAGCCAATAGAGCACCGCGAAGCTGGCGGCGAAGGCCACGAAGCCCCGCATCGCGGCGGCCAGGTCCGCGAAGCTGTCGGGCATTTCGAGGGCGACCACCAGCAGCGTCAACGCGAAGCCGAACACGGCGACGCTGAACGCGTCGAGCCGCGTCGAGTCGGCCACGGCGGGCTCAGTCGTCCTTGCGGGCCAGCACGTAGCGCCCGCGGTGATGCGGCCGGTCGAGATGGAAATCGACCACGCGATAGCCGCGCCGGAAGTAGGTCTCGAAGATCTGGCGCGTCTGCAGGCGCCACTCGAGCGCCAGCGCCGGCGCCTCGCGCTGCATGTCGGTGAAGCCCATCGGGATCTCGAGCGCCAGCCGGCGGTCGTCGCGCGCCAGATAGACGTCCGAGTTGGCGAGCCAGGCCTGCGCCGGATGGGTGGTGTTGACCGGCGCTGCGTCGGTCACCTCGTTCGAGGTCACCGGAATCGCGCCACCGGGCGCCACCCGCCGTTCGACATGCGGCCGGGCAATCCACCACTGCGTCACCAGACGGTCGGTGGGCGTGCCCTTGTGCAGCACGCTGGTGGACTCACCGTAGACATTGCGGTGGTATTCCTCGGCGACGACGCCCAGCTTGGTGAAATTGAGGTGCGCGTTCATCGCCTGGAGCGGATCGTAGGTCCACTCGATGAGTTCGTAGCCCTGCGCCAGCGCCTTGTCGCGCTGCGCCAGCTTGAGGGCGCGGCCGAGCCCGCTGTTGCGATACTCCGGCAGCACGCCGAGCATGTGCGACCACTGCAGCACCTGGCGCGCTGGCTTCATCCCGACGATCGAATACACGAAGCCGACCATCCGGTCGGCCTCGTCGAAGGCGCCAATCAGGATGGCGCCGCGCTTCACCGTGATCGTGAAGACCGGCAGGGTCACCATGTCGTTCAGGTCGGTGAAGCCCCACACCCGCTGTTCCAGGTCCATGACCTGTCGGAAGTCGTCGGCGGAGTGCAGGTCTCTGAAGCGCAGCTCAGGCATCGGATGTCGAGTGTAGCGAGTCGGGGTGGCCGGCGGGAAGCCCGCCGCGTCGAACCTCGCCGCCGCTAGCGCGCGGAAGGCTCCGGCCACAGCAGCGGCGGCAGCTCGTGCAGCCGGCGGATGAGGGGCACGTGGCCGGGCCGCGCCGCGGAGTCGTCGCCCGAGCGCCGCAGCCACACCGCCCGCAGGCCGGCGCCCAGGGCGCCGTGCACGTCGTGGGTCAGGCTGTCGCCGACCATCACCGCCTCGCTCGCATCGACGCCCGCCGACGCCAGGGCCACCGCGAAGATGCTCGGATGCGGCTTCATGTAGCGCCCGGGATGCGCGGAGACGTGGGTGCGCACGTATCGATCGAGGGCGAAGTGTTCCGTGAAGGCTTCGAGCGAGCGGTGCGAGTTGGAGATGACGCCGAGGGCGAGACCCCTGGCCGCCAGCGCCGGGATCACCGCCTGTACGTCATCGTAGAGATCGAAATGGTGGTTGGCCGCCCACGCCTCGTAAATCTCGGCAGCGGCGCGCTTCACGCCGTCGCCGGCGCCGCCCATCTGCTCGATGATGGCGGCCGTGTAGTTGATGAAGAGATCGTGGTCGTAGAGCGGTTCGGCCAGCCCGTCGAGCATCGGCAGCGCCAGCGACACCGCCTGGTCGAAGCGCGCGGCATCCACCGCCACGCCGTATTCGGCGCAGGTGGCCGCATAGCCGGGGCCATGGAAGCGCGGACCGGGGTGGATGAGCGTGAAGTCCACGTCGAAGAACACGGCGCGGACCGCCGACGGCGCCGCCCTCATGCGGACGGTCCGCTCCAGGGGCCGGCCACGACCACCACGGCGGTGGCGGGATCGAGCAGGCGACGGGCCACGTGCGCCACGTCGTCTGGCGTCACCGCCGCGATCCGCTCCGGCAGGCGGACGTCGTGATCGATGCCGAGGCCGTAGACCTCGGCCGAGAGCAGGAAGCCGGCGATGCCGGCGTTGGTCTCGAGCTGGCGTGGCAGCGAGCCGACGAGATACCGTTTCGCGTCGTCGATTTCGGCGGCGCTGAAGCCGCCGCTGAGCACGGCGGTGAGCTCGTTGTCGATCGAGGCGATGGTGCGCTCGACGTTCTCGCCAGAGACCCCGGCCCGCACCATGAGCGGACCGGCATCGAGCCCGGCGTCCATGCTGCTGTAGACGTAGTAGGCCATGCCCTGCCGCTCGCGGATGCTGTCGCCGAGTCGTCCGCCGAGGGCGTACTGGCCCAGCGCGTTGTTCATGACGAGCGCGGCGTAGTAGTCGGGATCGCGGCGCGACAACCCGACGTTGCCGTAGGCGACGTCGGCCTGCGCTTTGTCGAGCATCGCCTTGACGACCAGCGAACGCGAGGTGCGCGCCGGCGGCGGCGCGGCTACCGGGACCTGCGTGGGCAGCCCACTCCAGCCGGCGAACTCCGCGCTGATGCGGTCGGCGAGCGCCTCGGCCTCGAGATCGCCCACCGCCACGACGATGGTGGCGCCGGGCACGAAGTAGCGCCGGTGATGCGCGGCGAGGTCGCCGCGCGTCAGCGCCTCGACACTCGCCTGGGCACCGCGCACGGGCCGTCCCAGCGGATGGCCATTCGGGTAGAGCGCGGCGTGCAGGGCATCGACGGCGACGGTGCCGGGGTCGTCGGCAGCCTCCTGGATGCCGGTGACCAGTTCCGCGCGCCATGTCGTCACCTCGACCTCGGGGAAGGTGGGCTGCCGGGCCACCGCGCAGGCCACCGGCAGCACCGCCGCGATGTCGTCCACCAGGCAGGTGGCGCTGACCACGATCTGCTGGCGGCCCGCTCCGACTGACAGCGAGGCCCCGCGGCCTTCGAGTTCGTCGGCGATGGCGTCGGCGTCGTAACGGGTGGTGCCCTTGTCGAGCACCCGCGCGGTGAGCGCGGCGGTGCCGGGCGCGCCGGCCGGCTCGGCCGAGGCGCCGGCGTGCACGCCGATGGCGACCGACACGGCGGGAATCAGGCGGTTGCGCGCGGCCACGACCACGAGGCCGTTCGGCAGCACCCGGCGCACGGGAGCCAAGGCCATCAGCGGGCCTCGCTTTCGGCGGCGGTCGGCTCGAAGAGGCCGATCGTGCGGTTGTCGGCGGCAAAGTACTGGCGGGCCACGGCGTGCACCGCCTCGGGCGTCACCGCCGCGAGGCGGTCGCCGATCGTCCCCCAGTCCTGCCAGGAGGCGATGGTGGCGAAGTAGCCGAGCTGATGCGCCAGATCGGTCACGCTGCCGGCGTCGAAGACGAAGCGCGCCTTGAGCTGCGCCAGCACCTTGCTCACTTCCTGCGGACTCGGGCCGTCGGCCACCAGCCGCGCGCACTCGTCGAGCACCGCGCGTTCAACCGCGGCCAGCGACTGCCCATGGGCGACGGTCGCCGAAATCGAATAGAGGAACGGCTCGGCCGTCGGCGCGAGGAAGCCGCCGACCGAGGCGGCAAGCCCCGTGTTCACGAGCGCGCGATACAGCCGGGCGCTGCGCTGCGGCGTCGGCACGCCACCACCGGACCAGATGTTGAGCCCCGAGGCGCCGGTGAGCACGGCGTCCAGGGCCAGCAGCGGGAAGAAGTCGGGACCTGCGAAGCCCGGCGCGTGGAAGACCGCCCGCCAGTAGGCGGTCGTCCCCGGCTTGCGCAGGTGCACGCGGCGCTCGCCGCCCTGCGGTGGCTCAACGGTCGCGGGCCGCCGGGCGGGCGTGCCGGGCGCGATGCTCCCGAAGTGCGCCTGCACGCGGCGCACCACGTCGGCCGTGTCGACGTCGCCGACCACCACCAGCGTGGCGTTGTTCGGCACGTAGTAGCGGCGGTAGTGGCCGTACAGGTCCTCTCGGGTCATCGTCTTCAGATCCGACAGCCAGCCGATGGTCGGGTGGCGGTAGGGATGCGCCTTGAGCGCGGTGGCCGTGATCTCGACATCGAGCCGCTGCTCCGGGTCGTTGTCGCCGCCCTGCAGTTCCGAGATGATGACCGTGCGCTCCGACTCGCAGTCTTCGGGCGTGTAGAGGCAGCTCGCCATCCGCTCCGCCTCGATGAACAGCATGCGATCGAGCGCCGAGGCTGCGGCCGTCTCGAGATAGGTGGTCTGGTCGATCCAGGTGTAGCCGTTCCAGCTGCCGCCGAAACGCTCGATGATGCCCTTCACCTGGTCGCGGGGGATGTTGGTGGTCCCCTTGAAGTTCATGTGCTCGACCCAGTGCGACACGCCGGTCACGCCGGGCCCCTCGTCGCGCGAGCCCACGCGGTACCAGCACCAGACCGAGGCCAGGGGCGCGGTGTGCACCTCCTGCACCAGCAGCGTCAGTCCGTTGTCGAGCGTGGTCTCGTGCACCATCTCTCCACTTTACCTTTGGAAGGCGGCCGCCGCGGCGCCGTGGCGACCGCGCGTCCCGCAGTACAATGACCGAATCCCCATGGCTGAGTGGAAAGACACGTGCAACCTGCCGCGCACGGCCTTCTCGATGAAGGCCAACCTGCAGACCGTCGAGCCCGAAACGGTGGCCCGCTGGGACGCGATGGACCTGTACGGGCAGATCCGGACCGCCCGGGCCGGCGCCCCGAAGTACCTGCTGCACGACGGGCCGCCCTACGCCAACGGCGAGATTCACATCGGCACGGCGCTCAACAAGATCCT
>JANNIB010000137.1:0-21989 GCA_031404695.1 Acidobacteriota bacterium
CGGGCGCGGCGCGGTCCTCGTCCATCAGGCGGCCCACACGCAGCACGGCCTGCAGGCCCAGCGTGATCTCGGTCTGCATGTCGGCCAGCTTCTTCTGGATCAGCTGGTTCTGGGCCAGCGGCCGCCCGAACTGCTGGCGGTCCATCGTGTACTGGCGTGCGGCGTGCCAGCAGAACTCGGCCGCGCCCAGAGCGCCCCAGGCGATGCCGTAGCGCGCCTTGTTCAGGCAGCCGAAGGGACCCTTGAGCCCGCTGACGTTGGGCAGCAGGTTGGCTTCCGGAACGAACACGCCGTCCATCACGATCTCGCCGGTGATGCTGGTGCGCAGGCCCACCTTGCCGTGCGTGGCCGGCGCGCTCAGGCCCTTCATGCCCTTGTCGAGGATGAACCCGCGGATCTTACCCTCGTCGTCTTTCGCCCAGACGATGAAGACGTCGGCAATCGGGCTGTTCGAGATCCAGCTCTTGTTGCCGGTGATCGACCAGCCGCCGTCCACTTGCCTTGCCCGCGTGGTCATGCCGCCGGGGTCGGAGCCGGCGTTGGGTTCGGTGAGCCCGAAGCAGCCGATCCACTCGCCGGTCGCCAGCTTCGGCAGGTACTTCTGCTTCTGCGCCTCGGTGCCAAAGGCGTTGATGGGCACCATCACCAGCGATCCCTGCACGCTCATCATCGAGCGGAAGCCGGAATCGACGCGCTCGATCTCGCGCGCCACCAGCCCGTAGCTGACGTAGCTCATGCCGGCGCCGCCGTATTGCTCCGGGATGATGATGCCCAGCAGGTCGAGCGCGCCCATCTCGCGGAAGATCTCCGGCGCCGGCTTCTCGTGGCGGAACATGTCCAGGACCCGCGGCGCCAGCTTCTCCTGCGCGTAGGCGCGCGCGGTGTCGCGCACCATCCGCTCTTCGGCGTTCAGTTGCTGATCGAGCAGCAGGGGGTCGTTCCAGTGGAAGCGGGCGTCGGTCGTGGTGGCCATGGGTGTGCTCGGAGGCTGGACGCGCCAGCGGAACGGTCCGCCGCGCGACGCTTCCGATGATGCCACGAATCGGCCGTGCGGACCGGCCCGGCCCCGGTCTCGCTCTGCCATCGGGCCGACAGTGGTGGCGTTGCCGTCGGCGGGTCAGCGCACCGTGACGGTGGCGGTGGCCAGCCGGCCTCGGTCGTCGACGGCCTCGAAACGATGGGTGCCCGGCGTGAGCGGCCAGTCGATGGCGTCTTCGCCCGTGGACGTCCCGACCACCCGTCCGCCGACCTTCCACTCGATGCGAGTGGCACCGGCGGCCATCGCGCGCAGCGGCAGGGTCTGGAACTCGCGGCGCAGCGTCGGGTCGATGAGATAGGTCGCGCCATCCGGCGGGCTCACAATGGCAAACCGCGCCGGCCCCGGCCGCGCGGGTCGCGGCGGCACGGCGGTGGTCCCACTCGCCAGGGCGATGTCAGGCGCCTCTGCCGGTGCTCCGTCAACGCGGCGCCCCTGTTCGCGCGCCCAGGCATGGAAGGTCGCTGGCAGGAACGTATGCAGGCCGTCGGCGCCGAAGTGATGCCAGCTGCACGGCAGCTCCGGCTGCTCGGCGGCCACCCATTCGCGCCGCTTGAGGGGACACCACGCGTTGGCCGTGGCGCCCGACTCGGCGCACACCTCGCGCTCGATCGCGGTTGTCGGCGGCGCCACGATCGCGCCGTCGGCCATCACCGCGACGCTGCCGGCCAGGCGCGCTTCGGCTGCCAGCATCACGGCGTGGAAGATCGGCCCCGCCCCGGTCACGCCGCTCGAGTTCCTGAGCGGCCGCCGGTCGAAGTTGCCGACCCACACGCCGACGGTCGCGTGCCGTGAATAACCTACGGTCCAGTTGTCGTGATACGCCTGCGACGTGCCCGTCTTCACGGCTACCGGAAACGGCAGTTCGAGGCTGCCGCCGCGGCCGAAGACGAACTCGCGCGCTTCCGGGTCGGCCAGGATGTCCGTGATCCAGAAGGCCGCGCGGTCTGACACGAGACGCGTGCTGTCGGGCAGCGGCGCGTCAGCCGGCCGGCGCAGGAATGTCGGCGGAATCCACTCGCCGCCGCGCGCAAACGCCGCATACGCCGCGGTCAGCTCGTCGAGGCGCACTTCGGCGTTGCCGAGCGTGAGGCCCAGCCCGTAGTGCGCCGCCGTCTTGTCGAAGGTGGTCAGACCGGCGCGGCGCAGGAAGCGCAGCACGTTCGGCACGCCGAGTTCGGCCGCGAGCCCGACGGCCGGCACGTTGACCGACCCGGCCAGCGCCTGCCGGGCCAGCAACGGCCCACGGTAGCGGCCGTCGTAGTTGCGGGGGCTGTAGGCGACGCCGTCTTCAGCGGTCGGGAAGCTCGACGGGACGTCGGCGAGCACCGTGGCCGGCGTGGTGCCGCCGTCGAAGGCTAGCGCGTAGGTGAACGGCTTGAGCGCACTGCCCGGCTGACGCAGCGTCACCGGCCCGTTGATGGTGCCGCCGTGCGCGTTGTCGAAATAGTCGCCGGAGCCTTCCCAGGCCACCCACTCGCCGCTGGCGTTGTCGAGCACGACCACCGCCACGTTGAAGGCGCCGTGCGCGCGCAGGTCGTCGCGGTGGCGCGCCAGGATGCCGGCCAGGTCCGCCTGCAGGCCGCTGTCGAGCGTGGTCTCGATGCGCGCCGCCCGCGGCTCCCCCGCTGCCGCCAGCACCATCTCGACGAAGTGCGGGGCGGCAAACGGCGCCGGCGTGGGCGCGAAGGTGAGCCGCTCCTCGAGCGCGTGGGCCAGGTCGTCGGCGCCAATCGCACCGGCCGCTGCCATTCGCTGCAGCACCACCCGCTGCCGGGCGCGAGCCGCGTCGGCGTGGCGGTAGGGATTGAAGCCCGACGGCCGCTGCGGCAGCCCGGCCAGGAACGCCGCCTGGGCCGGCGTGAGCATCGACGCCGACACGCCGAAGTACGCCAGGCTGGCGCGCTCGGCGCCGGTGAACTGGTTGCCGTAGGCGGCCAGGTTCAGGTAGCGCGCCAGCAGTTCCGTCTTCGAGACACGATGCTCGAGACGCAGCGCGATGAGCGCTTCGTGGATCTTGGCGGCCACGCCGCGCCGGCGATCCGGCTGGCGGCGGTTCAGCAGCAGCTTGGCGACCTGCTGTGAAATGGTGGACGCGCCTTCGACGACGCGGCCCTCGGCGAGATTGGTCCGGATGGCGCGCGCGATGGCCACCGGATCGAGGCCGACGTGCGCGAAGTAGCGGCGGTCCTCGGCGGCAAGCGTGGCCGCGACCAGCCGCGCCGGCAACGCCTCGGGCAACAGTGCGACGCCTCGGGTGGCCTCGGCTGACAGCGCCTCGTAGATCGGCGCGCCATGCCGATCCACGACCATGGTGGACGGTGTCGCCGGTGAATCGAGCAACCCTTCGGGCAGCGGAGCGAGCCGAATCCACAGCGCGCCCATCACGAGCACGGCGCCGGCCACGACCAGCGGACGCCGGGCGCGCCACGCCCACGCGGACGCCCGCGTCCGAAGGGTGCCGGCAGTGGAGGACGATGCGGTCACGGGCGCCCCTACCGCTTCACGTCGATGATGGTGGTCGCGGTACGGCCGAAGACCTCCGGCGCGTACATCTCTTCGGCGCGAGCCGGGGCAGTGCGAAAGGTGCCGGCGGTGGTCGCCCGCACGATGTAGCTGAACTCGTGCAGGCCCTCGCCGAGCCGGGTCGCGAAGAGCTGAATGCGGTCGTCGTGGCGTTCCACGCGATCGAAGCCGCTGTGCCGCCACCAGGCCCGCCAGTCGCCGGCGTCGCCGCCGTCGTTCACCTGGCGGTCCTGCGCACTCGCCAGATCCCGCGCGGTGGTCTGGAACCACGACTCGACCGCCTCGAACCCCGCCGGCAGAGGATCGGTGACCGCCACGAAGCGGCGTTCCTTGGTGAGGCGAAACGTCAGCGTGACGCGCACGAGGTCGCCGGCGGCGTAGCTGGTCGCCGAAGGCCGCGTGCCCTGTTCGACGAACGGCTCGTAACGCCGCTCCACCTGGAAGCCCGAGTCGAGCCCCTGCTGATGTAGCGCATCGGCCGCATAGCGCAGGCGGGCGGCGTAGTAGAGCGTGCCGGCGCCCTCGCGGGTGAAGGTGAGCGGCATGGCGGTGCCAGGCGCCGCCGACGTCAACACCTGCGCCATCGGCAGGCTCGAGGTCACCGCCTCGGCCGAGCGGCCGCGGAACTCGTCACGCGCCAGCTCGCGCGCGCCGAGCGTCACCACGGCGCGGAAGTCGGGTACGGTCGGTTCGTACTTGCGGTAGTAGGCCACCAGCGCCGCCATCGCGTGGGCGTTCTCCTGCGTGTTGCCCCAGCGTCCGTTGGTACGCGCCGTCATCAGCCAGCGCACCAGCGGCGCCAGCGGCGCCTCGGCCGCCTCGGCCTGCACGAGCGAGTGCAGCACGATCGCCGTCGAGCGCACGTTCGAATTCCAGAACCACAGCAGATACGGATCCGACAGCTCGCCCACGTGGGCGTTACCGGCCTCGGGCAGGATGGCGTTGGTCATGCGCCGGCGCAGGTCGGTGACGCGGTCACCGCTGGTCTCGCCCGTGGCGCGCAGGGCGTCGTGCAGATACGCCAGGGCAAACACCGGCATGCGATCGCGGTAGCTGTAAAGACGCGTCGCATGTGAGTCCACGTTGCGGCTGCTTTCCGCCAGCACTTTCACAGCGAAGGCCTGCCAGGCGGTGTAGGAGGGCCACCATTCCTCGTTCGCGGCCGGTGGCGTGGCGGCCAGCGCGCTCGAGAGGTAGTCGTAGGCGCGGCTGCGCACGCCGGCATCGACGAGGTAGCCGAGGTCCACGGCCGCCTTCATCACGTGCAGCACGTAGGCGGTGAGGTACGGCGACACCGTGACGCAGTCGCCCGGCCAGTAGGCGAAGCCGCCGCTCTCGCACTGAAAGCGCTCGAGTTCCTTGAGCGTCTTCTGCGACACCGTCTTCATCTCGGCCGGGTTCATACCGGGCAGCGAAAACGCGTCGCCGAGATCCGCCGCCAGGAAGAGCGCCAGTGACGTCGAGGCCTTCTGCTCGGCGCAGCCGTAGGGGTACTCCACCAGGTAACGCGCGCCTTCGCCGAGGCCGACCAGCGCCGTGGACGACAGCTCCAAATCGAGCCCGCCGTAGCCCGGCACCACCGCCGGCGGGACCGTGATCGTCTCGCGCGCGGTGGTCGCCGTACCGGCCGCCGTGCCGTAGGCCGCGACCGTTTCCGGCGAGGCGAGGATCTCGACCGGGATCACGTCCTGGAAGGCATCGGTCTCGTCGCCGACGCGCGCCGTCATCTGCACGCGCGCCTGCCCGATGGCCCGCGCCCGGCCTGAAAAGCGCACATCGATGGTGCCACCGGCGCCGATGGCCACGCGCTGCTCCGCCGCACCGGTCAGCGTGAGCACCGTCGGGTCGAGCGATCGCATCGAGACGATGGCGGTACCGGCCGCCGGCAGCTGACTGCCGACCACCGCGCCGAAGAACGCCTCATCGCCGACGGCGAGAAAGCGTGGAAAGGCGGAGGTGAGCGTGATGGGCTTGTTGGTGCGCACCTCGGCGCTGCCGGATCCGAAACGCGAGCGGCGATCACCGGCCACGGCCATGATGCGATAGGTCGTGAGCGACTCGGGCAGCGTGACCTCGACCTTCGCCTGGCCGTCGGCGCCGGTTGAGACCGACCCCAACCAGAACGCCAGCGCCCGGAAGTCCTTGCGCACGGCGCCGGCGCCCGAATCCGCCCCGCCACCGCCGCCCTCGGTGCCGCCTTTGGGCGTGAGCACCCGCCGCGACACGATCCGCTGGCGGTTGTCGGTGTTCATCACCTGCAGCGCCTTGCGCACGTAGACGTCACCGGCCACGTCGGGTGGCTGGAAGCCGGTCAGCGACAGCACACCGTAGTCCACCGCCCACAGCGTCACTTCACTGGCCGCGCCGACCCCGGCCATGTCTTTCACATTGAGCGCCACGGTGGCCTTCGCGGCCGGCCGGTATTGCTCGCGATCGGCCTCCACGGTGACGGTGAGGCGCTTGGCACGGTCTTCCACCTTCAGTTCGACGTAGCCGAGGCGGAACGACGGCTTCCCGGGATCGCTGGTGTCTGTCGTCGCGCCGGCGGCTGCGGCGTCGGCCGGCGCGGCATTCGTGCGGCCCTTGACGAGCAGCACCGACACGAACACGTTCGGCACGTCGTCTTCGCTGATCGGCACCTCGATCGACTGCTGCGTCGAGGTCAGCGCGAAGCGGCGGTGCGAGCGGATGCCCTCACGTTCGGTGGTGACGAGCGCGGTTGCCTGTTCCCACGGCGACTGGATCATCAGGCGCGCGGTCTCACCCGGCCGGTAGGTCTGCTTCTCGGGCACCAGGTCGATGCGGTTGTGGTCGTAGCGGGCCCAGGCCGTGTAGCCCTCGCCGAGCACGTAGAAGCTCGAGCGCGTGACCGCCGAGCGTCCGTTCTCCCCGCGGCCGCGCGCCTCGAGCGTGAAGTAGCCGCCGCTCGTGAACGGAATCGTGAGCGGCACCGGCGCCTCGCCGGTCGTGATTGTCCACGAACCGGCGGGCACCTCGCGGCGCTCGGTGTCCCAGGTGTAGAAGCCGTTCCCCTCGGCGCGGCGCACGCTGGTCCACTGCACCTGCGTCAGGGTCACCTCGACCGGCACGCCCGGCACGGCAGCGCCGTCGAGCCCGGCGGCCACGATCTCGGTGGCGAGGCCGTTCTTCTGCTCCAGGAAATAGTCCGGACGGCGCACGCCGACGTACCACGGCGCGGGGTGCACCACCGCGCTGGCACGGTTGGCGATGTGCTGGCGCGACACGTCTTCGACGTCGCCTTCGAGCGAGTAGACGTAGGGAATGCCGGCATCACGCTGGGTGTCGAGCGACAGCGCGAGCGCCCCGGCGGCACCGAGCGCCGCTTCCTCGCGGCGCAGATCCTCGCGGTCGCGCCGGTCGTCGATGCTGCCCACGAACAGCCAGCGGTCGGGGCCGAAGCGTTCGGTGATGGCGTCGGGCGTGCCGTAGTGCGCGCTCTTCGAATAGCGCCACGTCACCGGCTTGCCGCCCATCGGCGCCCCGAACAGATAGCGCGCCGTCACCGTGCCGTTCAGCGCCTCGCCGGCGATGCGCGGCGCGCCGGTGAGCGTGACGTCCACACGGAAGTCGGGACGGCGGTAGGCGGCGACAAGGAACGAGCCCTGCACGGCCTTCTCATACGGCACGTCGTCGTCCATCTCGGGGCTCGGCGTCTCACCGGGGGGCCGATCGGCGGCGGCTCGTGGA
Organism: Acidobacteriota bacterium; assembly: GCA_031404695.1. Lineage (GTDB taxonomy): Bacteria > Acidobacteriota > Vicinamibacteria > Vicinamibacterales > UBA2999 > CADEFD01. The sequence goes on from JANNIB010000137.1 coordinate 7,271, forward strand.
CGCGGCTTGTCGGCTTCGAGAATCGCGCGCACCGAATACGGCCCGAGCGTGCCGTCGGCGGGCAGAGGCACGGTCCATTCGGCGCTGCTCCAGGCGCCGAGCCGGACGGTGCGCTCGTCCACCAGGCGGTTCTGGCCATCGCGCACGCTCATGATGACGGGCGTGCCGTCGGCGAAGAGTTCGACGCCGGCGGGCGTGTTCTTCCGCAGGATCGCCTTGAACTGCGCTGTTTCGCCGAGGCGGTAGACACCGCGGTCGGTGAAGACGCTGCCGCGCAGCATCGGCTCGCGCTGGCGCAGGTTGTAGTCGAGTCCGAATTCCCACGGCGAGATGCCTTCGTGCCAATCCGACCCGGTGTAGGCGGTGTCGCCGTCTTTCTCGGCCATCACGAGAAATGCCAGTGGCTCGTACCAGGCCTCGGGGTTCCTGAGCGCGCTCGCCGGCGCCAGCGCGACGCCGTCGGCATTGGTGGTGCCACGCCAGAAGGTGGTGCTGTCCTTCTGCACGATCGAGACGGCGGCGCCGGCGACCGGCGCGCCGGTGTCGAGCCGGGTGACGAAGACGAGCGTGTTCTGCGGGCTGTCTTTCACCGTGATGCCGAGGTTGGTCACCTGCACGAAGGTGGCCCGCGTCGGGGCGTCCTGTCCGGAGGCGCGCTTGGTGCGGTCGAGGATGCGGCCGTCCTGCACCGCCGCCCAGACCAGACCGGTGCCGGCGGGCGACAGTGCGGCGCCGAGCGGCAGGCCGTGCGACTGCACGCGGTCGGGCGTCACGCGCAACTGGCGCGCAGTGGCCGGAGCATCGGGCGCGGCAGTGAAGGCGCCGGTCGCCAGCCGCTGGATCGTGGCCATCAGCTGCGCCGGCTCGATGCGCAGCGCCCACTGCAGGATGTCGCGCACGTTGCGGGCGTAGAACGGCAGCTGCGGGCCGCCGTCTTTTTCCCACACGCCGTGGCCGTCGCCAAAACTTGTGAAGGCCGTGCTGTGCCAGTTGTCGACGATGCCGAGCCAGGGATAGCCGAGCGACTGGCCATCGGCGCTCTTGAGCGTGGCCGGCAGCGTCACCACGTACTTGCGGTTGGGCGGCTGCGCCTCGAAGCCGGCGTCTTCGAGCGTCAGATAGCGGCTGGTGTCGTCTTCGTCGTCGGTCGGGCGCGGCTTCGCCGCCTTCTTCACTGGTTGCGGCGCCGCGGTGATGTCGAGCGCGCTCGCCGCGGCGGCAAACGTGGTGGCGCGCAGGGGCGTGGTGAGGCGCAGCGGGTTGTAGCCATCGCCCGGGCATTCGGCCCGGCACTGGAAACCCTCGACGAAAAACGCCGGCTCGGCTTCCACCGTGTAGGACAGCGACCGTCCCGGCGTCGCCGGTCCCGCCGGTGACGGCACCCGGCCGTTCAGCACCAGCCGCACGTGGCTCTCGGGCTCGATGACCGACACCGACTCGAAGGCCACCAGATCCGGCGACTCCGGATACCGCTGCTTGTCCCACTGCGTCGTGAGCCGGATGCGCACCGGCACGTTGCCGGCGGCCACACGCTTCACCGCCGCCACCTTGGCGTCGAACGTCGCCAGACCGGCCGGGTCGAGCGTCTTGTAGCGAGCGAGCTCGTCGGCGCTGAAGGCTGGCGCCTCCCAGTCGTGCCGGGCGAGGGTGGCCGACAGATGCGCCGCGATGTCGGCCCGGCGCACCGGCTGGTTGAAGCGCAGCAGGAACACCATCGCGCCGCTCACTGCATCCCCCCGGCGATACCAGTTCGTGTTCAGCAGCCGCACCGTCGGCGTCGTGAAAGTGAAGGTGACGGGGGCGCCGAGCGCCCGGCCGCTGACGGCGCGGGCGGACGTGTCGACGGTCACGGTGAACGACGTCGCAAACGGCAGCGGCTGCTTCGGATCGGGCGTGAAGTGCAGCATCGTCGTGCCCGACCAGCGGAAGGTGCCGGGGATGGCCGGCACGATCCGTACCCACGGCGCGGTGACCTCGGCCGGGATGCGGCCGAGCGTGACCATCGGCTCCGAGAATACGATCCGGATTTCGTTGGCCTGATCGAGGCTGCCGAGCGCACCCGAGGGGCCGGTGGTGACGATGGTGAGCGCGGAAGCGGCGGGTTGTGCCGCCAGGGGAGTCGCACACAGCACCATCGCGGCGAGCACGCAGCTCAGCCATCCAACTCGGGTCATGACCAGCCTCATCTGCAGGGTATCGGCTGCCGCGATCCCGGAGGCCAGCGGCGCCCTGCCCATTAGACACCGGAGAAGTCCGCACCCACGGCGGCGGCGCACCGCAATCGCGCCGCAATCCGGCCCGCACGGCGCGGGCGCGTGCGGACCGGTTTGTGCAAACCCCGGGGGATATGCGCGTCCTGCTGGCGGTGCTTCTCGTCCTCCATGGCCTCATCCATCTGATGGGCACGGCCAAGGCGTTCGGCCTGGCGGACCTCGAGGCCCTCAAGCTGCCGATTCCACCCGCCATGGGCGCCGTGTGGGGCGTGGCTGCGCTGCTCTTCGTGGCCACCGCCGCCGCCCTGTTCCTCTGGCCGCGCGGCTGGTGGTGGCTGGCCGCCGTCGCCATCGCCGTGTCGATGGTGGCGATCGTGCCGTCGTGGGCCGATGCCCGGGCCGGCGCCATCGCCAACGCCCTCATCGCGGTGGCGGCCACGGTGGCCGTGCTGCTCGCGGGGCCCGGCAGCCTGCGGGCCGCCTACGACCGTGACGTCCGCGAGGCCCTCGGCGCGGCGCGCGGCAGCGAGGCACTGGTGACCGACGCGGATCTGGCGCCCCTGCCGGCCCCGGTGCAGCGCTACCTGCGCGTGGCCGGCGTGGTCGGACAGCCGCGCGTGCGCACCATGCACCTGCGGATGCACGGCCGCATCCGCAGCGGCCCGTCGGCCGGCTGGATGCCGCTCGACGTCCACCAGGTCACCACGTTCGATCCCCCGGCGCGGTTGTTCTACTTCGACGCCTCGATGGCGCGCCTGCCGGTGCCCGGCTACCACCGCTTCGCCGGCGGCGAGGCGTCGATGATCGTCAAGGTGCTCGGCGCGGTGCCGGTGGCGACCGACGGCGGCATGGCGCTCACCAGGTCCGAGACCGTGACGTTCCTGAACGACCTGTCGCTCCTGGCGCCGGCGGCGCTGCTCATGCCGAACATCCGCTGGGAGCCGATCGACGACCGCCAGGCCCGCGCGGTCTTCACGCTGGGCGCGCACGCCGTCGCGGCCACGCTCGTCTTCGATGCCGAGGGGCGCCTGGCCGACTTCTGGTCGGACGACCGCGGCAAGGCGGAGGCGGGCGGCACGGCGCACGGGCTGCGCTGGTCCACCCCCGTGCGCGCCTACCGCGCGTTCGGCCCCGTCACGCTCATGGCCGACGCCGAAGCGCGCTGGCACGAGCCGGCAGGACCGTACGCGTACCTGGAACTCACGCTCGACGCGGTGCGGTACAACGTGTCGGCGCCGTGATGCGCCGTCGCGTCCCGCCACGGACCGTCACCACGGTGGTCCCACGTCAATCACGCAGGCTCCCTGTCGGCCGCCCGGCCCGCGGCGTAGGATGCGGGGATGTCGTGGAACTGGATCGCAGTGGCGCTCGCCGCGTTCGTGCAGCCGGCGGCGCCGGTGTCCTCGCCGGAGCGGGCCGCCCGGGCCCTCTTCCTGGAAGATGAGGCGTTCTCGTCGCGCGCCGCGAGGCTGCCGCTCGCCGATGGTCTTTCGCCGATGTTCACCGCCGACGTCATCATGCCGGGGCCGCCGGCCAACCTCTACCGCGGCCGCGACGCGGTGGTGGCGTTTCTCCGCGCCAGCCCCGACAGCGCCGCGCGCGCGTCGTGGACGCCGATCCGCGCCGGCGTGTCGGCCGACGGCCCGCACGGCTTCACGTTCGGTTTCATGACGCTGACCCACGCCGATGGTCACCTCGTGCTGCTGAAGTACATGTCCTATTGGGTCAAGGGCGCGCAGGGCTGGCGCGTCGCCGGCTACAAGCGCGCGCGGCGTCCCGAGGGCGACGCGGTGATGACGACGATGGCGCCGCACCTGCCGGCGGCGCTCGTGGCACCGCGCCCGGAGGCGTCACAGATCGCCAAGCTGCGGCAATCGCTCGTGGCCGCCGAGCGCGCCTTCTCCGATGAGGCGCAGTCGATCGGACTCGGCCCGGCCTTCCGGAAATACGGCCAGGCCATGGCCGTGAACATGGGCGGCCCGACCAGCGCGTCGTTTGTCGTCGGCGCAGATGCCATCGGCACGCTGGTCGGCGCCGGCGCGCCGTCAGGCGCACCGAGCCCGGTCGAGTGGTCCACCGACGTCGCCGTCGTCGCCTCGAGCGGCGATCTCGGCATCTCGTTCGGCTTCATCCGCCCGAACACCCCGCCCGCCGGGGCGCCCGCCGCGCCGCCGGCCGGCACGCCGTTTTTCACCATCTGGTCGCGTCCCTCGCCCGCCGCGCCCTGGCGCTACATCGCCGAGTAGGCGCCACGCCGCCGCGGCCGCGTGAGACGATGCAGACGGTCGCGCGCGTGGTGCGGGGCGTCCACACCTCCACGCATGGGTATCGCGGCGGACTTCGTACTGATCGTGGTCGTCGGCCTGGCCGGGGCCGTCGTCGCGGCGCGCCCTCGGCCTGCCACTGCTCCTCGGCCTGCTGTTCTTCGTGTCGGTCGGGATGCTCTTCGATCCGGCCATCGTCATCGCCAACGCCGCGCCGGTGGCGGTGCTCGTGGTGGCCATCGTCGCCGGCAAATCCAGCGACGACGAGATCGACCGCGTGACCAGCGATCTCCGGCGCGCCCTCTACGAGCCCGATCGCCTTGACGATTTCTTTACCGGAAGACGGCGTCGGCCGACTGGCGGTGACCGGGCGGCGTCACCCCTGACGCGACCGGTCGGTGGCTGGCTCGACGTGCACCAGCACGTCCGCCACCCAGTCGAGCTCCGCGCGCACGCGGCTGCGCACGTGGCCGCCCACGCCGTGGGCGTCGGCGACCGACATCTGCGGATCGACCTCGAGGTGCAGATCGACGTGGTAGCGCATGCCGGTCTTGCGGGCGTAAACCTTGTCCACGCCCGCGACACCCGGCACCGCCAGGGCGGTCGCCGTGACGCGGGCCAGCATCGCGGCGTCGGGCATCGTGTCCATCAACTCGAGCGAGGCGTCGCGCAGCACCCGCACGCCGGTGGCAATCACGACGATGCCGACGACGAAGCCGCCGTAGTGGTCGGCGGCCATGAAGCGCGTGTTGTCATACATCGTGAGGGCGACGGCGGTCAGCGCCGCCACTGCCGAGAGGATGTCCACCGCGTCGTTCCAGCCATCGGCCACCAGCGCGGCGCTGCGCAGACGGCGGCCGACGCGGAACTTCAGCACCGCCATGACGCCGCGCACGGCAATCGCCACGGCGAGCGCCACGAGCGCAATCGCGGTCGGCGGCGGATGCCGGGCGCCCACTGCCTGCAGCGAGTTCCAGCTGATGCCGACGCCGCCGGCGCTGAGCACGATGCCGACGACAAACGCCGCCAGCGTCTCGACCCGCCCGTGGCCGTAGGGGTGGTCGTCATCGGCCGGCTTGGCGGCGGCGACCATGCCGAGCAGCACCACCGACGACGCCAGCACGTCGCCGGCGAACTCGATGCCGGTCGCGAAGACGGAGGTCGATCGCGACACCAGACCCACCGTGATGTTCAGTGCGGCCAGGCACCCGCTGGCGACGATGCCGGCAAGCGCAATGCGCTGGCCGCTGCGGGCATCGGCCGGGGGCGACAAAGACATGCCGCTCCATGGTATGCCGGCAGCAGGCGTGCGCGGCCGCACGCCCGCCGCCGCTGCTCGCATCAGCGTCGCGCGGACCGCGCCACTCGACGCGCAACTTCCCGGTTGCTTGTCTGGCCCCCCACGGCTATCCTATGCGCAACCGAGAGGTTGCATGATGAGCTCAGACACCGACGTCATCCGCAAGACTGCCCGCCTCGACGCGCCGCTCGCCCGGGTGTGGGAGGCCATCAGCGACAGCCGCCAGTTCGGCGCGTGGTTCGGCGCCGAGTTCGATGCGCCGTTCGTTGCCGGCACCACCATCAGCGCGCGCATCCGGCCCACCACGGTGGATCCGGAGGTGGCGACGCTGCAGGCACCGCATGCCGGTTTGCCGTTCACCGTGATCGTCGCCCACGTCGAGCCACCGCACCGGCTCGCCTTCCGCTGGCATCCGCACGGCACCGGCGGCGCCGGCCACGAGGCCGATCCGACAACCCTGGTGGAGTTCGTGCTCGCCGCTGACGGCGATGGCACCCGGCTCACCATCACCGAGTCGGGCTTCGACAAGATCGCGCTGGAGCGCCGTGCCCAGGCGTTCACGGCCAACGACGGCGGCTGGACGCATCAACTGCGGCTGGTCGCTGCCTACCTCGCGCAGATGCGCTGATCGGCCGCGCGATGCCACGTCCGGCGGTTCGCCCCTCGCCCGCGACGCTCGCCAGCGTGGTTCCGGTCTTCACCGCGCTCGGTGACGAGACGCGTCTGTATCTGGTCTCGCGGCTCTGCCAGGAGGGGCCGCAGTCGATCACGCGCCTGGCCGAGGGCACCACACTGACCCGGCAGGCCGTCGCCAAACACCTGCGGGTGCTGGGTGATGCGGGCCTGGCGAGCAGCACACGGCACGGCCGGGAACAGCAATGGCACATCGAGGCCCGGCGACTGGCCGAGGTGCGGCGCCTGCTCGACCAGATCTCGTCGCACTGGGACGGCGCGCTGGCGCGTCTTGCGGCCTTTGTCGAGCGCGATCGCTAGACGGCGCGTCGCGGCTCAGAAACGCGACACGTCGAGGGCACGCCGGCGCCTCCCATACTCGCCAACGTGACATTGACCGTGCCGTTGGCAACCACCTCGAACGAGTAGAAGCGCGAGCCGCCCACCGGGACGGTGCCGACGAACTCTTCAGTGATGGTTGGCTCGGCCACCGTGCTGGCGGTGGTGGTCGTGTCGGTCGACGAGGTGGGCGTCTCTGTTTTGTCGCAGGCCGAAACGAACAGCGTCAGCGGCAGCGGGCCGCGATCGTCCACAGTGTCGCCGCGCGTGGTCGCGGACTGTCGCATGGAGGCGACGTTTGAACAGGAATGGCATACCGGCGGCGTCGGGTTGCAACGACCGCTCCGCCGTGGGTCGATTCCGTGTCGTCGTTGGTTAAGAATCGGCAAAGCCTTATCAACGCGGGTTGGAGGACACGTCGCGTGATCAACACGGGACAGGGCGTTGGCGCTTTGTCATGACGCGCGGTTCCGAGTGTCGTCCCCTGGCATCGGCGTTGCTGAGGAAGCCGGCGCCTGCCTGGGAGCACTCCCAGTGACCTCACGTGTTCGCTTTCTTCGCTCGATCGTGGCCGCGGGTCTCTGCACTGCGGTCATCACCCTCTGGCCTGGCGAAGCCAGCGCCCAGCGGCGCGGACGCCCCGGCGGCGGCCGCGTCGTCGTCGCTTCACCGCTCTTCTTCGGCTCGGGCGCCGGGTCCGCCCGCCTGCAGATCACACCGAAGCAGGCCGAGGTCTAATTGGACGGCTACCTGGCCGGATCGGTGGATGACTTCGACGGCGTCTTCCAGCGGCTGAATGTCGCGCCCGGCGAGCACGAGCTGACGATCTATCTGGACGGCTTCCAGACGATCACACAGAAGGTGTACTTCCAGCCGGTCGCGCCGATTTCGGCCATTCCGGCGCCGCGCACCACCAGCGAGCCCGAGAACACACGCGGCAGATCGCCGCCGCCGGGCCGGCGGGAACCGGCCACGGCTCCCCATCGTGCGATGTGCGCACCGACGGCGGATGTCCCCAACGGGACAGCCGCGCCGGCCGACCCTGCCGCACTGTGATGGCTGAGGGGTGTTACATGAGCGCCATGGTCCACATGCAGGCTGCCGTCGTCGAGCAATTCGGACACCCGCTCGAACTGCAGGACTGGGCGGTGCCGACACCCGCGGCCGGCCAGATCGTCGTCAAGACCGAAGCCTGCGGCGTTTGCCACACCGACCTGCATGCGGCCCGCGGCGACTGGCCGGTGCTGCCGTCACTGCCCTTCATCCCCGGCCACGAAGGCATCGGTCTGGTGACCGCCGTTGGCGCCGGCGTGACCGCGGTCAAGGAAGGCGACCGGGTGGGCGTGCCGTGGTTGTACTCGGCGTGTGGCCACTGCGAGCACTGCCTCGCCGCGTGGGAGACCGTCTGTGCCGACGCGCAGTTTGGCGGCTACACGAAGAATGGGGGCTTCGCGGAGTTCATCCTGGCCGACCCGCGCTACGTCGCCCACATCCCCGCGGGGCTCACCGCCACCGCCGCCGCGCCGATCATCTGCGCCGGCGCCACCACTTACAAAGGAATCAAGGAAACGCGCGCCCGGCCGGGTGAGTGGCTGGCGGTCTCGGGCGCGGGCGGCCTCGGGCACCTGGCCATCCAGTACGCCAAGGCGATGGGGCTGCACGTCTGCGCGGTGGACATCGACGACGCCAAGCTCGCGCACGCCACCCGCGTCGGCGCCGACGTGGTCGTGAACGCGTCCCACGGCGACGCTGGCGCAGCCGCGGCCGCCGTGATGGCGGCGACCGGGGGCGGTGCGCATGGCGTGCTCATCACGGCGCCTTCGCTCGGCGCTTTCACCCAGGGCATTGCCATGACCCGCCGGCGCGGTACCTGCGTGCTGGTCGGCCTGCCGGCCGGCGCCTTCCCGGTGCCGCTCTTCGACGTCGTGGCGCGCTGTCTCACCATCCGCGGGTCGTTCGTGGGTACGCGGCTGGACATGGCCGAAGCGCTGGCGTTTGCCGCTTCCGGCGCCGTCACGGCCGACATCGAGCTGCAGCCGCTCTCAGCCGTCAACGACGTCTTCACGAGGCTGGAGCGCGGCCAGGTCGCCTCGCGCGTGGTGCTCGACTTCGCCGGTCACTGAGGCTCGTCCTGGCCGACGCGCCTACTGCTCGCGGTAGAAGCGGATGAGGTCCAGCGGCGGCGGCACGTGGCCCATTGCCCGGATCATCCCGGCCACTTGTCCGCGGTGGTGCGTGGCGTGGTTCACGACGTGCAGCACGATCTGCCACAGCGGCGTCGTGTGTGGTCTGCCCTGCAGGTCCTTGTAGGTGGCGGCGACGCTGGCGTCCTCGAGGCTCTCGGCCCAGCCACGCCAGCGCTGGAGCAGCGCCGGCCACTCGTTGGTGATCACCGTGAGATGCAGGTCCACGTCCGGGTCGAAGAACACCGCCGGCGGCGCGCCGTGGATGCGGCCCAGCCAGGCGCGGTCGGCGGCGTAGACGTGCGCCAGCGTCCCCAGCACGCTCTTGTCGCCGGTGCCGAAATCACGCCTCAGCTCGGCGGGGGTGAGGGCCGAGGCCGCAGCCACGATGCGGCTGGTGGCCCACGTCGTGTACTCGAGATGGGTGCGAAGGACGCTGACGGGAACGCTCATGACCGTGAAGCATACCCGGTGACCGGCCGGCTGTCGGAGGCCGCCACGGGCAGTGGCGCCGCCGCTCCTGTCGGGGCATACTCTGCGCGGAAGGAGCTTGAGCATGGACCGCACGTCTCGATGCCTCGCCGGTCTCGTCGTGGCCTGCCTCCTCTCAACCGGGTCCGGCAGCGCCCAGACATCGCCGGTGCCCGACCCGTTCGAGCGCGCCCGCCTGCTCATCGGCCGCTGGGAAGGCACGGCCGAGGGGCAGCCCGGCAAGGGCACCGTACGGCGTGAGTACACGCGCGCCCTGAACGGCCGCTTCATCCGCGTGCACAACCGCAGCGAATATCCGGCGCAGGAGAAGAACCCGAAGGGCGAGATCCACGAAGACGAAGGCTTCATCAGCCTCGACCGCAGCCGGAAGAAGCTGGTGCTGCGCCAGTTCCACGTCGAAGGCTTCGTCAATCAGTACGTCGAAGACGACGGCACCACGCCGTCCCGACTGGTCTTCACGACCGAAGCGATCGAGAACATCCCCGCTGGTTGGCGCGCGCGTGAGACCTACCTCGTGCACGGCCCCGACGACATCGAAGAGATCTTCGAACTGGCTGAAAGCGGCAAGCCGTTCGAGGTCTATTCCCGCAGCCGCCTGAAGCGCCTGCCCTGAGGACCGATGGAACGACAGAACCACTGGAACGCGGTCTACACGACGAAGGGCGAACGGGAGGTCAGCTGGTTCGAACCGCTGCCGGCGATCTCGCTCGAGATGATGGAGGCCGCCGGCCTCGACGACGACACCTGCGTGCTCGACGTGGGCGGCGGCGATTCCCGTCTTGTTGACACGCTCGCCGAGCGCGGCCTCGATTGCCTGGCCGTGCTCGACATCTCGGGCGCAGCGCTGGCCCGCGCCCGCGAGCGCCTCGGCGCCCGCGCCGACGTGCCGACGTGGATTGAAGCCGATGTCGCCGGCGACTGGTCGCTCGGGCCGATGGACATCTGGCACGACCGCGCCGTCTTCCATTTCCTGACCCAAGCGGCCGATCGGGCCAGCTACGTCGATCACCTGCGGCGGACGCTGAAAGTCGGCGGCACCGCCATCGTCGCGACCTTCGCGCTCGATGGACCGGCCTCGTGCAGTGGACTGCCGGTGGTCCGCTACGATCCCGAGGTGCTCAACGACACGCTGGGCGATGACCTGACGCTGGTCGAGACGCGGCGCCACGTCCACACCACGCCGTGGGGCGCCACCCAGTCATTCCAGTATTGCCGCTTCCTGCGGGCGGCTTAGCGACCCTCACCAGGAAGCGAGCCCCTCGGCCAGGCCCGGGGGGAAGAGCGGCAGACGTTCAAGCGGCGGATCCACGGAGACGCCGCGCGAGGGCTGAATCACCTGCTCAGAGAACCGTTCCATCTCCTCGAACTGCGGGCTGCACTGCAGGAGCAGCAGGTCGACGCCGGCCGCCTCGAAGGCCGCCACCTGCGCCCGCACCTGCTCGGGCGTGCCCACCAGGCCCGAGCGCAGGCCGCGGTTCGACACCGAGTAGTCTTCGAGCGAGACCCGCCGTTCGAGCTGGGTGTTGGCGATCCACTGCTGGTAGTTGCCGTAGCCGGCCGAGCCCGGCTTCACGTCGGTGATGCGCGCCAGCTCCTCCTGCGCCTCCTCTTCCGAGTCGCGGACGATCGCGTAGGCCGCCACGCCATACGACAGCGGTGTCTGACCGGAGCGGTCGCGCCGGCTCGACATGTCGCGGATACGCTGCGCGATGACGTCCGGCGGGTCGCCGTGCATCACGTAGGCGTCGCAGCTGTTGGCGATGAGCGTCCGCGCCGTCTCCGATTCGCCCCCGGCGTAGACGAGCGGACGCGGCCGGCGCACCGGTTTGGGCTCGAGCACCGCGTCGTGGATGTGGTAGTAGCGGCCCTCGTGGCTGAAGCGCGACTGCCGCCACAGGCCGTCCACCACCGTCAGCCACTCGGCGGTGCGGGCATAGCGATCGTCGTGGTGGTCGAAGGCCACGCCGTATTGCCGCGCCTCGTCGGCCCACCACGACGAGACGACGTTCAGCGACAGGCGCCCGCCGCTGATGTGGTCGATGTTGGCGGCCTGCTTGGCCAGCAGCGCCGGCTCATGGAAGGTCGGCCGCACGGCCACCATCAGTTCGAGCGTGGAGGTGACGGCCGCCAGCGACGCCGCGGTGGACCAGGCATCGAGCGACGGCGCGTCGATGCCCTTGATGTCGTTCAGGTTCAGCTCGGCGATGAGCGTGAGGTCGTAGCCCCACGCCTCACTCGCCTGCGCGAGGCGCTTCACGTAGTCCCACGTCGAGGCCATGCCCTCGTCGTCCACGTTTCTGAGCCAGCCACCGAAGACCGGCAGCCAGTAGCCGTACCGCATCAGCGCGTCTCCGCTTCGAGGAAGTCGGCCAGGCTGACGAACGGATCGAAGCCCACCACCCGCGGCGCGTCGGCCACGAAGTTCGACAACGCGTTGATGTCGTAGTAGTAGCGCTGGCCGTCACGGTCGTCGACCATGAATTCGACGCCGCCGACGTCGATATGCGCCGCCGCCATGATGCGTTCGACGTCGGCGATGACGTCGGCCGGCGGCGTGTACCCTTCGACCCGCAGGTTGTTCTTCGGCGCATCCACGGCGCAGGCGCCGCGGGCGAGCGCCACGCCGTCGGTCGACTGGCAGATGTCGGCCGGGCACAGGTTGAAGCTCTCGCCGGAGCTGTAGACGTTGATGGCGTAGAGGAAGCGGCCGCCCAGCACTTCGACGCGCGTGAGGTGGCCGCCGCGCGCGGGGATGAACTCCTGCACCAGCGCCGTCTGGTCGAGCCCGAGCTCGACCCGGCCCTCGTCCACGGCCCGCCGCAGGTCCTCCGGCGCGTCGTAGCGCACGATGCCGGCGCCGCTGCCGCCGATGTTCGCCTTCACCACCACCGGGAAGCGCAGGCCCTCTGCCGCCGCGGGCGCCTCGGCCGGGTGGTTGATGACACGCGCGGCCGGGAACGGCAGGCCCAGCGACTTGAGCAGCGACAGCTGCAGCGCCTTCGACGTCTCCACACGATACGCATCGAGCCCGTTGACCACGCGCACGCCAAGCTGCTCGAGGTGCGCCAGGTAGTTGAGCGTGTAGAGGATGCTGTGCCCGTGACCGCGCAGGTAGGCGGAGGGGCTCATGCGGTTGAAGACCAAGCCGTACTGGCTGCCGTCGCCGTTGGTGGCGTCGTAGCGATGCTGGCCGGCGTCGAGCCGTTCGTAGGCGGTGCCGCGGCGGTCGAGCTCGGCAAAGAGCGGCCGGAACCAGTCCGGGTGTTCGAAGTAGATTCCGATGGGCTTCACGGTCTGTGTGGTCATGTCTGCTCTCGTCTCAGGAACTGGAGGTGCGGGAATGCGTCACCGCTGCACCGGCAACGTCCAGGTGGCAGTGGCCCGCGCCGGCGGGAAACACACGCGGTCGTTACAGGCCTGGTAACGCAGCACCACCGGCACGGCCAGCTCACCGGCAGGCGTGGCGGCGGCCACCGCCAGGCGCGCGTCGATCGCGAACTCCGGACCGAGCACCGCGAGCGACTCGCGGCGTCCGGTCTGCGTCAGCTCGGTGGGCGGCGGATACGTGATGGCCTCCACCGTAAAGCCTGGCGGCGCCTCCACTGTGAGCACCGTCGCGATGAGCGACGGATCCCGCGGCTCGTGAGCCTGCACGTGCACGTCCTCGGGCAGGCGAACGGTCAGCGACACCCGCGCGGTCGCGCCCGCCGTGACGGGCGAGGTCTGCACCACCGCGATCACCTCGGCGCGCGGCCGGGCCGGCTGGGCCGCGGCCATCTGCGGCGCCACCAGCGCGACGATGGCCAACGCCACGCGTGGATCGACGATCATCGCGACCCCGCCCGCTCGGCCAGCAGCCGTTCGACGAGGCTCGTGATCTCGTGCTCCGCTTTCGTGTAGAACTCGCCGCTGCCCGGGCTCGGGAAGCCGGCATGCACCGCCCGCACCCGGCCGTCGCGGCCGAGGACGAAGGTGGTCGGGAAGGCGTTGAGGTTTTCAGCCTGCGGCACCTTCTCGTTCAACTGATCGGGTTCGCCCGGCAACAGCACCGTGTAGTCGAGGCCGTAGGTGGCGATGAACGCCTTGAGCCGGGTGGGGTTGGCGAGCTGGTCGGCTTCTTCGAACGACAGCGTCACAATCTCGAGTCCTTTCGGGCGGTACTTGCGCGACAGCGCCGACAGGAACGGCGCTTCATCGTGGCAGTTCGGGCACCAGCTGCCGCTGATGTTCACGAGCACGACCTTGCCCTGGAACGTCGCGTCGGTCGAGCTCACGATCCGCCCGGACAGATCGGGGAAGGCGAAGCGGAACGGCTCGGCGGGATCTTTCATCCGCGTATGCAGCGCCGGGTCGGTGGGCGCGCCGATCTCGGCCGCGCGTGTCGCCGTGGCGCGCGCCGCCGTCAGCGCCGCCTGGCCGTTCTGCGAGAGCGCCAGCGTGCCGTCGGCGTGGGGCGTGACCTCGAGGCGCAGCGGGCGCGCCCCCGAGAAGTGGCCGAGCACGAAGCGGCCGTCGCGCCAGGTGCCGGTGAGGGTGCCGGTTTCGCCGTCCACGCGCAGGATGGTCGCCTCCACGCGGTCGCCCGTCTGCGTAGCGATGAAGCGCCACGCCACCTCGCCCTTGTTGCTCTTCGCCTGCACCACCCAGGTGCCGGCAATGGACGGCGCCGTCGTCGCGGCCGCGGCCGGCGTGCTCGTGGCCCGCACCGCGCGAAACGGCAGCGGTTCCCCGCGGGAGCGTCGATATTCGCCGCTCAGGCGGCCCTGCTCGTCGGTCGTGTGCAACGTGGCGGCGTACTGTTCGAAGCGGAACCAGGCGCGCGCGCCGTCGAGCGTCACGGCGGTCGAGGTGATGCGGCGCTCGCCATTGAAGAACGAACCCTGGAGCCCCGCCCCGGCTGTGGCGATCTCGAACGGGAACGGCACCTCCTGACCGTTGACGACGACCACGGCGTCCCAGCGCCCGACCAGCGACTGCTGGGCCCGGGCCGGCCCGGGTGTGAGGGCCAGCAGGCCCGCGACGACGAGCACCGGCGTCCGCCAGCCGGAAGATGCTGCATTCATGATTCGAAACTCCTTGTGAACGAAAAGACACGTGGAAATAGAAAAAGCCCGGAAAGCTGGAAAGCCTTCCGGGCCTGGAACTGCGGGAACCTGTGCGTGCGCGGGGAAGAACTAGGCGGGCACGATCACGGAAGACACAGCGCGGCTGTCGGAGGCTACTTCTCCGCAGCGACAACAAGCGCAGGTCTGGACC
>JANNIB010000138.1:0-9391 GCA_031404695.1 Acidobacteriota bacterium
TTCCGGTCGGCCTCGACACGCGGACGGTTCAGCGTGAAGGTCGTCTCGGGCGTGACGACCGCGTAGTCCATGTAGCCCATGCGCGCCAGCGGACGCATCGCCGCGGTGTCGACGAGGCCATCCTTCACGATGCGCGCGTCCACGAAGATGCCCACCACATGCCCGAACACCACCGTGGTGCCGCGGCCACCATCGGACCCCGGCAGTTCCACGGTCTTCCACAGGCGACACTCGAGCGCCGCCGGGCTCGCTGCCACGCGCGGCGGCTGCACGACCAGCGACGGCGCGGTGGCCAGCCCCGTCAGGCCGTATTCACTGACCTCGGCCGACACCGCGGCCGAACTCAGGTTCATCGCGTCCACCAGATCGTGGCTGGCGATCGAACAGGTGAACTCGCCGGTGGTCTCGATGTTGCGCAGGCTGTCCTTGCGGCCGGAGGACGCGAACATCACCATCGGCGGGGTGTCCGACACGGCGTTGAAGAAGCTGTAGGGCGCCAGGTTCACGACCCCGTCGGGCCCCACCGTGGTGATCCAGCCGATCGGCCGCGGCACCACCAGCGCCTTGAACGGATCGTGCGTGAGGCCGTGCTTCAGGTGTTCACGGCGTTCGGCGGTGGCGTAGTGCATGACACCGCTAGTCTACCGCCGGCGCGTGGCCGTCCGGGGTCAGCGCCAGGCGTAGGTCTTGTCCCACGCCAGGAACGCGTCGACGCGGTCGGTGTTGGCGGCGACCCAGTCCTGCGCGCCAGGCATGCCGACGCTCCGCGACACGTGATACACGAACGGCTCGACGAAGTCGCGCTCGCGCATCTGCTTGAAGTACGGCGCGTAGTAGGTCCACAGGAAGGTCGATGCATCCTTTCCGGCGTCGTACCCCGCGACCGCGTTCAAGTACGAGGTGAACAAGCGCACCACGCGAGCGCCCGGCGGCGTCGCCTGCGGCAACGATGCCGTATCGAGCTGACTGAGCGCGATGAAGGTATCGAGCTGCAGGAGGTCGCCTTCGGTCGTCTTCTTGGCTGGATTCACCGCCAGCTCGAACTTGCCATCAGCGGTCTGGCGCACGTTGCTGAAGAGCAGCGAGTACCAGAGCTTGTAGACCTCTGCGGTGCGCGATGACGCGGGCTCCAGGATCAGGAAGCGCGAGAACGCCATCACGGCCGGCGTGCGCAGGTCGTCGCCGCCGAACATCCGTCCCAGCATCTGCTGCGTCGTTGCGTGTGCCGGATCGGCTATCGCGCCGCGCTTCAACGACGCCAGCGCCAGCGATGGCTCCCGCAAGCCCTGGAGTTCGGCGACCGCCTTGTTGTAGTGGAGCGTGCCGGCGAGGGGCACGATGGCGATGGCGCGCTCGTACACCTCGATGGCCTTGCGGGGCTCACCGCCCAGGTCGAACGCCGTGCCGATGAGCGCGAGGCACTTCGCCAGATCGACGGTGTCGTAGGTGGCGCTCTTCATCGCCATCTCGATGGCCTGCGCGTAGTCGCCCTTCTGTGTCAGGGCGAGCGCAATCTCGTACATGGCCCCGGCGCTGTCAGCGTTGGCGGCGAGCACGGTGCGGTATTTCTCAATCGCCTGGTCGTATTTCTTCTCGTTGAGCAGGGCGATCCCGGCGTTGAGGGCGGCTCGTTCGTCCTCCGTCATCGCCGGGGCCTGTCTGGTGGGCGCGGTCAGGGTCGGGACATCGCTCGGCAGACGCTGATTCAGGGCCCCGAGCAGGGCGAACGTGAGAGCGACGAAGGCGCGCATGGCCGGGGAGTATAGAGCGATAATCCCCCGGCATGACCCTTGCCTCCACAAGCGCGGCCATTGCAGCCCTGCTGTTCCTTCCGGTCGCCGCCGGCGCGCAAAGCGCCCGGGCGGCCGCGGCCCCGGGCTCGCCCACCGCCGATCGTCTGCCGCTCTACGAGATCGATCCCACGTGGCCGCCAACGCTGCCCAACGACTGGATACTCGGCGATATCCGCGGCCTGTTCGTGGACGACAAGGATCACCTGTGGGTGATCCACATGCCGTCGAGCCTCACCCCGCAGGAGATCGGCGCCGCCGTGAAGCCGCCGATCGCCGATTGCTGCTTGCCGGCGCCGCCGGTGCTCGAACTCGACGCCGAGGGCAAGGTGCTGCGCACCTGGGGCGGGCCCGGCGAGGGCTACACCTGGTACGACCAGGAGCACGGCATCTACATCGACCACAACGGGTACGTGTGGACCGGCACCAGTAACGGCATGCACGTGATGAAGTTCACGCAGGACGGCAAACACGTGCTGACCATCGGCGAGCCCGGCGTCAACAAGGGCAGCAACGATCCCGATCACCTGGGCGGGCCGGCCAACTTCTACGTCGAGCCGGCGACCAACGAGCTCTTCATCGCCGACGGCTACATCAACAAGCGCGTGGTCGTCTACGACGCGGCCACCGGGAAGTACAAGCGGCACTGGGGCGCCTACGGCAAGGCGCCGAACGACACCGAGAAGTATCAGTATCCGGTGCGGGTGAGCGAGCCGCCGCAGCAGTACTCGACCTTGCACGGGCTGGTCGGGTCCAAGGACGGGCTCATCTACGTGTCTGACCGGCGCGGCAACCGCATCCAGGTGTTCCGCCACAACGGCGAGTTCCTGATGGAAAGGTTCGTGCGGCCGGAAACCGGCGGCTCGGGCAGCGGCTTCAGCCTGCAGTTCTCGCGTGATCCGGAACAGAGCATCCTGTATCTGATGGACGGCACCAACCAGCGCGTGTGGATGCTGCGGCGCAAGGACCTCGCGATCCTCGACCGCTTCGGCAAGCCCGGCCGTCAGGCCGGCGAGTTCATCCGCGCCCACATGATCGCCATCGACTCGAAGAACCGCATGTACACCGGTGAGGCCGGCAACGGAAGGCGCATGCAGCGATGGATTCTCAAAGGCACACGGCCCGCGGCGAGCGTGAAACCACCACCGCAGTAGTATTCAGTCGAGCCCCGAGACCCGAAACCCGAGTCCCGCCTTGTCCACACTAGGAGCTGCCATGTCACTGTAACGGATTCTTCTGCCCGCCTTCGGCGTCGGTGTCGCCGCCCTCGCGGCAACCTGGAGCGCCGACTCCACCGCCAGCGCGCAGGCCAAGCGCGCGCCGGTCGCCAACCTCATCTCCGGTGAAGGCCTGCCCAACCCGACGCCGGTCGTCACCAAGAACTGGGGCACGCTGCCGCCGGGCCGCAAGTGGGGCACCTCGGCCGGCATCGACATCGACCCGAAAGACGGGCATGTGTGGGCCTACGAACGCTGCGGCGCGGGCACGGCCGGCGGCGGGCCGGTGGACTGCGAGAACACGCCGGTCGATCCCGTCTTCAAGTTCGACCGGAAAACCGGCGCCGTGCTGGCCAACATCGGCAAGGGCGTGATGGTGACCCCGCACGGCATCCACGTGGACAAGGACGGCAACGTGTGGATTGCCGACTTCGCCGGCAACAAGGCTGGCGACCGCGGTCATCAGGTGCATAAGTTCAGCCCCAAGGGCGACAAGCTGCTGAGCCTCGGCATCGCCGGCAAACCAGGCAACGCCGACGGGCAGTTCAACCAGCCGAACGATGTCGTGACCGGACCCGACGGCAGCATCTACGTCTCGGACGGCCATGACGCGCAGGGCATGACGACGGCGGCGGCGGTGGCCGAAGGCCTCAAGCGCGGCGCCACCTCGCGCATCAGCAAGTTCTCGCCCGACGGCAAGTTCATCAAGTCGTGGGGCGGCATCGGCGTGAAGCACGGCGAGTTCCGCACCCCGCACGCGCTGATGTTCGACAGCAAGGGCCGCCTGTGGGTGGCCGACCGCGGCAACCACCGCCTCGAGATCTTCGACCAGAACGGCACCTATCTCGAGTCGCGCTATGCCTACGGCCGCATCAGCGGCTTCTTCATCAAGAACGACATCGTCTACGCCATCGACTCGGAATCGGGGCCCTACAACCACGTCGGGTGGCGCAACGGCGTGCGCATCGGTCCGCTCGACGAAGACCGCATCACGGGCTTCGTCCCCGGCTTCGAGCGCGCCGACCGCGTGTATCAGGGCACGGCGGGCGAAGGCGTGGCGGTGGATGCCGACGGCACCATCTTCGCCGCGGAAGGCCCGAACTCGATCGTGCAGGCCGGCGGCGCGTTCACGAAGTACTCGGCGAAGTAGGCCGACGCAGGAACACCGGGCCGCGGGCGGAGTCGATCCGCTCGCGGCCGTCGGTCACCTGGCGGCCGGACGGAACACCGATTCCTTCGGAAACGCCGGATCGGCGATGAAGCCGCGGATGTCGCGTGCCACGGCCTTGCCGTTGGCCATCATGATCCAGTGGTCGTCGTCGGGATAGAGCCGCACGCTCAGGTTCGGCACCCACTTGTCGAGGCCGCTCAGGTGGCCCGACAGGATGGCGCCGTCCTTCAGACCCCAGATCACCAGCGTCGGCACGCGAATGGTCGTCGACGCCGCCCCCTTCGTCATCTCGGCGGCCGACCACGAGCGTGGAATCGTCGCGGCCGGATGACGATCGTTGAACGGCGGATTGCGATGGTTGGCGCGGTAGTAGTTCAGCCCGGCCGTCGTCGATCCGGGCTGTGACCAGGCATCGATCCACATCTGCCGGTCGGCTTCGGTGTAGCGGCCGCTCTTCACCTCGGCGTCGACAAAGCCGGCGTGCGCGCGGCGCGTGGCCCGTTCGACGGTGTCGTTTTCCTCGATCGGCTGCTCGCCCGGCGCCAGGTACTTGTTGAAGACGAAGAAGTAGTTGCTGGCGTAGCGCTGCGCCGGGTTCTCGCGCAGTTCGCGTTCCGAGATGAACGGATGGGCGCCGTTCACGATGATGAGCTTCTCGAGCATCTCGGGGTAATACATGGCGAACACCCACGCCACATTCGCCCCCCAGTCGTGCGCCACCAGCGTGAACTTCCGGCCGCGGCCGTTGATGGTCTCGACGAAGCGCCGCACGTCCTCGACCAGATGCGGCATGGTGTACGGCTCCAGCCCTTCGGGCCGCGCCGACAGGTTGTAGCCGCGCATATCGAGCCCGACAGCGCGATGATCGCGGCCCATCTCGAGCATCTGGTCCTTCCACTGGTACCAGAACGACGGATAGCCGTGCAGGAACAGCACGAGCGGCCCCTCGCCGACGCTCGCGTAGTGGAGGCGCAGGCCGTTGACCTCGGCATAGTGATCGGTGAAGGGCGCCGGCGCCGGCGCAGAGCGGGCCGGCGCCGAGTTGGCCAGCAGCAGCGCCAGGGCGCTCAAAACGGCGATCGCGTGTCGCATCTGGTGCCTCCCGCTTCAAGACAGGCCGAAGCGCACGACAGATTACCGCCAATCCGGACTGCGGCGGAGCGCGTTAGTGCACAGCCAGCCGCACCCCGTGTGACACACAATCAAAACAGGGTGCGCCGTTTCGCACCCGAAGGAGTGGATATGCGCGCCATCGGGTGGATTCTCTCGGGTTTCGTCGTCGCAGGCGTCGGCTGCTCATCTCCGCCGTCCACGCCAGCGCCGGCATCGACCGAAGCGGCAATTGCGCCGGCCACCGCGCCCGCGGCGGAGATTGGCGCCACGCCGGTCGCCACGCCTCCCGGGGCATCGGCACCGGCCGCGCCCCAGGCATCGCGTGCCCCCTCCAGACCGGCGGGCCCCTCGGTGGGAGCTGCGCCGGCAACATCGACGCCCGCTGCGGCCGCACCATCCGCCATGGCCCCGACGCCGGCGGCGCCTCCCCCGCCTCCCGTGCCCACCTACCGCGAGGTCACGATCCCGTCGGGCACCGCGCTGTCGGTCGAACTGCGCACCGCCGTGGCGTCGAACACCAGCGCCGTCGAAGACCGCGTGCAGGGGGTGTTGCGGCGGGCCCTTATCGTGGACGGCGAGGAGATCGTGCCGGCCGGGGCCTCGATGAGCGGCATCGTGACCGAGGCGCTGCGCTCGGCCCGCGTGAAGGGCCGCGCCCGTCTCGCCCTGCGCTTCACCTCGCTCACCGTGGATGACACGCCCACCACCATCGGCACCGCCGCCATCGCGCGCGAGGCCGAGGGCACCAAGAAGGAAGACGCCGGCAAGATCGGGCTCGGCGCGGGCGCGGGCGCCGTGATTGGCGCCATCACCGGCGGCAAGAAGGGCGCTGTCGTCGGGACGGTCGTGGGCGGCGGCGCCGGCACCGGCGTGGTGCTGGCCACGCGCGGCGACGAGGTGGCCCTGGCCGCCGGCACGACGCTGTCGACCAGGCTGACGCGTCCGCTGGTGGTGCAGGTGCGGGTGCGCTGAGGCGCGTCCGGCGCCTCAGACGGTCTGGTGGAGCACCGACGCGAACGCGTAGGTGACGTCGGGATTCCTGACGTCGCCGTGGTCTTTGATGAGCCCGCCCGAGCCGTCGAGGTTGTGCACGACGCCGGCCTTGAACGGGCTGTACGCCGTGCCCGCCTTGTGCAGCACGTCGCGCGTCGCATCGGTGGTGCGCTGCGTGCCGTTCCTCCCGATCCCCCCGTACTTGTCGTTTTCGTCGCCGACGGCCTTGGTGTTGTCGTCGGCGAGCCGTGAGGCGATGGCGTAGACCCGCCCGACGACCGTGTCCTGCACCGAGAAGGTCGAGACGCACGGCCCCTTCACCACCTGCTGCGCGATCACCTCGCGGAAGAACCCGGGCGTGCCGTCGCCGTTGTTGTCACTGAAGCCGTAGTGCGAGAACGCGGCCTCGAGCAGGGTCAGGGAATCGGCCTGCAGTTTCGGCGCGGCTGAGAGCGCCTTGGCACACGCGGCGGCGAGCCGGCCGCCCAGGCTGTGCCCGACGATGTGCACGCGCAGCGCCGGCGCCTTCTTCTTGATTGCGCGGATGGCGGGCGCGAGGCCATCAGCGCCGACGGTGCCAGACCGGCTCTTCATCTGGTACCAGGTGGTCATGTTGAGCACCTGGCCGATGCGGCCAAACGCCGACTTGAAGGCGCCGCCGATCGACATCACACCGCCCGCGCCGGCAGCCCCGCTGCCGCCACCGCGCACAGACGTCACGCCGCCCTCGTCGGTCTTGCGCCGCTTTGCGACCTTGAGGCGGATCGGCGTCTTGAGGCTTTCGAGCACTTCACGCCCCGGGGTCGAGCGGATGACGGACAGGCCGTCGTCGTCGGTCTTTGGCACCTTTCCGGCCATCGACAGCAGCGTGGCCACGATCTCATCCTGCACGTCCGGATCGGTGTTGGCCTCATCGAGCAGGCGCAGCACCTTCGCCACGGCCTTCTTCTGCGCGGGGGTCGAGTCGTCGTCGACCCACGCCTTGAGCTGCTTTTCGAGCGCCGCGCGTTCTTTCGCCGCGCTGCTCGTGCCGGCGCTCTGCACGCCGCCGTCGCCGGCCGACGGCCCTTCCGGGAACGACTTCGAGGGCCAGAACACGCCGGCCACCACGAACTTGCGGCCGGCCAGGCTCGCCAGCTCCCCACGCGTCAGGTGCGCGCGCAGGTTCTTGAGGAACTCGGTGTAGAGCGCCGTAGCTTCCTGCTCGTCGTTGCGAAAGCCGTGTGCGATCGAGATGAAGTCGGTGGTGCCCGCCGACGCGATGTGCGCCGCGATGGCATCGAGTTCCGGCTTCTTCTCGAGATTCCCGTCGCCGTCGAACGTGAGCGGGAAGAAATCGAACCCTTCGACCTTGGCCATGACTACTCCTGTCGGCACCAGCGCCAGCCGGTGCGCCCAGCCCTACACGAGCTGCAGCATTCTCATCAGATCCAGCAGGCCGGCGCCCTGAACGTAGCGCTCGCGCTTCAGGTCTGTCGCCGATTGCAGCACCAGTTCCTTCACGCGCTCCGGCTGGCCGATGAACTCGCGGCGCACCGAGAGGAACGCCGCAATCGCGCCCGAGACATGCGGCGCCGCCATGCTGGTACCGGTCTGTTCGAGGTAGAGCACCGGTGACTGGCCCTTCTTCGCACCCGCCGCGCCGACGTACTTCTGCGCTTCTTCTCCGGCCGCGCATGACCAGATGCGCTCGCCCGGCGCGAGCAGGTCGGGCTTGCAGCGGCCATCGCCCGTGGGCCCACGCGACGAGAAGTACGAGACGCCGTAGAGGTGCGGCGAGTCGCGATGCGTCGAACCGACCGTGATGGCAAGGTCCGCATTGCCGGGGTCGGTGATGCTCGACGCGTGGTAGCGCGATTCGGCGCGGTTGTCTTCCGTGAGGAACGAAGGATAGCCGTCGTTCCCGGCCGAGACGACCACGCTCACCCCCGACTTCACGAGCCGGTTCACCTCGACGCAGAGCGGACTCTGGCCGCAGCCGAACCACCGCGCGTCGAACCCGTAGCCCAGGCTCAGGTTCACGCCGTGCACGAGCAGGCGCTTGCCGTGCTGGTTCCACGTCTGGATGCGGTCGATGGCGCGCAGCAGCCAGCTCACCTTGCCCTGCCCCGCCGTCTGCGTGCCGTCGTTCGGCAGGTCCACGTCCGCGATCACCTTGAGGCTGACGATCTTGCACTGCGGCGCCACGCCGCTGATGCGCGTGAGCGAGCGCAGGGCAGGCACGGGCTCGTTGGTGGCCTCGTGCCGCGTCTCGGTGCCCACCACCAGCTCGCCGTCGGGCTTCTTCGACTCCCATGCGCCGGCGATGATCCCGGCCACATGACTACCGTGGCCGAAGCGATCGACGAGCGCTCTGGTCGAGGTGGGTTCGCCCAACTTGTCGAGCCCGTCTGGCGTGAAGTCGAGATGCTGGAGCGGCTTGGCGAGATCGAGCGTCGCCACGGTGCCGAAGGCATGGGAAACGCCGGCGAAGTGCGGGTGTTTGCCGTGCACGCCGCTGTCGAGCACCGCCCACACGATGTCCTTGCCGAGCGCGTGGAAGGCGCGCTGCGCCGCATCCGCCTTCACCGTGGTGAGTGACTTGGTGAGCGTGGTCGAAACCACGCTGTCTTCCCAGATGCGGTAGAGCGGCGACTTGCTCTTGCCCTCGGCGTTCAGCTGGCGCGCTTCTTCCGCCAGCGCCAGCACTTGCTTCCCGGTGATCCGCGAGAAGCAGTAGCTCGACGTCACCGTGAAGGGCACGCCCCACTCTTTGGCGCGCAGACGCGCCGCCTCGAGGCCACCTTCGAAGAGCTCGTTCAGCTCGACGATGACGTCGAACGACTGGCCGGGGTTCTTCTGCACCTTGCTCAGCAGCGGCTCGGTGACGATCGAGCGCATCATGTCGAGGCGTAGACGATCGCGATCAGTCAGCTTGCGGCGCGGCGGTTCGGTGACGTCGCCGGCGCGCGACGGCTTCGCGGCGGCCTTCCGGCCGGCTGCGGGCGTGCGGGCGGGCCCCTGCCGCGGGCTCCGGCGTTTGGCCATGTATTCCCCCTGCCTTCGACGGCGGCGCGCGGCCGCGCTCTACAAGATAGACGGCCGATCCGCGGGATTTCGCGAGCGGC